>CAZLGM010000248.1:0-4308 GCA_964558875.1 uncultured Desulfocapsaceae bacterium
CCTCGCATTTCTCATGAACAGTTTGTGCACAACAGTGTAACTGCCAGATAATTTAAAAATATAGTTTATGTTGTTCAACAGGGTGTTGTTTACAAACTGTTCATGAGAAATGCGGTCTAACACTGAATAGTCTGATTGTCATCCATCAGCTCTTTGAATATCCGGCAAAATTCTTCATACGAAATATCCTGGTTGAGGCCCGGGCATGACTCACGGATCGTATTGAAATTATTCTCATCACTTAAGATAGACGGGTGAAGAGGCCATTGGGCGCACCGCCAGGGGCGGCCCCGGTGGACTGTACAGCCTTCGTCATAAAAAATACAATGCCCGTCAACCACTTTCATCTGGACCACACTTCCAGTCACTCGCCAGAACTTTTCTCGAACCTGTTGTCTACTCATTTTTAGAGATTCGATCATTCTTTTCTGGTCACTTTCGTCCAGAGAAACTGTTGTGTCTCCATGACAGCAGTAGCCACAGCGTGTGCACTGGAATATATCTTCAACCTTCGCCATCTTTTTTACCTCCTGCATGGTGACGGAGATTATTGTTTATTCGAACATACGGCTTCTATTTAATCTTACAAAAACACCTATCCGTTACCGGGCGAGTGGTAGATATACATTAATTACGACTAAAGGTCGAGTGCCACTTCAAGATACTGCAGCAGCATGATATACTTCATATCAATAAAGAACCCTAAACAATGAAACTAATGGGGAGGTGTCTGTCATGAATACTAAACGTTTTATCGGAGCGGCTGTTGTTGTTTTCATTTTCTTTCAACTGTTTGATTATCTCATCCACGGATTACTACTTGGACCGACATACGAAAAACTGATGTCGGTGTGGCGGCCGGATATGATGGACAAGATGTGGATTATGCATATCACCTCTTTAGTTCTTTCATTCATGTTTGTTTATATTTTCACAAAAGGATACGAGGGAAAAGGTGTTGGTGAAGGAGTCCGATACGGGCTGCTAATGGGTTTATTACTCAACGGTGTTGGCGCCTTCAATCAATACGTCATTTATCCTGTTCCCTTCTCACTTGCTGTCCAATGGTTTATTTTCGGAACACTGGGATTCATCGTAGCAGGACTGATTACCGCCCTTATATACAGACCGAAAGAATAAAACAGCGCTTATGGCAGATAATTACACAAAAATACATCTTGATCTTGATTCTCTGCCCTGGCTGACAAGCCCGAGAAAACAGCTTGGGCTTCAGGCAGTAGCCTTGGGGTTGATCAATATTCCTGCCGATGAAGGCTATACTTTCACCCACACCCATCGCAAACAGGAGGAGGTTTATATCGTCATTTCCGGCAGCGGTTCTATTCTGATTGACGATGAGCTCATCGACCTGCAAACCGGCGACATTGTCAGGGTTTCACCCGAGGCCAGACGGGCGCTTAAAGGTGGTGAGACCGGAATCTGCTGTATCTGTGCAGGTGCGGTTCCCATGGGTTATCCGAGGAATCCCAATGCCAGATATTTAATCGACGACGGTATCCCCGATTACGATGATATTCCTCCATGGTATACCGGCAATGAGGATGTGATAAAACGGAATAAGCGGTTGAAGCAGAGGATGAATAAAACCTAAAGAGGTTGTTTCGGTTCTAAAAGGTGGCAACAAAGAGCATACCGAGGATAAGGTTAAACACTGCAGGCGGGAAATGAATCATTGAGGACAATTCTCTATTTTGTCTCAATCGACTGGTTATCCGGTAATTCGCATAGAGGGTGCAAAGCATGCCGCCGAGAACGATAATATGCTGTATTGTTGTAACTCCGGAATCGGTAAGCAAATGAATAGTACCGATAGGGATCGTCTTGTCCATCAGCTCATAAAAATTGGGAAGCAGACGACCGGCGCCGGTGACGAACATCTTCACGTAAACAGCGAGATAGCCGCCGAGGACAAGAGGAATGGCACCATAACCATAAAGGGCAAGCGTCCGACGATAGTCGCTCTTCAGCAGTCTTGACTGGATGAACATATAGATCATAAAAATGATAAAAAGCCCGGCAACGGTTCCCCACAGAAGAACACTGCCGATCAGATAAGGTGAGGTAAATATACCACCAAGAAACTCACCCAATTTTATAAATAGCGGAGTAGTATCCTGATGGCGGGCCAGGAAGAAAAAAATTGCCGCCAACCCCATAACCAAAAAACTGTCCGATAGGCGTGGTGTTTCCATATTCCATAGTTCCTGAGGAGCCAGGCGCAGGTTGAGCTGAATAGACTGATGTGGACAATTTTTGACACAATTCCCGCAGAGGGTGCAATCCCGGTTATTATCGACCAGATAAGGATGCCGAAACATCGGGCAGCCAGGCGCTATGTCGGTGCCGGTATAGCAACTGTATTCGTCACAACGGTTGGCGCAGAGATGACGGTTGGCTCGCAGTTCAAGAATTGACGGCATGGAGAAGATCGCGTTCATTGCTCCCAGCGGACAGATGTACCGGCACCAGGCCCTTCGTTTGTATAAGATACTGAACACCAGGGAGCCGGTGGCAATAAACAGAATTATTCCCGCTGTAAGAGCAGGACTTTGATAGGCATTCCAGACAATCTCCACCCAGAATACTCCCAAGCAGAGAGCTGTCACAATCCATCCGGAATAGTTGCTGATCACCGAAGGCAGTTTTCGCTTCGGTTTATAGAAATATTGGACGATCCTGCCCGGCACCGCCATCGAGCAGACACTACACCAGAAACGCGGTAGAAAGAAGAATGAGATTATCAGCAGCGGCCAGCCGATATACCAGCCTAAGGTAATACCGATATTGTGATCAGCCTCAGATGGCCCGAGAATCAATGCACCAAGACCGAAAATAACCAATACGGTAATCAGCGCCATTGGCAAAACTGGAAATAAGTGACTGGTGAAAAGCTTTCGAACCTTCTCTACTCGCAACAGGTCAAAAAGCTGCTTACCCTCGGTTCTTGGTAATCCTAAAAGAATCTGTTCGGAAAGAGTCTCACCATCCTCACTGACGATAACTGCACGCTGAATAACATTGGACAACTCGTTTATATTTCCGGGCCAGTCATAATTCATCAGGACTCCCACGGCCCTGGGAGTAATATTGCTGATATTTTTAAACTCCTGGCGGCTATACTTTTCCAGATAGTGGTTGACCAGGTTGGGAATATCAATCTTGTGTTCTCGCAACGCGGGAATGGTAATGACCTGTTTGGAGAGCAGCTTTTTAAACTGCGGAATAAATATGTTCTCCTTTGTACTCTCTGAAACAAAATTTGATCTGCAAATAAACAGTATTCGTGCCGGAAAACGTTTCTTTTCGCCTCTGCCGTTGGTGAACAATCCAGTTTGCAGCAGGTTGACGAGTTTTCTCTGCAGAACCTGGTTAAGCTCTTCAGCATGATACAGAACAATGGTGCCTGCCTGAACCTGCTCAATGATGCCTGGCTGCCTTCCTTCGGTAAAAACAAAATCCTCCTGATCCCTGCCAAACAATTTTGTTTGTAATACCCATGGGTCGAACTGGCGAAGATCTATTTGGATATAAGGAACATCTTTTGTCTCAGTGCGCAGGTGAACCTGTTTTGCCACCAGCCGTTTACCGGTACCGGCTTCACCGGTAATAAGTACCGGATCCCGGTTAGTTGCGAATTGTTCTATCAACCTCCTTACCGTTGTAAAGAGCCTGGATTGCTCAAAAGCATAGTTGAGTTCACTCGGTTGATTCAAGTAAGAGGTGCCCAGAACAGGAGTATCGACCGACTCCAATGATGCACTCCCCTTCTGAAGTGTTTCACTGTTTTCTTTCAGCAGGTAGAAACTGAGTTGGAGCCGCTCGGCAAGAGAACGTTCCAAGGCGTTATGGACAACACTGTTTTCATCGAACAGTTCGTGAAAAACTTTTTCTGTTATGATGAGTAATTTGGTCTTGGTAGACGCCCTGATGCCGACGGAATGGTGTTTACCGGTGAGCAGGGTGGTTTCGCCAAAATGGCTTCCCTGTCCCATACAGCCAATAGTAAATATTTGTCCGGTATCGGATTTATAAACTATATCAACAGCGCCGGAAGCGATCAGATAGATGTCGCTGCCTACCTCTCCCTCACGATAGATGAAATCACCGGACGCAACTTTTTTAACGATCACCTTTTGGGCCAATCGCTCTATCTCTGCCTCATCAAGATCGCCAAAAAGAGATGATGTAGAGAGACAATGCTGGATTTTCATGTCAGCTAATCAAACCGGATACCCGTCTTACATCAAGACAGTTATAATGATACCTCAAGACAGTTTTAATGATACC
>CAZLGM010000249.1:0-4176 GCA_964558875.1 uncultured Desulfocapsaceae bacterium
ATGGTATCACCCGTATTGCCGATATTGCCTTTAAAACGAAATCTCGGCCAGGCCCGTTTGTTTGTCAGATTGAAACCGTCCGGCAACTGATGGGAATCGATCTGTCGCTCATTTTCCTGCCTGACCCAATCCCCGCTTTTTCCTCCGCCACTGCCGTTATCAATAAACACATTATATGAATCCCCTGCCATCAACAAAGCCACATAGCAATTGTTCTTTACTGCTTCCATCTTCATCATCTGCATACGGTTGACCAGTCTGTACGTCTCCGCCCGAAGCTTCGCCGTTTTCTGGATTTTGGCAATGGCAGGATAACTAAGAGCAGCAGTAACGGATATGACAACAAGACAGATCACGGTTTCAGTCGTAGTTATTCCTCTCTGGTTGTTCATGGTGCTCTCCCGATTTATTGGAATGATCTGCTATTCTCATCAGCCTGTGGGACACCATGATACTCTGCCAATCTGACATTTTTCTGACAATTTAATGCACTACATGAAATATTTTCCCAAACCTTTTGTTACTCAAACAAAAAAAGCCGCCTTCACAGGCGGCTTTAACCAAAATTATTATGTGATATCTACTGGTTATTAACTGGATTTAATTCTTCCAAACACCATCCTCCAGATAAATTTTATTCTTCGTTTTAGCTTTTTCTTGTTCTTTTTCTTCCTGGACATCCTGGGGAGCACTTACAACGGCCTGGCTGGCCTTTTTACTCCCTGTCTGCTGAGTATTTTCCTGGTGAATCAGTTTTAGTTCAGAATCTGCCAGGTATTTTGTCTTGGCAGTACCCTCCAGCAGAATCACTTTTTCCGTCTCCCAGTAGTCGGTTTTCTGCTCGGTGATAAAACAATGAACAATATCTCCTTCTTTGAGTGAAGATTTGTCTATTTCCTCCAAAGGCTCGTTTTCATTCTCACCGTCATTGCTGAAGTCGTCACTGCTATTGATGTAGACTTTATCCACTTTTAAAATTTTATCTCTTACCTGGATGTAATTATTGTCACCTCCGGATGTCTCTATGATCTCTCCATATTCGATATGAATTTCTTCCGCCTGGGTCCACAAGGGACAGCAGAGAACAAGAAAGATCCAGAAAAGCTGCATAATTGGTTTCATTTGCTACTCCTATAGATTTCTGTCCCGCCAGGCCTTTAGCTGAGCTATTAAATATTGGGGATCAATTGGAATACCACCGCCGCCGCCAAAGCCTCCATCACCTCCACCTCCGCCGCCGACACCGCCATCGGAAGTACCGGCAAACAGAATATTGCCTTCCAAAACCAGACCTGTGGGCGTTCCTCTGCCAAGATAGACCCCGGCTACAGCATCGTCAGCTTCACTGCCACCGTCAAAGTCCACCATGTCATCCTGATCAAATTCGCCGTCACCGTTAATATCAAAAACAGTATTCTCCGGCGGCAGGCCAGTCTCATAATCAACGACATACAACCACGCAGAGCCGTTGCCTCCGCATGGATCATTGTCAGGGATAAATGTCTGGAAAAAGACAAGACCACCGACAACCAATGGTTTGGTTATAATCCGTTCAGAATACCCAGCTGTCAGCAGTTTGATATACCAAGGATTCTTGCCTGAGTTTGAGCCGTCAACGGTTCTGAATTGTGACTCATCAATATCCGGTGTCAAAGTGCTGTCGGTTGTAACTTCTACTATGGAATTGCCTACCAGATCACTGAGATATGTTTCATCAACCGGATCATTGTCGTCCGTATCAAGATAATCTTTCATACCGACAAAGAAATTTTGGTCAGTTGTCGTTTTATCATACTGGGTCTCAAAACGTCCGCTTCCAAAATAGAGCCAGGCCATGTCGTCATCTTCTCCATAAGCCCACTCAACCTCAGCCCTGAGTGGAATATCTCCCTGATAAAGAGTGCCGACAACGGTTGCTGACCCACCGCCACCGCCTTGGATGGTCTCGCCATCCTGGAACTCTGCTCCAGCTATATCAACAAGATAAAGGGTACCTGACGTTCCATTTTCTTCGATATAAACGATCTTGGCGCTTGCTCCTGAAGTCTGACCGGTCACTGTCTGACCAGCGGTGAACGACGTCGACAAACTGTTATAGGTCAAACGATTCTCACCAAAATCGAATATACAGGCAACGGAAGGTGTTTCATCGAGTGCGATATTGGTTACCCGATGCACCCGTCCATGCAAAGTACCGGTATAGAGATACTCACCGATATCGTTAAAATCCATATCGGTAACCGCAGGCGTATTCAAGGCATCGTTGAGGTAGGATGAGTGAATGGTTGCCGAGACGATTGCCATCCCGGCGCCTCCCAGTGATCCATTAATTGGTTCACCTAGAACAAAGGTACCACTGATATTGCCCAGTTTCAAAGTGCCTTCGGTTCCCGACTGAGTAAGAGCCACAATTGTTCCTGATGCTCCTGACGTTCCTCCGGTCACTGTTTCACCAGAGGTAAAATTGACCGTCAAACCAGAATAGTCAATTGTATCATCCGCCTCGATTCTGATCTTCTCTGAGTTTAACCAGAGCTGCCCCTTATCCCACGCCTTGAGGCCGAAGAGATAGGATTCTTTCAATTCCTGATTCACCTGGGAGTACCCTGAGCCGAAATAGACGGCCCAACCGCCGAAACCACCGTTATTCTCAAGATCTCCGTCGGTGTCTCTGGCTGGCGCATTTACCCGTTCAATGACGGGATTGGATGTGGCCAGCCCAAGGTCAGCATCCGTATAATTCCACAGATAAACCGAAGGGTTGGTTGGAGCATCGAACGGATTATTGTAGGTAGTGTCAATGGCAAAATAGGAATCGCCGCCATTACCGAGCCCGGTGATAACGATGGTTCGCCAACCGGCATCGGTGACGGTATCACCGCTTTTCACTTCGGTTCCGGTGAAAATATCGGCAGCAATGGGTGAACCGTCTACCATATACCGATGGCAGTACAGTTCATTACAGGTATCATACGTCGGATCACCAGCAGCCATATTCAATGTGCCATGAACTCCCATTGGGTAAAGCCTGTGAGACTCGATTCCGGTCACAAGGTCAAAGAAATGCAAGGCCCCATCATTGGCGCCGATTGACACCAACGGCGTTCTGTCTCTTATATCTGGATCGCTTTGAAAAATCGGATATCGGTCAAAACCATGGAAACTCTTGGGTTTGTCAATAATTTTGGGTGTTGATTTGATAATATCCCCCAACCCTTTACAGATATAATTATCATTGGACAATGTGCTGTCGGTATAAGCAACGGCACTGCCTGTACCGTCGCCGACTGGATCGGTCAGTGGTCCAGGCACGGTGAAAGCTTTTGAATAATTTAGCCAACCATCCTCCGGCAGAAGATAACCGGCACGCCAACAGGTCGATTCGGCAGCAGCGCAGTCAGAAGGCGGGTTGGTTAATTGAATATCGCTCACATCGATCTGTCCCGTTTCCGGATCATACGGTAGAGCCTTTAAATCACCTTTCCATTTGTCCGCGGGATTAAAAACAGCAATGATAACAAATGATCCCATATCAACGGATGTTGACGGTGCCGGAGCTGATCCGAAAAATAATTGTCTTTTAATTTCACTGGTGATCCCCTCAAGAGCGACTTTCAAATCCTCACCACTGGCCGCTGAAAATGCGTCCACGTCATCAGGATCGGGCTCAGTGTTATTTGGGTCATCCAGATCTTTATGAATGGCGTAGATACTGTCGGTGGCGCTTTGCTCCCCCCTTTCGTTGGAAACCCGGGCCACCACATCAATCTGACTGGCATTTGATAATTCAAAGCCGACCACAACAGCCGTAATCTCACTATCCGCCAACCAGTGGGCATACCGTTCCATATATTGGGTGCTTGTATGATTCAAATACCCCTGGCCATCGGTGATATTGATCAGGAATTTCCTCTGACATGATAGTGACGAGTAAGGATCGCCATCATCATCTGTTTTCAGGCCATTGAAATAGGCCCTTGCCGCCAGCATGGACGGTCCAAGAGGTGTTCCCGAGCCGGTATTAGTTGACAGAATTGTGTTCTGTAGCGCAACCGTCTCTTCCGCGTCCCTTGACTTGACTGCCGCCGTTATTTGGGTGAAGAGATCATACTGGCTTGAGCTCGGAGGATTGGATGAGTATTCGCTGTGATAGGGTGTCTGCAAATAATCCGTCGA
>CAZLGM010000250.1:0-4140 GCA_964558875.1 uncultured Desulfocapsaceae bacterium
GCCTTTTTTACAAGAGTTTGAAGAGTGATCTTTTTGTTGTCATATACTACGCGGGTGACCTCCCGGCCGTCTATCCATCCGGCTTCCGTTTCTATCACACCTTCAAGCTGGCCAAGAGCTACTTCACCGGACCAGAAACAGTATACGGCAAACGCGCAAACAGCATGATTTTGTTTATTGTTCTCTAATGCGACTGTTTCGAGATACTTTGGAACTGGACGCTTTATAGTTTTCAGCGTTTCAATCATACGGGAAGCAACCCCGCCAATGTCCCAGATACGATCTTTTCGCGGGATGATATCGTGTCCCTGGGCGTTAAGAAATCGAATGACCTGATAATTCCATGCCGGTTCATTGAATCGATTGAGAAGTTTCTTGTCCTCTCCACCCCTGTTGTTATAGACGAGTACCGGTAAAAACTCTTCTTCAATTGCTTCGACAAGCAGTGGATATGTCAACACTGTTTTGCCGAAATCCTGGCATCCACTGCAACCGGGCACCTCCTGAAAAAGGACTAGGACAGGTCGGCCTGTCTCTGCACTTTTTACAAATGCTTTATCCAGGTTGCGGCCCCATTGCACAGAACCTATTTCAACCGGGTTCTCTCTTGCGTCTGCGTTGAGACCAACAATAAAAATCCCAAGGAAAATAATAAGAAGACGATTCATGTAACCCTGTTATCTAGTGTCTGTCCAGAAATGAGAATTATTCTTCTAAATCGAGGCGCACATAAAATTTTACCACAGGCATATAATTGATATTCCGAGGATAAAATTTTATGCGCAACGAAGAGTTTGGAGAAAAAGGCCATTTCTGGACGAACACTATTTTGTTTTTTTATCACCCCAAATTGCTTTAAGCCGTTTGTCCCGCCCACAATTCCATCGATACGTCTTATAACGGAATGGATATTTTTTATAATAATCCTGGTGGTAACTTTCTTTCCCTTTAATGGGGTAGAATATTGATGCATCTAAGATTGGCGTTACGATTTTTTTATTGGGAAACTTCCCAGCAATTTTCTTTTTTGATTGTTCAGCGATCATCTTTTCTTTTTCGTTTGCCACGAAAATGGCACTTAAATAGCTCGGACCTTTATCGCAAAACTGTCCTTTGGCATCAAACGGATCAATGTTTACCCAAAAATGATCAAGTATTTGGTTGTAGCTCAGCTTATCTGGGTCATAGGTTATTTCAACAGCTTCATAGTGCCCGGTATGGTTACCGTTATACGTCGGATTTTTGAAGGTTCCACCCGTAAAACCGGATACAACATCAATGACACCTTCAAGTTTTTCGAAATCCGACTCCATGCACCAGAAACACCCTCCAGCCAGTATTGCTTTGTCAGTTGCTTTGTTAGCTGAGGCCATGGTCGCAGAAAACAGCAGGATTGGTAACAGCAAAAAAGTCAGTTTGTTCTTCATTTCCTTCCTCTTTTAATTGGACCTGAATCCGTGACGGAGCATGTTATCTTGTTTGATATCACTTTGATATTTCATGAATTTATTCCATTATATAATTTAACCTTAGAGAGCAACGCACCCTTTGGGGCATCCGCTAGCACTGTATCTTTGCTAGCGGACGCTCACGGATTCAGGTTGGAGTGCATGTTCTGAAGATACAATAGCAATTAAAATTTGAAATGTTGTTCAACCCTCTGTTTTGTTATCATTTTGTTATTTTATTGCAATGAACTGTCGTGGATGGTGTTGCCTTCAAGAAGGCTACTTAACTGTTTGATCGAGTTCATAGGCTTTCTCCAGTAGCACCATATTTTGATGGGCTCGTAAAAAGAGACAGAAAGTGGGATTTTGTCATTGCGAGGAGTGAAACGACGTGGCAGGTAAGCGCTAGACTCCGATCTCTTATCAAATTAGTAAGTTGGAGATCGCCACGCTTCGCTCGCGACGACGTGTAGTGACTTTTTGCGGGTCCATCATATTTTAAAAGGTGCGATTAATGGGATAGATTTTCAGCAAGGCTCAGCCAAGTCAGCCTCACTTGACACCCAGAATCCAACCTTCGATCCTTGCTACTGCATATTCTCCGGGCAACAAAGATGGCTTAAAGAAATTCAGCAGATCTCCATTGAGATCGGTTTGGCGGAGCCATGCAGCAGCCGTGTAGGCGTCATGCTGGTCGCTGGTTCGATTTTTTCGGGGATAGCTCTTGCTCCACAATGATGGATACACTTCAGCAACAACGGATCGGTTGTCAGGAATTTTCCACCCGTCAAATGGCCAGAAGTGAATTTGATTGCTGAGCTTCTGCCGGATAAAACGAAGCCAGGGAAGGCCCGCATGGGTTGATTTTGCCACAGAACCCGGAACATCAAAATGAAAGACTGATTTGGCACTGGCCCGTTCTTCGGTCAACCTGCGCCACTTTGCATTTCCGGACCTGGCTGTGCCGTTGCCCCACAAGCCGTCCCGAATAAAATCGACATAGGTATCATCTTCGTCAGTCGGCCAGTGTTGTTGGAAGTCATCGAGAAACGACGGCCAATCTGGCTCTAGGAAGTTGAATTCAAAATAACGTAGAGGGAAAGAAAAACCATGATCAATACCGACCAAGATTTCGCTGTTGTTTGACAAATATTCCACCAGCCATTCGGCAACACCACGCCTTGTCCAATATTTACGAGGGCTGGGGGGAGGTTGAATCTCGATCGGCAACTGGTCCTGACTTGCCTCGTAGACTCGTATACCCTTCAGGCTACATGTGGGAGTCTTGGCACCGGAGTAGTCGATGCCTACATATTTCTGGAAAATTGGTTTTGGACGAGACGGAAATTTTACAACAACCATTCTCTTTCACTACATTTGCTCATGGGAATTAAAAGTTTCTTTTACTGGATCACCAGCTCTTTTTAAAACGAATTGGGCCACTTCATGGAGCTGTGTATAATTCGCAGGATGAAAATCGTTCCATCTTTTTCAATATATGGAACGATATAGGGTAATCCGTGTATAACCAGTTCCCTGGTACCTTCCACCCTGCCCGGTCTGCCCAGACCCGGTTGCATTTTAAGCAACTGTATCGATTCCCATATTTTTTTTGCAACTCTGTTTGCAGATACAGGGTTATCCAAAGCAATATATTCAACTGCGGCATCAAAATTATCCAGCGCTTTGTTCGTCCATCTAATCCTCATTTATGCTCCACCTGGCCATTCGCTTTTGGACCATCTCCGGTGAAGCCGTTTTGCCATCGGCAACCTCTTTCATACCTTCCTGAACTTCCTGGATAAACCATTCTTCATAACTTAGAAACCGTTTAACCGCCTGATTAATGACCCAGGTCCGAGATCGATTTACACTCTTTGCTAAAGAATCTACCCGATGGATTGTCTCATCGTCCATTCGAATTGTCGTTGCTTTCATTGATCACCTCAAGAAAATATATTCACATGTATTCATCATGAATACATTACTGGTTTTTAAGTAATTGTGCAAACTCACCAGCGATATGTACTCAAAAACAGGTCTATATTGATTTATCCGGTGTCAATTCTTGTGTTTTTCATATTTTTCCCGTCAACCGATACACTACAATACCAACCCATTCCCTCACCCCAATCTTCAAATTATTCAAATGGCCTGTAAAATCCCAATTAAGACGAAACAACTTATCATATCGGCTCACATAGTCGACAGGGTAAGGTATGACATTCCAACCGATTTTGTGAAAAATTCCTACCGAGCGAACCATATGCCAGGCTGTTGTGATGAGTATCCAGGTTTCTCCTTTCTTTGGTTTGGCAAGTTTATGGCTCAGGATTGCATTTTCCCAGGTGTTGCGGGAATGCCGTTCGAATATGATCTTTGAGATATCCAGGCCCTGCTGGATGTAGAGCTGTTTCGCTGCGTCCGCTCCTTTTACCCCCTGTTCAACCATGCTGGAACTGCCGCTGGTATAAATCAATCTGGCTTTGGGGAATTTTCTAACCAGATGTATAGAGGCGAAAATGCGCTCCGCCGCATTGCCGACAACAGGTTGCTGCCAAAGGTCGGTGCGGATGGCATCTTCAGCACCGCCAAGGACGATAATGCCGTTGACATGTTCCAGTTGAGGGTTTTGAGGATATTTCTTTTCTAACGGATAGAGGAGCCACTCACCAACGGGGAACAGACCAAT
>CAZLGM010000251.1:0-4137 GCA_964558875.1 uncultured Desulfocapsaceae bacterium
GTTTTTCGAGGAAGTCATCTGCACCCAGACGCATGACTTTTACGGCCGTGTCCACCCCGCCATAAGCAGTGATCATGATCGCCCTGACCAGTGGGTTGGTCGATTTCATCCGGGCAAGGACCTCATCTCCATTCATGTCGTCCATACGATGATCGAGCAGTACAAGGTCAATCGATTTTTCAGCAAAAATTTGAAGCGCCTCCTGTCCGGAACCTGCGGTATGGACGGAGTAGTCCAGCTTAGTGAAAAATCCCTCCAGCATACTCCGCTGCATTTTTTCATCATCGACTATCAAAATATTCATTATCCGTATGCCCTTGTTTCAGTTTCTGATCAGGTTGTCGGTAGTAAAACCTCAATGGCCACACTGTCGTTTTCCTTTCCTTTTTCGATAGTAATGGTCCCCTGATGGAGTTCGATAATCCGTTTGACCAGGGCAAGTCCCAGACCGGTTCCCCTGGCCTTGGTTGTAAAATAGGGTTTCATCATTTTGTCAATCATGTCCCTGGAGAGAGTAAAACCACCATTTTCAATCCTGATTAATGCCTGGTCCGAAAGAGCAGACAGGGAAACGGACAGGAAGCCGCCCTGTGGCTGTGCCTCGATACTGTTCTTCATCAGATTATCAAACATTTCCCCCAGCAAATCTCTATCACCCGCTATCGATTCGGTGAAGTCAATTTCCATATCAAATTTGATCGATTGCTGCTTACAGACTTCTTCATAGAGTGTTGCTGTCTGGCTTAACAATGTATCGAGTCTCATCGGTATCTTTTCGACGTGCAATGGCGTGCTGAATCGCTGCAGTCTTGAGAGGATATTGTCAGTCCGTTTTACCGACTCTCGCATTGAAGAGAGAAGCTGTTCCTGTTCTTCACTTAAGTTATCCGATTCCATGACCAGTCTTTGCAGACCGATATTGATAGCATTCATGGGATTGCGTATCTCATGGGTTATGGTTGCCGTCGCTCTTCCCAAGGCCGCCTCTTCATTCTGTTTGGCCATTGTGCGTTCGAATTCCTGGGTTCTGACTATATCAGCAGCCTGGTACCGATAGAGAAGCCAGGAAGAGCCCGCCCCTAAGACAATCAGCAGTACACTAAAAAGAATAAACTCTTTACGTAACTCATCCACCCTTTTCCTATATTGACCGGCCTTCAAACCGATAACAACAAATCCTGCCTGGGTCGATAGATGTGTTTCGGCAACAAGGCCCGACCCTCCATCCACCAGTTGAACACCGGGATTCATCTCTTTGCTCCCGTTATCCATGCGAACATAGCTGACACCGGGTAAAGAGGAAAGGGTCCCCAGCATGGAGGCAAGAGAGGTTTTCTGCCGCAGCTCAAGTATTCGTCCACTGTCTATTCCAACAACCAGGCAGTTTGATGTTGTCTGTGACTGGAGATCATTGCCATATACCAGGGTTGCCAGTCCGATGCGGGGAAGGTAGTTAACTGTTCCCCCGTTCTTTTCACAGTCCGGCTTGCTTACAAGCCAGTCAGACGGACCGGCTATGGCTTGCTTGGCGCGGATAATGGTAATTCCGGCAAGTCCCGATTCTCTGGCAAAGGATTCCAGCTCAATTCCATTGAACGGTTCGATCCCGTCCAGATAATGAATAAACTCAGCGCTATTGAGTAGAAACATACGCACCGTTTCATCGATTACCTGTGATGCCAGCAGACTGTTCTGCAGATTTTCCTCAATAATGCCAGCAACCATCCTGGAGTGGGAGAGCGCCTGTTTGCGAAAACCGTCGGTGATGCGGTCAAGCTGCCGGAAAAATACCCCAAAAATAACAAGAACCAACAAACCGAAAAAGACCAGGTTCATTTTCCAGGACAGAACAAGACGGGGACTTGGGGTATCTCTCTTCTTTTTCGTTTGTTGTCGAGACATGGAGTTCATGCTGTCATATTGTACGATAATCGTATATTACCGAACCGATCTGTTTTTCCTCTTTTTCTGCTCCTGAGACCGTTCTTTCTGTCTGCCTCTGGAACCTGGCGATTGTTGTTTGCATCCACGTCCGATCCGGCTTCGAACACCGGTTGGATCATGACCGGGCCCGCTGTAATCCGGATGGACCCTGACAACGAAAAACAGTTGTCGTCGATCGTCAGTATATTGACCCACAACGCCGATAATCGTACCGACTTCCGCCCAACCTGGAAACCGCCGTCCACTTGGCCGCTGAAAGATCATGTATTCAGGCAGAACAGCTGTCACCTGAACGGCCTTTTGTCCATCCTGTTGCCCATCTGCAATAGGAGCCACGACCAGTTGTCGCGACTCTCTATCGATTGAGATGACCTTGCCAATAAGCTCATCCGCCTGGACTGTCAAAGCCGATAGAACCAGGCCAAGTAGGATAACGCAGGTTATCCTTTGTTTACAGGTTCTGAACAACTTCATGGAGAACCTCAAAGAGTTTATGTGGGTCCATATCAACGCTTGTAGCTATTTCCTTGATACTCTGCTCAGGTGTTGCATCTATTTTCTTTGTGGCCAGACCCTTAATGATTTTATCAACATCAAGTTGGAATTCCGCACACACCTCCGAGAGCTTTTTACGACCAAAACCCGGATATGGCGAATCGGGATAGGCAGTCAGTTCCTTTTTGGAGATGGCTGCTGCTTTCATGGCATCATACACCTGTTTCGGGTTAATATTATTGAGTTTTGCAATTTCAGCCATCGTCTGTTTTGCACTGTCAAAATGGATTCCTTTTTCTTTCAACAGTGTCTTTGATCGTTCAAGATCCAGGTTGAGCTTTTTTGTAAATGTTTTCAATGATGATAACTCGGCATGACCATACGGGGGCTCCCCGTATTTCTCCGCCGCCGCCTCTTTGAACGATTCACCGAAATCAATAACCGTTGACATGGGAGGAACCTGAAAATAGGTGCCGATCCCAATAACCAACGTGATGATAAGAGCCACATTGAAACTTGGTGTAAAAACCTTTATCTCTTTGGCTTTGTTTTTCATGTAGGCTTTTATAGCGCTCCAATTGTAGTAAACATGGAGCAATCCGGCAATCAGCAATAAGAAGCCAAGATTGATGTGCAACTCACTCCACTCAGTTTTTGACAGTCCGAACAGCCGCCAGTCCGACCAATAGGCAACGCGGCCATGGGGGACGATATACAGGATAATCGAAGTGATCACGCACAGGACAAAGGACAGCAGCATTGTCATTGAAGTGATTTTTCTCATGTTCATTATTCTCTCCTTTTTAAAAAATTGGTGTTTTTGTTAGCTGTCCCACCATTTTCAATACGCATGCCAACTAATAATATAACTATTTTTCTATTTATTTTCAGGATGTTAATGAACATTTATTGACAGCTTGCCCTATCAAATGACCGAAATAATGGTTGCATCATGCCTTTTATCGACATTTTTGTCGAAATCCTGTGTCCAGCCGGATCATCTGAATTTTAGACGAATGGGCACTCGAGCTTTTATACGAATTAACCAGTTGGGATTATAGATTTTTTAACACAGCATAAGTTCGACAGAATTGTCGATTCAGTTTACCTCTGTCGGCAGCTTAACCAAACAGGTTGTTCAATAAAGTGATCTGTTGGGGTAATAAGAGAATAGAGTGAGAATACACAAAAAGTTGTGTTTTTGAGAGGATGGCAAGGACACTTCGGAGCTTAAAGTGAAAAAAACAGAAAAACCAGAGGGACGACAAAACCGAGGCCTGTTAACACCAGACCGCGGACACGGCTGTTCTTTCGAATCATCAGAAAACCGGTAATGGTAAGAACGACCAGCAAAACTGCATAGCCGTCGGCAATCCAGGTCCAGATGCCTTTAGCTTTGTTGAGATGGAGAAAATTAACTTCAAAGAGTATCGGCCGTCTGGCCACCTTTTCCTGCTTCACTTCCCCATTTGACAGATTGACATCAATAGTGTTGCCCTCAACAAAGATCCGTAGCTTCCCAGGGGCAAGCAACGCTACATTCTTAAAAGCACCCTTCTCACCCAGTTGTTGAAGTATTGAGTCAACAAGTGCCATATCCGGCTTTGTTTCCTTTGAAACAGGCTCAATGGTCGTTTCAGAATGCTCAATTGTATAGCTGGGATTGAACGAATGGCTGATGTGGTTGACCACTATCCC
>CAZLGM010000252.1:0-4072 GCA_964558875.1 uncultured Desulfocapsaceae bacterium
GATGAGGCTGGTCATTGGGCGGCAAAAGCGATCATTCTGCTTCCCAGACAAACCCCGGCAACCATTATCAGAGGACTGGATATACTGGCTACCCTGGATGAGCATCAACGCTGGGCCGTTGAATCATTCTGTCTGATCAAAGGCGCAAGTGTGTCTTCTTTTTTTCAGGCTGTTGATCTGATTCGTCATCTGCCCGACAGTGATGCCAGAAACTCACGCTCATTGTTCAAGCTGGATAAAATGAGTCCTGAAAGCGCGTTTGGTTGGATGAATTCTTACTTCATTCAGGGGCTGAAAAGTGAAGAAAACCACTATTATCAGCTCTCATCCAAAGAAAAGGCAACTCTGCTTGAAGCCTTTAATCAGGCCTCGGATTATTTAATCTGGAAGATCAACAATCTCCATGACGTGACCGATCGGTATGGACAGGAGATCGGGAGTTACCGGCTGTCAATTTCTTCAACAGCCAGGCTTTCCGGGCTGTACTACCGGTTGGCCTCCAATGTCCGCAGTCGATATAATACAAGCTGGCGGGCGGCGCTGAACAGTGGCAATAAAAGCAGTCTGATCGGAGTCTTGCGCCGGGCGACAACCTTTGCCCGTTCCCAGGCGGCAAGGGATCTGACCAGCGCCAATATGTATATTCTGCTGTCCCGCGGCTCAGAGCTGTATGACTCCTCCTTTCGCAATATCCTGGTGCCGGTCCTGAAAAAACGAATTTCAGCCAGGTTTAACGACAACCTGCTCAGGTTCCTGTTGGCGGTAGACCCGGAGAATCACTTTGTTTCCGATTTTATTATCAGCCTGGCGCAGAAAGGTAAACTGACCACCTTTTTCCCCAGGAAAGTGGAGGAGCAGAAAAAGGTTCTCGACCTGGTCGCCCAGTCAGCCTTTCAGGATGAACACAGCCTGGTGTTGTTCTCAGCCACCTTTATGAAGCTGCTCCGGATCATTCAGCCATCGACCAGAAGCTATCTCATCGATACCATGCTGGCGTTTATTGAAAACAAACAATCCATTTTTATCACCCAGCTCCGGGTCATCCTGCAATACTATCTGCAGGAGTATCCCTCTCTGCTATCCAAAAGGGATAAGAACGCTATTGCGAAAATGATCTCTAAATATGGCGTCATAGAGCTCGACCGCTTTACCCGGACCGCTTTTAAAGAGTGGAAAAAAGACGGCAAGCTACGGTCGTTGTCCATTTTTCAAAGCGACGATGACGGCCGAAAATCGTTTTTCTCCAACTGCCGTACCCTGATGAACCAGGGGTACAGACCACGGATATCCACCGGTTATCAACTGTTGCCACGTAACAGTTCACAATATACCCGTTCCTATCGAACCCTGAAAACGCTGCGTAAACAACCTTCCTCAGGACTTGTTCCACTCTATCGGTTGATGGCTCGGCAGCCTGTGGTGGTCGATTGGGTAAAAAGGGTCAATGGTATCGAAATTGCCCATTCGGTTTTTATCTATCAGGGTGAAGTAACCCAGCAGAAGCTTATTGAACAGTTCATAAAGGGGGGGCATGAGATGTTTGCCCAGAGAGGCCACAGTTACTGGCGGAAAGAGCAGCTTCTCGACCCGATTACCAAGCTGGTGAAGTCAGGAGCAATTAATGAACAGGATATCCTGAAAAAACAGCGCTTCATGAGTATCGGCTCCTGCGGCGGAATTCGTGTGTATTCAGAATTAAATGATCTGTTTAAAAATAATATAGATATTCTGGCGACCATCGGCAGCGGCAAATCAACCATCAATAATCCGTATAATCAGCAATTTTTCGAGATTATCGCCAAATCTCCAAACAGTATCAGCTGGAAGGAGATTGCTGCCAAAACATTTCATATTTTCAAACGTGGTCTTGGAGAGGAATACCTCCAGCCGGGATGCCTTCCCGCCATTCTGCACAAGATCATGGACAGAAGAAAGCAGGAGAACAATGACACCAGTACCAATGATTCGGCTTAGCGGCATTGGTTTGGACAATAGGATTTTATTATGGCCCTTATCAGTCGCAATGACCTGAGTTCCCTTGTGCGCGAGGCAGCCTCAGAAGAGATACAACAGGTGTATCTCTTTTTTGGTGAGCGGTACCTGTGCAAAGAAAGTGCCGACCAGTTGCAGAAAGCTCTGTGTGACAGTGGAAAAGGGACGGTGAATACCATTGATGGCGAGGCTGAGGATCCGGGCCAGACCCTTGCCCGTCTGATGAGCTTCAGCCTGCTGCCGGGCCGTCAGATTTTCCGGGTCAATGATTCCAGGCTTTTTCTGTCAAAAAAAGTAAGTTCGTCCCTCTGGGATAAGGCGCTTATCGCTTTTCAGTCCGATAAGAAGGCTCAGGCGCTGAGGCATCTCAGAACGCTTGCCGATTTGGCATTACTTGAAGTGGAGCAGGGTGATCGGCTCTCGGATATCTCAAAAGAGCGTTGGAAGGAATTGTTTGGATTTGAGCGCCCGACGGGTGATCTTTCCTGGGGTGATGAACTGCTCATTCAGGCAGGGCCGAAAAAAACACGAACCACCCAGGCTGATATCGGTGAGAAATATATCTCCTCCCTCAAGCAGCCGCCACCCAAAACCAACATACTTCTTCTCTGTGCTGAACATGTTGATAAGCGCAGGAAGCTCTTTAAGTATATCAAAAAGAATGGTGTGATTGTGGACTGTTCCGTGGCAGCCGGCAGTACGGCCAAGGCCCAGAAGGAACAGCAGGGGGTCCTTCGGGGATTGGTCAAAAAGAGTCTGGACGGGCTTGGCAAGACCATTGAAGGTCCGGCCCTTGAGCTGCTCTTTGAACGGGTTGGCTTTCATCCTGTGGCGGCGGTTATGGAGAGTGAGAAATTAGCCCTATATGTCGGGGATAAAAAGCAGATCAGCCGGGATGATGTGGAACGGATGGTGTGCAGATCCCGGGAAGATGCCTTGTTTGAACTAACAGATGCCTTTGGTAAACGAGACAGGGGCAAGACACTGGTGATTCTCGGCCGGCTTCTGGACAATGGCATCCACTCGCTTGCCATTATTGCCACCATGCGAAATTATTTGAAGAAACTATTAGTTATTCGTTCTCTGCAGCATATGGCCAACCCGGCTTATCATCGTGGTATCAGCGCCGGTCAGTTCCAGAAGCAGTATCTCCCCGCGTTGAAAAAGAGTTGCAGTCAGCCGGAGCTGCTTTCCGGGCACCCCTATGCGCTCTATATGAATTTCAACAAAGCCGCAGAACTCTCCTGCACGCTTCTTAAAATGTGGCTCATTCTTCTGCTTGGTGCCGAATTCCGGTTAAAGGGTTCACCGCTTGACCAGAAACTGGTTTTGGAAGAGTTGTTTGTCGATCTGTTCAAACGCTGGGCGCATGAAGATCGATATTGAAAAAAATCTCCTCTGGTCTTATTGTAACTTAAAATGATGGCTAAAGGTTGTACAGCAGTGGAATAGATCAATTTGAGTCAGCCGTGAGTGATAAAAAACCCATTCTAGACGATTCAGTCGTTGAAGAAGATAAAATAGAACTGAAAGAGCCGCCGTTATATAAGGTGCTGCTCCACAATGATGATTACACTTCTATGGAATTTGTGGTTTCCATATTGGAGAATGTCTTTCGGAAATCAACCCCCGAGGCAACTAAAATCATGCTCGATGTTCATAAAAAAGGGGTCGGTGTTGCCGGTATTTACACCAGGGAGATCTGCGAAACCAAAATATCACTGGTCCACAGCCTGGCCAGAAGAAATGAGTTTCCCCTTCGCTGTTCCCTGGAGAGCATTTGAAAGTCTTGACAGGGTTGTGTGTCACAAAATAATGATTACATTCATGTGAGACCGGGATAAACAAACCTGAATCTGTGGGCGCCCCGCAGGAAGTGCTCTTGGAGGGTGATTCGCAATTTAAGGTTAAAATAGAACAACTGGAAGCTACTGTATCATATCAGTACATTACCTTGGCCTGCAGTTATCTTCGTCACGGATTTATAGTAAAGATTATTCGTTTCATTATACATTATGCTGAGTAAAACATTGGAAATGGCCCTGGTCAGGGCTATCAGGGAAGCAAAGAGCTACAATCA
>CAZLGM010000253.1:0-4041 GCA_964558875.1 uncultured Desulfocapsaceae bacterium
GGACTTCGATTAAGTCGGGCAAAATATATTCGTTATAACCATTGCGATTACGATCATCTCCGTTCTATTCTTCTCAGTGAGCGACACGACTACAATCGGGTACTTATTGTAACCGAGTCCGTTTTCAGCATGGACGGTGATTGCAGCGATCTTTCCCGACTGGTTGAGCTAAAGCAGGAGTTTGAGGCCATGCTCTACCTGGATGAAGCCCATGCGGTTGGTCTTTACGGTCCTAAAGGACTCGGCAAGGCCGACGAATCAGGACTCGCCGGTGAAATCGATATCATCATGGGGACATTTGGTAAAGCTCTGGCCGGTCTTGGCGCTTATGTGGTCTGCAACAAGATTATACGGGACTTCCTGGTAAATCACAGCCGATCCCTGATCTTTACCACTGCCTTGCCGCCTGTTGTTCTGTCCTGGAATAAGTTTGTCTTTCAGCGTGTGGGTGCTCTGGCCGATAAGCGGGTCCATCTGCAGAAATTGTCAAACAGGTTGCGGGCCGCTTTTGTAGAAAAAAAATTGAACACTGGAGGGACGACAAACATTATTCCTGTGATTATTGGCGACAACGGAAGATGTATTGATCTTGCAGCAGTGCTGCGAGAAAAGGGGTTTCTGATTTTTCCTGTTCGACCGCCCGCTGTTCCGGCAGGAACCGCCAGGTTCAGACTCTCGCTCTGCGCGTCAATGGATTGGTCACAAATCAACGAACTACCAGATCTTATCTCTACCCATATGGTTTTAGATAGTTGACCACAATGAAAACTCGTTGGCTGGAACATGGAAAGAGCACCCGACTTATTATTTTCTGCAACGGGTGTGGGATGGATGAAAGGCCGTTTGCTCCGATCAGGTCGATGGAATCCGACGTATTGATGGTCTATGATTACACAGAGATGACTCCGCCACCGGTTGTCGATTCGTTGTTTGATGAATACCAGGAAATAAATCTTATCGGCTGGTCCATGGGGGTCTGGGCAGGTCAGCAACTTTTCGGTGATCGACGGCACAATTTTTCGACTACCATCGCCATTAACGGAACTCTATCTCCCATAGATGATCGTTTCGGTATCCCTCGCCATGATTTTTCTCAGATGGCTATGGAGTACGATGACACAGCCTGTCTCACTTTTTATCGGTTAATGTGTAGGGAAAAGGCAATTCTTAAACCTTTTCTTGCCAACAAACCGGTTCGTTCACTGAAAGATCAGCAGGGTGAGTTGCAATCACTACTCGAACAAGTAGAAAATATGGATGTTGATGATTCACTGTATGATATCGTTTGTATCTCAAAGAACGATTTCATCATGCCGACAGCAAACCAGCACCGTTTCTGGAGCAGCAGGCCAATTCTTCACCTGGACGGATATCATTTCCCCTTTTACCGTTGGCAGGACTGGCAGGAAATAGTTGATTGGTGTTTGTCTTGAAAAATCTTGGCAAGTGAATAATTTGAAATCCCCAACCCGATATGCGAGCCCAAGAGAATAATAACTGATAAGTTTGGAGTTCAAATGTATTTGGAAGTGGAAGCTTCCGGTCACTGTATAGAGATGAGTCCTCGGATCGATAAAGAGAAAGTTGCCCGCTGTTTCAGACGGGCTATCTCCAGCTATGACGACCATGCCGTTGTCCAGAAGAAAACCGGCAAAGATCTTGTTGATCTTCTTTCCAGCTATCCTGGAATTTCGTTTGATCGAGTCCTTGAGATTGGCTGCTGTACCGGGATGATGACCGAAACATTGAGCGACCGCTTTAACATATCGACTCTGTATATCAATGATCTGGTACCTGAATTCGAGCAAACTGTTAATGGCCGGATAAATCCGAACAAGACGGTACAGATTGTTCCGGTTTTTGGCGATATTGAAACAAGGCAACTCCCGGACGATCTCGACCTGGTGGTTTCAAACGCCACATTTCAATGGCTGGAAGAACCGGCCGTTTTTTTCAGTCGTCTGGCATCCGTTATAAAAACAGACGGATATCTTGTTTCATCCATATTCACAAACGGTACCTTAAAAGAGTTTAAAGAGCTCACCGGAATAGGTCTTGACTATTACGGCCAGGATGAACTTGAAAAAATGCTTGGAGAATCCTTTGAAATTAAAGAGATAACAAGTAGAAAGGATAAGCTTTATTTTCCCGATCCCCTGGATGTGCTGAAACATTTCCAGGCAACAGGGGTTGGTGGGGTCGGTCGGTTGAGATGGACAACTGGGAAATTAAGCCGGTTTGCAAAAGAGTATGCACACCGTTTTGGTACCAAAAAGGGAGTGGCTCTCAGTTATGTTTCAACCAGCGTTGTTGCCGTCAAACGATGAATATCGGTACTTTCCGTATAAAGTGATTTTTTAGATAAAAGTCTCCATTCAATATAAGAGATTGTCACGCTTCGTCACAAAGACAAAAGTAGCTACCTCGTTGTGAAAGAGTGAAACGACTGTGGCGATCTCAAGTGATTGAACAACGATGGGGTTTAATGAGTGAACTCTACAGTCATCTGTATAACCGGTATTGATACCGATATCGGTAAAACGGTCGTAACCGGTTTGCTGGGGCGTTATCTGCTCAATCGCGGTGAATCGGTTATCACTCAGAAAATAGTGCAGACTGGATGCCAGGGGATCAGTGAAGATATTCTCGAGCACAGACGGATCATGGGACTGGAGCTTCAGGCTGCAGACCGGGAGGGGCTGAGTTGCCCCTTTGTTTTTCCAAAACCATGCTCTCCCCATTTGGCAGCCTCGCTTGCCGGTGAAGACATAGATTGCCGGCGAATTGACAGGGCAACCCAAACACTGCTGCAAACATACGACCGGGTACTATTAGAAGGTGTTGGCGGTCTTCTGGTGCCACTGACCAGAGATAAAAACCTGATCGACTATGTTAAAGAGAAGCAATATCCACTGATTCTCGTTGGTTCAAGCCGCCTGGGGTCGATCAATCACACCTTGGCCGCCCTTGAATTGATCAGACTCAATGGCTTAACACTGCAGGGTATTGTTTACAACTGCTATCCTGTGGCCGACCGGGAGATTGAAGAGGACAGCCGGAAACTGTTTGAGGAGAAATTGTGCCAGTACGGTTTACCAGTCAATATAGTCGATTGCCACAGGTTAGCTGATTATGAAAATGGGACAAGAACAATCGATTTTACCCCCTTTTTCTCACACGACTGAAAAGTATTTACGTTTTTACCAAACCGCTGAAAGGATACATCCAAATGATTCAACAGAACTGCTTAAGCTGTAAGTTCTTCAGGTTAAAGGATATACATGGTGGTGTCTGTCGGGTTGAACGAGGCCGGATAGACGTTAATGATTATCCACCGAAAACACTTGATGATCATTGCCGCTTTTGGCATGATTGCGGTCAGAATTATTATATCCGCATCGGCTGGATTCAATCGCAATCGTCGGTTAATTAAGCCTCTTTTCTATTTGCTGCATAACAGAGCATTCTTTGATACCCAAAACTCTTTCTTCTACTTTAATCCATCAAACAACTCTTTTTCTTAAGTTTTCTTGAAATGAAAAATGAGAGAAGGTAGTCTGTTACATGTTTGATCGAGTGTGTGATAGGGGTGTAACCCCAGATTGTCTGCTCACCCTTGGATGAACCGAAAGGAGAAACGCAAATGGTTGACGTTCTGGTTATCGAAGATAATGAAGACAATATGGACCTGGTCTATGCTTTTCTGGAGGATATCTATAATCTGAAAGGCTGTTATGACAGTTACGAGGTCATGGCTCTATTTGAAAGCGATCCTTCCTATAAACCGGATGTCATTCTCTGCGATATCTCATTGCCGGGAATGGATGGGGTCGAGCTGGTTCGAGTTATTCATCAGCATCAACAATGGAAGGGAGTTCCTGTGATCGCCCTGACTTCGCATGCTATGAAAGGTGACAGGGAGAAATTCATGGCAGCCGGATTCGATGATTACATCCCGAAACCGATTATGGGTGAAGAAATGCTTTGTGAACCGATCAACCGCCTACTCAAACGGTAACAAGACATGAATAAAACTCTTCG
>CAZLGM010000254.1:0-4023 GCA_964558875.1 uncultured Desulfocapsaceae bacterium
CCTCAATGGTGTGTTTGTAGGTGTTGATCACAGACTGGTCGTATTCGATCAGGTAATTAAAAGAGTCGTGAAACTTCAACAGTGAGGGAAGCGATTCCGCTGAAAAGGTCACGTTGATCAGACCGATGCGACCCATTTTATAATAGGCGCTGATCCGCCGTTGCAGGTGTTCCTGAACAGTCTCCTTGTTTTTGATAACCCGGTTCAGTTCTTTTTCCTTTACATTGATCAACATCTGCTGGGCTGTCATCCGTTCTTCCAGAACGGTCAGCTTCTCCTTCTGTTCCTGCAGGCGGCTATCTATATCTTCCAGCTCAGCCAGCAGGTTCCTCTCCTGCTCTCTGGCTTTCTGGATGAGCTGTTGTTGTTTACGTACTCCATGCTGCAACCGACGGATATTGATTCGGTATCGCTTTATCCCACGTTCGATGCGCTGTTTTTCAATTTTTCGGGGAGAATCGGGCTTTGTAAAACCGTTAACCGGTAACAGAAGAGTGAACAGAATTATACAGAACGTGGCAGTGTACAGAAAATAAAATGGACGCCTGCTACCTGAAAAGGGAGCAAAAAACAATTTGTGTAAAGCCAAAGTCAACATGTCTTCAGACGCGCAGGTATTTACGCATGGATGTGTAGCTGCCGACGGTACAAAGAGCGATGGAAATTACAATGATCGTTATCAGTGTTGTTGTCTGAAAAAACGTGAACTCAAAAAGGGTAAGAATCCCCGGGCCTGTGAATTTCAATCGTATCCAGTGAAAGAGCAGATAGAGCGAACCAATACCAACCGATGATCCGAGAATTCCCTGAAAAAAACCTTCTATGAGAAAAGGAGTGCGGATATAACTGTTGGTGGCTCCAACCAGTTTGAGCAGTTCCAGCTCCGCCTGCCGTCCCATGATTGTCAGCCTGATGGTGTAAGCCACCATGAATATTGTTGTTAAAATAAGCAGACTGGCACTCAACACCACGACAATGGATAGAAATCGGGTGAAATAATAAAACCGCTCAACCCATTCCTGACCGTATTGTACTTTCAGAGTGCCGGGCAATTTTCTCAGGTATTCGGAAAAAAGCTTAACCTGCTGGAGGCTGCGCAGGTTTTTCAGAGGAACGACTTCAATAGATGCCGGCAGAAAGTCGGTGGGCATATCATCTAAGACATCACGGTTATTTCCGAGTTGATCGGCAAACCGATCATAAGCCTCCTTTTTTGATATAAAGCGTATTTCTTCGACTCTATCGAAGTTAGTGATTTTATTGCGCAGCTGCTGCTGCATCTCGGGACCCGGTTCTTCCTCCAGATAAACGATCAACCGGAGGTCGTCTCCCATTTTAGTGCCAATGGTCAGCATGTTAGTGTAAATCAGATAAAAAAAGGCGAAAATGAGTACCGAGAGACTGACGGTCAGCAGAGTCATAAATTGTGACGGCCAGGTCTGTTTTAGATTGCGGGCCGCCTGACGGATCACGGCAAACAAGAAACTCATGTTTACACACCTCCTCGCATTGAGTGTATTCTCCCTTTTCGAAGCTCCATAATACGATGGCTGGTGTTGGAGAATATCGACTGATCATGGGTGGCGATGATAACGGTCGCTCCAGCTTGATTGACCCGGTTAAGTAGCCTCATCACCCGTTCGGTTGTCTCGCCATCAAGATTTCCGGTCGGCTCATCGACAAGGACAAGGGAAGGTGTGTTGGCCACTGACCGTGCGATGGTGACTCTCTGTTGCTCACCCCTTGAAAGCTCGCCGGCAATGGTATCGTGCTTATCGGTCAGAACCAGTCGTTCAAGCAGTTCCTTTACCCGCGTACGAATTAACAGTGGTTTTTTATAGGAGACTTCCATGGCTATGGCTATATTCTCGGCCACCGTTCTGTCGTTGAGCAGTTTAAAGTCCTGGTAGGCGACACCTATTTTCTGGCGGAGATGGGCCAGCTCTTTGCCTTTAAGCTTATGGATATTGCGTTCATTGACTTCGATGAGTCCCTTTGTCGGCGCCTCCTGGCTGCAGATCAGCTTCAGCAGGGTTGTTTTTCCGGCACCGGACATGCCGGTCAAAAAAAACATCTCACCGGTGGCAATGGATACAGAGATATCGACCAACGCACCAATGTCGGGTGGATACTTCTTCGATACCTTGATGGCCTCAACCATCGTTGTTGGTGCTTCCGTGAATTCTACAGTCATAACGGCAGGATAATCAGGGTGTAGTTATTGCGCAGTTAAAACCTCAACCATTGCCGGTGGATCTTGAGCAACATTGCTCCCGTCAGCTTTCTTCACCAAAGATCTTGTCAAAGATGGCAAATACCTCCTGAACAACCGGAGCTTGATCTTCAAGATTGAGATATGACTCACCGGACAACTCCTGGTTAATCAACTCATCACTTGAGTGGATGATGCCGCCTAATTCCATACCGGTTTCCGAAACAGCTTCGTCAATTTTTTCTTGAAGCGGTTCGCTCACCGGACGCGGCGCCCGATTAACAAGCAGGTACTGCTTTTGAATTTGAAGCCCCAGGGGATCTGTAATATCGGAGATCCGTTTAGCGGTTAAGATACCTCTGGCAGAAGGATCCGAAGTAACAAGCAGGTAATCGATGGCCCGCAGGTTCATGCGGCTCAAATGCTCCATGCCGGCTTCATTGTCCACGATGATGTATTTATAGTTTTCTATCAGCTTGTCCATGGTCATAGCCAGAAACTGGTTGGCGGCACAGTAGCATCCCGGACCGTCAGGTTGTCCCATAACCATAAGATCGAAGCCGGTCTCTTCGATGAGCGCCTGGTGGACTTTCATCTCCATGTATTGGTCTCTGGTGACGTTGGGAGGCAGGTCTCCCTTGATGTCTTTTCTGATCTCACCAAGTGTCAGATCCACGTCGAGATTTAGGAGTTCATTGAGGTTGGCATTGGCATCCGCGTCAACAAGCAGGAAGGGTGTCAGGTTGTTCTGTTTCAGATATTTTGCCAGCAGGGCGGAGGTGGTAGTCTTACCGGTTCCGCCTTTACCGGCCATAGCAATTACTTGAGTCATTGTTTGTATTAAATAGAAAATGAAATTAATTGATCTGGCTGTTAAATAGCACGTTCACAGCCAGTCCCTCGTATTATGTATAACTTTATTAATTTAAAGAAGAAAATGAAAATTGTCAATTTAAAGCTATAAGCTGGAATGGTTGCCGGTTGTATGAACAGTTTTTAAACAGTTATTGAATAGAAAATAACCGTTCAATAATTCAATTTAAACTTGCAAAGTGCAATACAGGGAGTAAGTTTATCTGTTCACTTGAACGGATTACCGGAATGTGAGGCTCATGTTGAGCTGTTGATTTGATAGAAAATAAATAAGGTCGCTAATTTGCGGCTATTAATGGTGTTCTTATGACCACGGAAAAGAAAATCGATTATCGGAACACATTGAACTTGCCGAAAACCAAGTTCAAGATGAAAGCGAACCTGAATCAGAAAGAGCCGAACTATCTGAAAAGATGGGAGAAAGAAGAGCTTTATTTTCAACTTCAGGAGCAGGCTAAAGACAAACCGCTCTTTATTCTTCACGATGGACCTCCGTATGCCAATGGAAATATTCATCTGGGTACGGCATTCAATAAAATTTTAAAAGACATTATTCTCAAGTCGAAACGACTGGCCGGCTTCAACGCCCCCTACATTCCCGGCTGGGATTGTCATGGTCTGCCCATTGAGCATAATGTGGACAAGGAACTGGGCGAAAAGAAACACTCTATTCCTATCCTGTCTAAACGCGGCGCCTGTCGCAAATATGCCGAAAAGTGGATCAAAACGCAGAAAAATGAGTTCAAGCGTCTTGGAGTTCTCGGAGACTGGGACACACCATACCTGACAATGAACTATCCGTATGAGGCTTCAATTGCCAGGGAGTTTAACCGATTTTTACTGTCAGATTCGGTCATTCGCCATAAAAAGCCAGTCTACTGGTGTTCCACCTGCACAACAGCGCTTGCCGAGGCTGAGGTTGAGTATCATGATCACAC
>CAZLGM010000255.1:0-3980 GCA_964558875.1 uncultured Desulfocapsaceae bacterium
TCATTCAACCAAGAACCGTTACCCTGTTCGACAACCTGGCAAAAGTCGCCATTTTTGGGCTGGGCGCCTATCTGCTTTTCATCATATGGGATATTGATATGACCGCCTGGCTGGCATCGGCCGGTATTGCCGGTATCGCGGTCGGTTTTGCCGCCAAGGATACCCTGGCAAATCTGTTTTCCGGGGTTTTTATCTTAGCTGATGCGCCCTATAAAATCGGGGATTATGTGGTTTTTGAGAACGGTGATCGGGGTAAGGTCACCAATATCGGTCTTCGCTCAACACGCATGTTGACGCGGGATGATGTGGAAATCACTATTCCCAATTCGATCATCGGCAACAGCAGGATCATCAATCAATCCGGCGGACCATATGAGCGGTTTCGATTGCGGGTCAAAGTCGGTGTTGCTTATGGAACAGATATCGATAAGGTGCGGGATATCCTACTGAACATCGCAAACGACGAAGAACTGGTCAGCACAAGGCCGGAACCGCGTGTTCGATTCCGTCTATTCGGTGCTTCAAGCGCCGATTTAGAACTGCTGTGCTGGGTACCTTCACCGGAACTGGCCGGACGCGCGCTTGATCGTCTCAATGACGCCATTTACAAAGCCTTTGGTGAAAACAATATAGAGATTCCCTATGCCAAGCAGGATCTCTATATCAAACAGTTGCCGGAAATCACAACTAACCATACCATTGAAGCACAGGAGAAGTGAAATCCGGCTCATTGTAGTAATACCCTCTAATTCTTACCGCATAGCCCAGGGATAAAAAGGTCCCGGGCCAAAAGGTCTTTGTGGCCAATGATTGTTATGGCGAACCGGATGATGTCTGTTGCGTCGTTTCTTTGCTCCAACCGCTGAGCCCCTGCCGATATCGATATGAACGGGAGAGACAATCCACCCTCTTTTCTTTTTACACACAGTGACCCTGACCTTCGACAGTTCACCGTTTAACCAGACTTTCATTGCGGCCGGGAAACAGTGGCGTCGTCCCTTGTTCTTGACCTTGCCGATCTCAACCGTCATTGGCCCCTGAACAAGATAAATGGAATCCGAATATCTGTTCGGTTGACGGTGTGTATTTTTCTGATGGGCAAAAACCTGGGCCTGTGTTCCGATAATAACCAGAAGAAAACTTATCAGGATTATCTTTTTCATAGTGTACCTCCGTTTTAAAGGTGACCGTATAGGAGCAATTGCTCCCCTTTGCTTTTTTTATAAAGCGGAGATGAACCGAAAAAAAGACGATATCGGGTGATGTCGGGTAGACATCCACCCCCAGATTTTGGAATAAACACAGATAGCGCAGGCATTCCTGCAAGAGAGGACTAACGGGACAGGCTGAAATACTGACGTTTTGTTTACCGTGACACTATTGACTCGATGAATTTGCCTGAGATTGGATTACGATAACTCAGGATGGCGGTGACTTTTGATTTTGATACCGGCCTGTTCAATTCAACCCGTAAGATAGTCGCACCCGACTCCATTTTCAGCAGCCATTTGATCCGGCCCCCTTTGGAGTCAATTTTGCGGGCTTGGGGCTGACAATCCACAACTGAAAGACCGGGTGGTATTCGCAGAGTTACTATAACATGAGACGGTTGAGGTTCTCCTGCTTGAACCCGAAGCTCAATTGTTCGACCGGAAGAGGAAAGGAACTCAGCAGACACCGGTTTACCAGCCCGGCAGGCTTCCCCCCCAAAAAGCAGACCGACAAGGAGTAACCCCGCCAGACTACAGATCAGGCGGATGTGCGGCAGATCTTTTTCATCTTTTTTGTTGGCTTTAACAGTGAACACGATAACTCCTTTTCTCTTGGATTTGTCAGGGCAACACCTCAAATCCTCCCTTCTTGTTGTTCCATTTGTAGCCGGAACCGGACCATATCTTTTCAATGAGCGTAAAATCGATCCCTTCACTGTCACCAAACTGGTCATAAACATAGAGGATCTCCGGATCGCTGATTTTCATATCGCCATCCCGGTCGGCCCAGTGAGATTGATCGATAATCATCCTGCTTTTCCCCTGCACGGCCACCATACCACCTCGACCCACTGAAACGCTGCCCCCAAAATCAATACTGTCTTCACTAGTGGATCGAAATTTGACCAGATAGACAAACCGGGTTCTCCCTTTGATTTTTTGTAGCCATTTCATTTCCCTTCCTTGTTTGCCCAACGTGGTTACCGCAGGGAAAGTCTTCTCGATTTCAGCGCCATCAGGCAACAGTTCTTTAACAATAACCGACTGTGGTTCCTCATGAGACCCGAGCACTTCCAGTACAACAGGAAATACCAGGCCGGGGGCTGTTCTTTCCGGCAACACTCTATAGGCAACCAGCAATTGGTCATTTCCCTGGGGTATCAGCCAGATGGTGACGACAACACACACCATAAGAATTAAAAAACAACCTGCAATAAGATGACGTATACCTCGTCTCCGATTAATCTCTGGACGAATGGTATCGGCTGCTTTTTCTTGTTCCCGATCTTTTTGCCCAACGCCTTCAAGAATTGCCGACAGTTCAACCCCCAGGGCCTCCGCCAGCCTGATCCCATTTTCTTTTTTAATAGAGGGATATCGGCGGTTCTCCCACCTTGAAATCGTATCGGTTGTTACACCGACAACTGTAGCGATATACAGCTGGGTCAGCCCTTTTTCTTCCCGACACTTCCGGACTCTGTCACCATCAATTTGGATCATGGCAGTCGGGCCGTCAACATATGCTTCGTTTCGTTCCGTCATGGATTATTTTTCATCTGTTAGTCTCAATGGATGAATGCCAAGCAGGAATAAATAAAAAATGAAAACTGCTCCGGACGCTTCATAATTCTCCGGATGGTCTTTTGTTTGTTTACAGTTTGTTCCAAGCCTACTATAAAACTTGGAAATGAACGATCATAACCTGCATTTCTCATGAACAATTTGTACACAACAGCTTTCTGTTTGATCAACTGGGACATGATTAATTGTGTTCAGTGAAGTGTTGTTTACAAACTGTTCACCAAAGGTCCGTCCAGACGGAGCCATCTTCTGCAGTGTTTCGGAGTCTACGCTTACCTGACCGTAAACATAGGCAACTATAATTTACAGTCAGGTAAGCGCCAGACTCCGATAACTTTGAACCTGACACCGTCTGAACAGATGAGAAATACAGGCTAAACGGACAATACGTTTGCACCAATAACCGTCCGATACCACTTAGCCCGGAACAAAACAGAATACAGTTAAGGAGACACAGAGCAATGGATATCCCCCAAATGATTCAAGAAGTAAAAGACCAGCCCGGCTTTACAGACAACGTCGGCATGATTCTCATTCATAACGGTGTTGTGAGAAACTGGTCTCGGAGCGATAGGGCCATGGTGACCTCTCTCGAAGTGATTCCCGATTTTGACAAAATCGAATCACTGCGTCTGGAATTTCTCAAGTCTCCGGGGATTTTCGATATAAAAATCAAGGCGTTTTCCGGCACATTTCAACCGGGTGATGATCTTCTCTATATCGTAGTGGCCGGAGACCTTAGAGAAAACGTGAAACCCGTCCTGGCAGACCTGTTAGACAGGGTTAAAGCCGAAGCGGTCACCAAAAAGGAGATAAAAGGATAAAAGCCTCACGATGAGAGTGAGAGCTATTGATCCTGTTCCTTTGCTTGACACTGACAGTCATACTGGAATACAATTACTTTATGGCTCAGCAACACTGTATGACCGCTATGTAAAGGTAACGGTTTTTTAAACCATCACCAAGGAGGGAACCATGGCAAAAAGCGTTTATAAGATCATCGAACTGGTTGGCACAAGCCCGAAATCATGGGAAGAGGCTGCAAAGAACGCGGTTGAAATGGCAGGTAAATCCGTAAAGGATTTACGTATCGCTGAAATCGTCAAACTTGATATGCAAATCAATAAGAACAAAGTCGCAACGTATCGGGCAAGGGTGTGTCTATCATTTAAATACAAAAAATAATTT
>CAZLGM010000256.1:0-3934 GCA_964558875.1 uncultured Desulfocapsaceae bacterium
TTTCAATAACAGCGCCCTGGTAGGCTTCATCCACATCGACTGTCAACCGCTCGTATGGTTCAAGCTTTTCACCATCTTCTTCTTTCATAATGACCTGGGGACGGGTCACCTGCATTTCATATCCCTCCCTCCTCATCTTTTCGATAAGAATGGAAAGATGCAATTCACCCCGGCCCGATACTTTGAAGCCGACTCCTTCGGTGAGCGGTTCATACTGAAGGGCAACATCGGCCAGGGTTTCTCTGGCCAATCGTTCCTCAATATGACGCGAGGTCACATACTTGCCCTCCTGACCGGCAAATGGTGAATCGTTGGGAATAAAATTCATGGAGATGGTGGGTGGATCAATGGCAATCAGCGGCAAGGGTTTTGGATCGTCCGGATCGGTAAAGGTTACTCCAACCATCACATCCTCCATACCCGCAACAGCAACAATCTCACCAGTGGTGGCGGAATCAACAGCCACCTTGTCGTCACATTCAAAGCGGAAGATTTTAGTTATCCGAACCGGCTTGATCGAGCCGTCCCGTCGGGCCACCACAATCGGCTGGTTAATCGACATACAGCCATTGACCACTTTACCGATACCCAGGCGACCCAGATAGGGTGAATAGTCGATGGTACCGACCTGCATCTGCAGGGAAGCATCACTGGCCCCGGAGGGTGCGGGAATGGATTCCACAATCATCTTTGAGATGATTTCCATATTTGAGCTGCTGTCCACCGGATCATCAGGTTCCTGTAAAGCGTAACCTTCTTTAGCCGAAGCATAGACAATGGGAAAATCCAGGATATCATCCGGAGCATTCAATTTAACAAAGAGATCAAAGACCTGATCGACAACCCAATCGCAGCGGGCCGCCGGCTTATCGATCTTGTTGATCACCACAATAACGGGTAAATGGTTGGCAAGCGCCTTTTTCAACACGAAATAGGTCTGGGGCATTGGCCCTTCCTGGGCATCTACCAACAAAAGGGCGCCATCCGCCATCCGCAATACGCGTTCAACCTGGCCGCCGAAATCGGCATGCCCGGGTGTATCGATAATATTGATCCAGTGATCCAGATAACGGTATGAGCCGTTTTTCGCTGTAATAGTGATCCCACGCTCCTTCTCCAGATCCATGGAATCCATCAGTCGCTCGTTGACCTCCTGGTTATCGCGAAACATCCCCGAGTGTTTAAAAAGTTGATCCACCAGGGTAGTTTTACCATGATCAACATGGGCGATAATGGCCACATTGCGTATTTTTTGTCGTTCCATCGTAATTGTACACACTCCTATTTATTATCACCTGCCGGACTTTTATCAGTCAGCACAGGCTGGTTCCTTCAAACCAAAAAACGGCACCCGTCTTGTGGAAGAACGAGTGCCGGTAATCAACAGCCCGAAAACAATAAACGAAAATTTTATATATTAGCTAATCATTCTGTATTACGCAATTGAATAGTCCTGTCAATCAACAAAGGAATCTCCTCTTCCTGAATTCTCTACAGCAACATGAGTGTGAGAAAATCATCAGGCCCTGACACACATAGCTCAATGAACATGACCTGCTATCAAGCCGAATACTGCAAAGAATTGATCAAGGCAATGAATAGAATTACATGTCGGCAAACACTTTCTGCCTTGCCCGGGCCGAACGGCGAAGAACAGGGATTGCATCGTCGACGTAGTCGTATACTCTGGCTTCCTTATTCTTCCCAGGCCGCATGATTCGGCCGATCACCTGCAGCAGACGGCCTTCGAATGTAATGGGTGTTGTCAGAACAAGGGTTGTCAGGTCGGGACAGTCAAATCCCTCACCAATCAGTTGCAATGTGGAGATTAACACATCGACTTTTCCTTTGATGACCGCTTTGACAATTTCGTTTCTTTGATCGGGGGGGGTCTTGCCGGTGAGCAGGGCCACATTCAGCCCTCTTCTTTGCAGCAGTTCTTCAAAGACTGTGCAGTGGCTGACCCGGTCGGAAACGACAAGAATTGTGCCGCCCTCTTTTCTGGCTGCAACCTGGTGGATATCTTCGGCAATTTGTCTGTTTCTGCCTTCATGTTTGGTTAGCGCCGTAATCAGCTTTTGATACTCTCCCCTGTATCCGTAGGTGAAGTTGGTCTTTCTTCTCACCAATGTCGGCCTGACAACTGCCCCGGTCTGCTCAAGCTCACTCCGGTCGACCTGATGCAGACGGTCTCCCATATAGGTGTAAATCAGCTTTGTGGTTCCATCATCACTGCGAAATGCTGTAGCTGAGAGACCAAGCATATACCAGCAGTCGAAGGTGGACACCACATCGGTGAACAGGGTTGCCGGCACCCGATGACATTCATCGACAATAAGATGCCCGAATTGTGGGGCCAGTTCCTCGCACCTGGTTCGCACACTGTTGACAATACCGATGGTCAGGTCTTCGACCCTCAAATGGGAATCACCGATCAACCCCGGTTTGATCCCCAGAAACTCCTGTGCTCGATCATGCCACTGATAGAGCAACTCCTTGGTATGGACAATGACCAGGGTCGGCTGACGCCTTCTGGCAATGACAGCAAGAGCCATAACCGTTTTACCGCTGCCCGTCCCGGCTTCCAGTACACCGAATGACCGTTGTAAAATCTGCTCGACACCATCATGCTGGTAAGGACGCAAATTCCCTGAAAAATTAAAATCAACCTCAGACAGCTTTTGTCTCTGGTCGATGATCTCAGGCGTTTTTCCTGTGTGCTCCCGGCAGAGCAGAACCGCCTGATTCCCAAAGCCGCGCGGGAAAAACAGCTTGCCAGGCCACTGGCTGTAATATTTAAGCTTTGGCTTCAGGTTCTTACCGATCCAGCGACCATATCGTTTAGCCGCGATATAACGGGGATTGTCGATGGTTAATTCGGCTTTAATCGCCCGTTCGAGTTCAATGGGAATATCCTCAAAGACGCATTCGGATGTCACTGTTAACTTGGGCATCGGCAGCCCCTCGGGTCGTTTATGAACATAAAATCACACCGATTTTCACTTTTTCCATTTTCACCATCCCTGTTTCGATGTATTTTGTATCGTCTATCGGTTACCAACTGTAAACTTGTCATTGCGAGCGAAGCGAAGCAATGACAAGTTTACAATTTTAGGACTTTTTGCAAGTTTAGCATTAAAAACCTATAACGCATTGTCTACATTTTGCCAAATACTCTGGGACATATCGGAATTCAGGCGCCGTTGAGCAACCTGTTTTTTAAAAAGGCGGAACTGCAGTGGATAGTGCTTGGCTGTGTTATCCCCGACATCCCATGGATCATACAGAGGGTTCTCTTCAAACTCCAACTCTTTGATCCTTATATGATCAACTACTACACTACCATCCAGGCTTCGCTATTATTTTCGGTGGTCCTTGGTCTTTCTTTTTCGATGTTGAGCCGTGGATCGATGAGGATCTGTCTGCTTTTATTGTTCAATATCGTTATCCACCTCCTGCTGGACAGCTGTGAGATCAAATGGGGTAACGGTGTTCTCCTGTTCGCTCCGCTTTCATGGGATCTGACACGATTTGATCTTTTCTGGACCAATCATCCTATTAATCTCGTGGTCTCTGCCGCCGGCCTGTTCTTTCTCCTGTTTTACTGGCGAGCACCAATATTCAAAGACATTCAACTCATTCGACCCAGGGGGACAAAAGCCACTATTTTTTTATTATCGCTCGGCTGTTATTTCCTCGTCCCCACTCTTTTTATCGGCCAGGCCGAACAAGCCGACATCAAGTATCTGGCAACGCTTCAAGATAAGCAAGCTCGACCGGGAAAAACCATCAAAGCGGAGCGACTTCCCTTTTCCAGTGATAAAAACCTAGTACGTTTCTTTTCCCATGAAGAGGTGCGGGTGAAAGGTAATCTTCCTAAACACGCATCTCTCTTGTCAATTAAGGGTAAATTCATTACCATGGATACAATCGA
>CAZLGM010000257.1:0-3849 GCA_964558875.1 uncultured Desulfocapsaceae bacterium
TGGCTTCTGCTCTTTGTTTTTTCAACTGCTCCAGTTGTTGGATGGTGTTCATAGTCTTTTCCTTAAATACAACCTGTGATATCTAATGATTTCGGTTGTTGACGATTGTCGCTGTTATCCGGTAAGACATTTTGTCTTGCCAAGTGTGGATTTTGGAAAAAATGGCGCAAAATTTAAAACATTGTTACACACTAACGCAAATGATGCAATATGTTTTTCTGCTATAAGGATGGGTCGGTGTGTTAAAGTGTCTGTTTATCTGAAGTGTTATCTGTCGTAACAGGTTAATATAGCAATGAAAACAAGAAAGCACCAGAAGCTTTGAACCGAAAACCATGAAAAAGAGCGAGTTGGAATATTGGAGAAGAAAGAAAAAGAACATTGTTACTCTGTTTGGGTTCCCCGTTGCAGTATGAAAACAACAATTCATCTGGATCTCTAGTTTTGATGAGATTGCTGTAATCGAGTTGACCATGCCTATAAATAGAGTATAAAGTGCTGTGTAAAATTCAGGCTGTGAATGCTACTTGACCAGGAGGTGAGATACAAAGTGATTGGGAGAGTAGTATATAGGATTCAGGTGAAACCATATGAGGAAAATTATGAATCGTCAGATTATAAATACTGATCAGGCGCCGAGTGCCATTGGACCATATTCTCAGGCGACCAGGAGTGAGAATATGATTTTTACTGCAGGGCAGATTCCCATCGATCCGGTAACCGGCAAACTGGTGACCGGAGATATTGGGGAGCAAACCCGGCAGGTGTTGGACAATCTCCGTGCAGTGGTCGAGGCTGGTGGCGGGAGCCTGGCAGGTGTCATGAAGACAACGGTTTTTCTTCAGGATATGGAGGAGTTCGCGGAAATGAACAAGGTGTATGGCGAATATTTCCCGGAGAATCCCCCTGCCCGCAGCACAATTGAGGTCGCAGCCCTTCCTTTGGGGGCACGGGTAGAAATTGAAGCTATTGCCCTGGTAATAGCTTTATCGAAGTAGATTGTCTGAGGTCTTCACTTAATGAGCGCTATCGGTGTAAAAGCTACTTTTTATATTAAATGACAATATGGGCAAAGAACGATTGATAATTGCCGGACGCCTGATTGATGGCACTGGTGCTGCACTGCAAAGAAATATCTTTCTCCGAGTCGTTGAAGGTCGTATTACTTCCATGGGGCCGGCGACGGAACTCGCAAACAAAGACAGTTTGCTCATTGATGATTTATCACACTGCACCATTTTACCTCCACTGGTCGATTGCAGCGTGTCACTTTCGCAATCATCTTCTGTGGACGATACGGTGCGCGCTTCCAATGAAGGTTCCGCTCCTTCAACAAAGATTGGGCTGTTTCATCGCCATGTCCAAGATTGTTATGTATATGGAGTCTTGGGTGTGGCCGATAATGGTAGCTTAACAGACGGCTATCTTTGGGAAAAAGAGAAGGACGGTAGCATCAATGTTAAAATGGCTATTACTCCCAGTTTGGACGGGTCGGATTGTCATGATAAAAATACGGTACAGGGAGATTTTTTCAGGATTCAATATTCAAGCAATATTGACATGGACTCATGTACCAGCTCTGGATGCAGTTATAAAGAGCTGCACCGTTTGCTCCAACAAACAGGAGGCAACAGGGTTGTTGTGGTTGCCAACGGTCCGCAGCAGGTGGAGGAAGCCCTTGCTGCCGGCTGTGATGCTGTTGAGCAAGGTTATTCAATGGGTGAAAAGAACATGCGGAAAATGGCTGACAGAGGCGTGCTTTGGATCCCGAATATTCTGCGGGCTAAAAACTCTGTAGACTCTTCCTCAACCAGTGGAGATGTGTGCTGCCGGTTTTCTCAACGATACGCAGCACCCGGAAAACCGATTCCGGGTGCTGAAGCGTTTTGGAAATTGACGCTTGAAAACCAACTTAAACAACTACGTCTGGCAAAAACACTGGGTGTGAAAACAGCCTGCGGAACCGGGGCCGGCAGTGTCGGCATACTTCATGGTGAGTCGATGGTCGAGGAGATGAGGCTGTTTATTAAGGCAGGCTACTCGCTTGAAGAGACAGTAAGGTGCGCTTCGGAAAACGGAGCTGATTTCTTCGGAATGCAACACCTGAGCTCACTGACCATCGGACAAAGAGCAACCTTTTTAGTCACAAGAGGAACACCACAGCAACTACCGAGAAAGCTCTCTTTCCTGGAAGCTATCTATATTGATGGAGAACCTAGCAAGTCTTATCGAAAGAATCCCATTATTGCCGGGAGTTAAATCACCAGCTAGCACTGCTTGATGTATGATCCTCAGGTAATCAACAGCAGCGCTGGCCATATTATCCTTTACCGCAGTATTCTCCTGTATATATACCGATAAATATTGAAGTGTGGTGCAGATAAACTTTTTATCTGAGTGTACTTGAATTTTCAGTTGATCTGTGTATAAATAACGAGTTTTCAAGTAGAAGTGTGATCCAAAATATTTGAGTATCTTAACTAAATACGTGGAGTAACGAATGAAAAGCCAAAACTATCTGTTTACCTCTGAGTCGGTATCTGAAGGACATCCTGACAAGGTTGCCGATCAAATCTCAGATTCTATTCTTGATGCTCTTCTGGAGCAGGATAAATATTCCCGTGTCGGTTGTGAGACCCTGGTTACCACAGGCATGGTTCTGATCGCGGGCGAAATAACCACAAGCGCATGGGTTGATATGCCGGAGATCGTCAGAAACAGGATTAAAGAAATCGGCTACAACTCCTCTGACATGGGATTTGACTGGCAGTCATGTGCTATCATGACTTCCATCGATAAGCAGTCATCTGATATTGCTATGGGTGTCGATGAAGGAACCGGTGTTGATCTGGAGCAGGGCGCCGGTGATCAGGGGCTTATGTTTGGTTATGCCTGCACAGATACCGACGACTTCATGCCTATGCCGATCTATTATGCTCATCTGCTGACTAAAAAGCAATCTGAAGTACGGAAGGCTGGGAAACTCCCCTGGCTGCGTCCAGATGCTAAAAGTCAGGTTACCGTTCAATATGAAAACGGCTCTCCAAAACGGATCGACGCGGTAGTCCTCTCTACTCAGCACAGCCCCGATGTGAGCTATGAGGATCTCAAAGAAGGTATTATGGAGGAAATCATTAAGCCGATCCTGCCTGCTGAGATGTTGGATGGTGATACCAACTACTTGATCAATCCCACTGGCCGTTTTGTTATTGGTGGACCTGTAGGCGACTGTGGTGTAACCGGGCGAAAAATCATAGTCGATACCTATGGCGGCAAGGGCTATCATGGCGGCGGTGCCTTCTCCGGCAAAGATCCTTCCAAGGTTGATCGTTCCTCTTCCTATATGGGCAGGTACATTGCAAAGAATATTGTTGCAGCTGGGATCGCCAAAGAGATCGATGTCCAGGTTGCTTATGCTATCGGAATTGCCAAACCGGTTTCTGTTAATGTGAACAGCTTTGGCACTGGTGTGATCAGTGATGAGAAGATCAATGAGATTATCCAGAGTCACTTTGATCTGAGGCCCAAAGCAATTATCCAGCATTTAGACCTGCTCAGACCAATCTACACCGCAACAGCTTCCTATGGCCATTTCGGCAGACCTGAACCGGAATTTACCTGGGAAAAAATCGATAAGATTGATGAGTTGCGTGACGCTGCGGGTCTGTAATTAAATCCTGTTTAGCATAATAAAAAGCCCTGGTTGTGTGTTTTGGTCAACCAGGGCTTTTTTTTTGGAGAAGAACATCCGCTAGCACTGCATCTTTGGACCATTAACCAAACGATATAGGCTTAACTATAATCGTTTGGTTAATCGTCCAAAGATGCAGTGCTAGCGGATGTTCCAGA
>CAZLGM010000258.1:0-3833 GCA_964558875.1 uncultured Desulfocapsaceae bacterium
GCTGCACAACAATCTCATCAGACCCCTGCCTGATGATGACCGGTTCGGCAACACCAAACTGATCTATGCGATTTCGTATGATTTCCAGGGACTGATTAACGGCGTGGGAGTGAATAAAGTCGATCTTGGACTGTTTGAGTTTCAGCCGGATACGGGGGAAGGAATTTTCTTTTGTCTCAATCGATGCGTCGATATCGGGAAAATCGTCTTTCACCAGGGTGTCGACCTCTTTGGCAGCGGAGACATTGGGCAGGGTGAAGACAATAACGTCGTCAAGTTCCGTTTTGGTACGTACGGCACTGATGGATTTTTTAGCCAGCGTATTTTTCAGATCATTGGCTGCAAGTTCCAGCGATTTCTTTTCCGCCTCTTCCAGGTTGACCTTGAGGACCACATGCATCCCTCCCTGCAGGTCAAGACCGAGACGTAACCCGCCTGGAGCAAGGTACTTGCTCCACCATGAGGGAACATTCGTAGTAAACGAAGGGATGATGGTGACGATTGACAGCCCGATCAGGAAAAATAGAAAGCAAAGTTTGAGTTTAATTGATCTGTTCATTGAATTCCTTGAAAAAACGGCAAAAGGGTTAAGGTGAATATGTAGAGTTTATATATCCGTTGCTGAACCAAACGATTATAACGAAAAGGTTGAATAGTGCAAGAATAAGGATGTGATTTTGGCCAATTTAATTGTTTTTACGTGAAAATGTCGTTGTGGATTGTCATTTGTCATGTGAAAAGGTTGCTTTCTCTGTGGCAGGGCAGAAAAGAAAAGGTCCTATTTCGTTGATTTAACAAGGGTCATCTGTTTATATGTTTTTGTTTTGTCGTTGGAATCAAACGTTTACTTTGTTGGGTATCTATGACAAGGAGATTGTATGAAAAAGGTAAGTGCAATGTTCATCGGCTGGGCCTTCTGTCTGCTTGCTGTTTCGGCCCATGGGGCGGATTTTGTCCAGACAATCGATAAGGCCAAGGATCTTTACCTGACCGATCATGCCCAGGAGGCGGCAATCAAGGCCAAGGAAGGGGTTCATCAATTATGGAAAGAAATCCCGTTTAATGTTCGTCACGTCCGGCTTGTCGACAACTTGACCGATTACCATAATAAACCCAATAATATTTATTCACTTGGAGAGAAGATTTACATCACATCGCAGGTCTTTGGGCACAATATAAGAAAAACGGGGGGTGGCTACCAGATCAATGTAGCGGTCGATTTCCTGGTGAAGACAACCGACGGTAAGGTGCTCGGCGGTGTCAATGATATCATGAAGTATAACAGGATCACCCCGATTCCGGTCACTGACTTCTATCTCAACCTCACATATTCCATATCCGGTGCACGACCGGGAACCTATGTGGTCCAGACCACGGTCCGGGACCTTAATTCCCAGAAATCAACACGATTCGATACAACAGTGGTTTTCAAATAAAAGAAGGAGTGATTCATGCGTATCTCATTCCAGGGAGCTGCCAGGCAGGTGACCGGGTCCTTGCATGCGGTAATGTCCGATGGAGATCTTGTTTTACTTGACTGCGGCCTGTTTCAGGGCAGGCGTCAGGAAAGCCGGGAAATGAACTCGGTCATCCCCTTTGATCCGCACCTGATCACCAATATCCTGTTATCCCATGCCCATATCGATCATTGTGGCAGGACCCCTATGTTTACCAGGAAAAAAGGGTTCAGCGGTCATATCATCTGTACACGGGCTACAGCTGATGCCTGCGAATACCTGCTGAAGGATTCCGCCAAAATTCAGGAGTCTGATGCCGGCTACCTCAACTATAAGACCGTCAAGAAATTCCTCAGTAAGATGGAGTCGACTTCAAAAGGGGGAAGAGCGCTTTCTCTCAAGGAAGTGAAAAGTCTTAAAAAACACCTGAAGTCAAAACCGCATAAATTAAACCGGGAATTAATCGACAGTCTACTGGAAGAGTATCAGCTCAAAAAGATCGAACCCCTGTACACATATGCCGAGGCTGAAGACGCCATGGAATACTTCCAGCCGACGACCAGCCGCAGATCGGTCCAGGTTGGTAAAAACATGACAGCCACCTTCTATAACGCCGGCCATATTCTCGGCTCGACCTGCATCACTCTGAAAGTCAAGGAAAAGGGAAAGGACTATACGGTGATGTATTCCGGCGACTTGGGTCGCTATGACAAGCCGATCATCAAAGACCCCACTCAGCAGTTCGATGAACACAACAGGGAGATCGACCTGCTTATCATGGAGTCCACCTACGGAGACAGGTTGCATGAACCGGTATTTGATCTTAAGCCGCTGCTCCGGGAAGCGATCCATGAAACCGTCGGTCGGGGTGGTTGCATCATGATTCCTGCCTTTGCCTATGGCAGGACCCAGGAGTTGATCTATTATATACACGAATTGTATCTGGAGAACCAGGTGCCCAAGATACCGGTATATGTGGACAGCCCTCTGGCAACTAATATTACAAGAGTCTTTGGAGAACATCCTGAAAACTACGATCAAGACACCCATAAAACTTTTCTGGAAAACGGTATAAATCCATTTGCCTTTCCAGAGATCCGCTATACTCAGTCGGTCAAGGAATCGATGCAGCTCAATCATTCCAAAAAACCCCACATAGTACTTTCAGGTTCAGGTATGTGTGAGGGTGGACGTATTCTGCACCATCTTCGTCACAGAATCGCAGACGAGAGGAATACTATCCTCATTGTAGGGTATATGGCTAGGAACACCCTTGGCCGCAGGATACAGGAGTTTGGAGAGGGGTATGAACTGTTGGGACGAAAAGGTGATCCACCCGAGATTCGCTTCCTTGGCTCCACTTACCCGTTGGCTGCACGGGTTAAGACGCTGGGCGGTTTCAGCGCCCACGGGGATAGAAACGAGATGTTCAAGTTTTTAAAAACCTCTAATCTGTCTATTAAGAAAATAGCCGTGGTCCATGGAGAAGAAAAACAGTCCTTTTCCTTTGCCGGCTATCTGCGACACAAAGGCTTTGATGCTTTTGTGCCCAAACATGGTGAGACTATCGAGATATGATTGAAGCTAGGCTGCCAAACTGACAACACTTCGTTTCAGGTAGTGAGCTTTATAGGTAATCTGGTAAAAACGCGGTAGTCTTAATTGACTTGTTTGCTCATCGATTAATAGACAGTGCCAGGCAGGCGGCCCCGAATCCGTTGTCGATATTTACGACACCAATGCCGGGAGCACAGCTGTTCAACATTGACAACAGAGCCGCAATACCTCCAAATCCGGTTCCGTAACCTACCGATGTGGGAACACCGATAACCGGACATTCCACCAACCCTGAAACCACACTGGGCAGAGCCCCCTCCATTCCGGCTACGACGATGATGACCCGTGCTTCACGCAGGGCTTTCTGTCTGCCTAAAATCCGGTGCAGACCGGCAACACCGACATCGTAAAGTGTGCTCACCGGATGACCCATGGCCTTGACCGTTACTTTAGCCTCCTCGGCAATCGGGATGTCAGAGGTCCCGGCGCTTACAATAACTATCCTACCCTTGTTGTCGTCCTCCTGTTTCTCATTGCCGGACAACATCATAGCCTGCTCGTGATAATTCAGAGAAGGCAGACCGGAGAGAACCATTGCCGCTTTCTCTTCATCAACCTTGGTGGCGATAACGACACTGTTGCGCTTTAACAGAGATCTGCCGATATCGATAATCTGCTCAGGTGTTTTAGATTGGCCGTAAATGACTTCCGGAATACCGGTGCGAAGGGCACGGTGATGATCAATGCAGCTCTCATCCGAGGTCTCCATCGGCAGATCGCTGATAACCTTGGCAGCATCCTTAACGTCGCACCGGCCCT
>CAZLGM010000259.1:0-3819 GCA_964558875.1 uncultured Desulfocapsaceae bacterium
TTAAGCGATTCCGGAATAAAAGGGTTACTGCAAGCTCTTCAGAAAATCCCTTTGCTAATTATCATCTCCCTCGTCGTTATCACGGCAGTTAATGGGATTCTATCGCTGCTGTTTCTAATTTCAGTTTTTTACAAATCCTCCTTTATCCGGCTTAAATTATTTTTGCTCTTCCTGATCGCATTTTTTATAGTGATGGTTGGTCCATTTGGTGCGTCACGATTCCGGCTTGCTGTTTTTCCGGCTCTACTGCTCTGCATTGGGATGATCTTTGAATCCCGAAACAGCAGATGATAAGCATATGGATGTGATGACCAAATAAAATACCCTGCCGCAAGTGGACGGAGTATAAACTTTGGTTTTTAAGATTGAACACGGCAAGCCGCAGGATATTAAACCCAAGCTTCGTAATATTACAGGGCAATAAGCGCATTCAAGGTGAGGGCATCCATGCCAATCCAACATCAGTCTCTTTCAGTCATTATCCCCGCATATAATGAGGGAGCCGTCATCCATGAGATAGTTCAGGAGCTTTTTACAATCCTTGGAAAAAGCCACATTGAATTTGAAATCATTGTTGTTAATGACGGCTCAACCGATGAAACGCTGGCCCGTGCCAGCCAGACCAAGGCCAGGGTCATAAGCCACAAGACCAACAGGGGTTACGGAGCTTCCTTAAAAAGCGGTATTCTTGCCGCATCCCACAACTTGCTGGCGATCATTGATGCCGACTGCACATACCCCTGTGAAGCCATACCGGAAATGGTCCGGCTCATCCACGAACAGAAGGCTGATCTGGTTATCGGCGCCCGCAACAGTGATAATGTCCATATTCCGCTGGTTCGTAAGCCGGCCAAATGGATTCTCGCCCAGCTCGCCCAATATATCGCCGGCCAACCTATTGCCGATGTCAATTCCGGGCTCCGGGTGTTTACAAGAAGCTCGGTAATGCCCTTTTTCAGGATACTCTCGGACCAGTTTTCTTTTACAACCACCCAGACTTTAGCCATGCTCTCCAACAATTATAAGGTGCTCGACTACTCCATTGACTATCTGCCCCGAAAGGGTCGCTCAAAAATAGTTCCGTGGGATTTTGTCAACTTTATTTCACTTATTCTGCGGCTCTCCATGCTCTTTAATCCGCTGAAGGTCTTTGTTCCTGTTGCCCTTACGTTTCTTCTTCTCAGCATCGTCAAATTCGGTTTCGATCTTTTCTTTGCCATCCAGCGTATCGGCTGGCAGGACTATTCCATATTTATTCACACAACCCTGTCCACATCTTCTCTGCTTCTCTTTTTAACCGGTATACAGATACTGCTTATCGGCATGATGTCCGACGGTCTGTCACGTAAGATCGAACAACAGATCTGCGAAGAGGCCTCCAGCCATTTTAAGGAAGTTTTAAGAGAAGAGGAGAATGACTCCCACTAAGGCAATAATGCAAACGTCCGCAAAGAAGACTATTGTCATTCTCGGTGCCGGTCCCGCTGGGCTCATGCTGGCCTACAAACTGCTGTCACAGAACGACAGTGATGTGAAGATAACACTCATTGAAAGAAATCCTTATCCGGGGGGAATTGCCGCCTCATTTGAGGAAGAGGGGATCTGGCTTGACTATGGCAGTCACCGGCTGCATCCGTCCACACCGGAACATCTGCTGGAGGAAATAAAAAAAACTTCCGGTTCCTCCTTTCTGACACGAAAAAGAAACGGCAGAATCCGGCTTCTTGGCAGCTATCTCAAATTCCCGTTAAAGCCCATGGATTGCCTTATCCATCTCCCCTTCTCGTTCACCTTTGGAGTTCTAAGAGACCTGCTCCTCAAACCCTTTCAACAAAAAACCAAAGCAGCCACCTTTGGTACAAGCCTTCTTGATGGCCTTGGAAAAACAGTCTGCACAACCTTCTATTTCCCCTATTGCCGGAAACTGTGGGGCTATCCACCTGAAGAGATTGATATCGAGCAGGCCAGAAAACGGGTTTCCGCCTCCTCAATCGGAAAAATCGTTAACAAAATGCTCAGGATCATACCCGGCCTGAAAGGAAACAAGAGCGGGATTTTTTATTACTTTGAGAAAGGGATAGGTCAGCTCTCGGAGAAACTTGCAAAACGGGTCACCGGACTTGGTGGAAAGATTGAATATAATACCAGGGTCGTTGGCATCGATATAAAAAACAATCGGATCAACGGGTTATCAGTTCAAGATTCAGAGGGTGGAAAACAAACGGTTCGGTCTGATTTTCTTTTCTCAACCATCCCGGTCACCCGGATGATCGATCTTCTTTTCTGTCAAAAACCGTCAACAGTTCTTCAGGCAGCCGAGGGTCTCAGCCATCGTGCCATGGTCTTTTTCTATATAGTTATGGGATGCGGGCAGTGGCTACCTTATGATGCCCATTATTTTCCAGAGGAGGAGTTCATCTTCTCCCGGATCTCTGAAGGTAAAAACTACAACGGTGCAAACCAGCCAAAGGATAAAACAATCATCTGCTGCGAAATCCCCTGCAATCGCGGAGATGATATATGGCAGTCCGACGATGAACAGTTAAGAAATCGGATAATAGGTGATCTTGTCAGGGCCGAAATCCCGGTAACAAACCTGATCCGGTGTTTTTCAAGGAGACTCGACTCTGTCTACCCCATCTATCGTATCGGTTATCCTGGAAAACTGGCAACCATTGAAAAATATCTCGGAGAGATAGACGGCCTGGTTACTTTCGGGCGGCAGGGGCTGTTCACCCATGACAATATTCATCACACAATGATGATGGCGGAACGCGCTGCAAGCTGTTTTAACCGGCAGGCAAAATGGGACCGGGAAAAATGGGCCGGTTTTAGTGATGAATTTGATATGTATGTTGTGGAAGATTAGTCAGGACTATTAACTGACCACGAATACTGATAGATCAGCATCCGTGGTCGTGGCTGACATTTCGAAAAAAGCTGCCTAAACCTTCAGTCTGGCCATGGCATTTTTGATAAAATCTCCCCATCCGTACTGGTCGACAAATTCAGTTATCAACCGTGGATAGGAACCGATATCCCGTACCTGATCCCGAACAATCTCCCTGGTAGCCTCCAGACAGTGCTGATAGGTATCCAGATTACCGGCTCGCTTGACTTTGTCCTCGCTTCCTCTTGGAGCATCCTCGATCCAAAATCGCCCGTATTCATCACAATTTTCCGGCACCGGCATGCCCATGTTTATATAATCATCTCGCATGGGACAGCCCGGATAGGGGGTCGCTGCAAAGAACAGGGATATAGTCGGTTTGAGCTCCTTTGCGAAATCGATGGTCTCTCGTACCGTTTCTTCCGTCTCCCAGGGAGTTCCGAGCAGGAAATAGGTAATAGTAGAGAGACGAATACGCTGGCACTCTTTATGTGCCTCCCGAACCTGGTCTTTGGTGATCTTCTTTATCAGTTTATCCATGATTTCCTGGTTGCCCGATTCCACACCGAAATGGATACAGACACAGCCGGACTTCTTCATTAGGGCCAGCAGTTCACGATCGACAGTATCGACCCGGGTCTGGCAGGCCCAGGCAATATCCAGACCAGCATCGATAATCTTGTTGCACAACTCAACTGCCCAATTGCGGTCCAAAGTAAATGTGTCGTCGACAAAGAAAAAAGAACTGAACCCATACTTCTGTTGTAACACTTTTATCTCTTCTATCACCCGGTCGGTACTCATACGGCGCATATGCGTGCCTGAACTTGGCCCCCGGTAGCAGAAGCCGCATTTAAACGGGCAGCCTCTTGAAACCATCATCTCAACAGATGGTCGTCCTTTCAGGCGGCCAAAGTAGGAATTGATGT
>CAZLGM010000260.1:0-3814 GCA_964558875.1 uncultured Desulfocapsaceae bacterium
ACATCAACGGACTGGACTCCCAGATCAGCGCTCACCATCGGTCCTATGGTCGAGCCACAGCTCAGATCACTTTTCATTGCAAATTCCTGTGGATTCACTCCTGCTTCGGCGCCAATCTCCTTATAGATTGAACTGCTGAGACTGTTGGAGGTATAACGCTGGTTGCCATTATACTTGATGACCGGGCCACCATTAAGCAATACCGGATGATTTCCGTCGCTTGCTTCACCGGCGTTTGGGTGGAGCGCGTGAGCGTTATCCATTGAGATCATGAATGATGCTGCCAGAGTGCGATGCCGCTCATCATTGTCAGGAATAATTCGTTCAAAACATGATGATAAAAATGAACCGCGAGCGCCGCTCATGGAAACGGAGCCGACTTCTTCGTGGTTGGAGCAGATGAACAGCGAGTTAGAATTGGACCTGTTTTTAGACATCGCCGTCATTCCGATGAAGCAGCTTACCAGGTTGTCCAGTCTGGGGCCGCGGATGAACCGGCGGCTCTCTCCAAAATAGGAAGCAGAGTTGCAGTCAAAGCAGAACAGATCGTGGCTGAGTAGCTTTTTCCATTTTCGTTTCGGATATTGATTCCGTACAAGGCGTAGAAGGATACGGTTGAAATCGGTTTTTTTATTTTGGCTGGATTGGCTGAAAAGCAGAGGCAGGTCTTTTTGTGCATCAACACTGCTGTTCTTGTTGGCCTCCCTGTTGAAGTGGATAGCCAGGCTGGGTATGGTTGCCGTTTCTTCCAACTCGACAAGAAGGGTTTTGCATTTATTGTCTGAACTCTCACACCGGACTCTCCCCGCGATTCCCAGTTCCCTGTCAAACCAGGTGTGAAGAAGAGGTGAACCATACACCTCCACACCGAGTTTCATATACGAGTCGGCAAAGTCGAGAGGTTTCGGTTTGATTTTCAGACAGGGGCTGTCTGTGTGGGCGGCCAGAATTCTGAATCCGTCTGTGATCTTGGCGGTTTTACCAAGATAAAAGCCGATAACCGAACCGTCATCGCAAACAAGGTAATATCTGTTTCCGCGTTTCAACCGCCACTTCTCTGTCTGCCTCAATTGGAGAAAACCGGATTTTTCAAAACAGTCCGTTATGTTTTGTACGGCATGAAAGGGCGTGGGCGAACTCCCGATAAATCGAAAAAGACGGCGGTTGAAACCTTTGGTATTCATGAGTGGTCAGTATGAAGTCTATGATGTCGGAGAAAATGGCAGACTACTGCTGATATTTCTCCTGTAAATCATAGAGCTTGTCCAGGTATTGCTCCCGCATTTTTAAACCCTGACCGACACTCTCGATTTCGTTTATAAGAGAATCGATGGCCTGGCTGATCTGGATTCCGTGTCGATTTTTGCCTTTGATATTGGCCTGATCGACAATGAGCAAAGAATAATAGATTATCACCATACGGGATTGCGAGTCTCTTCTGAACAGATACAATCTACCGCCCATGGTGTTTAGAAAGAAACCGGCATAGTCATAAAGGGCTTCATCGGTTGGTTTTAATGCCAGATCGTTCATGGAACACTTAGGTTGCTGGACCATGTCGAAGTATTTGGCCACAATGTTCTCAAAGTGGGCTTTTTCGTTGTGTAGTATTCCCTTGATGACAACAATGTTCTTTTTGCCGATTATTCTGAAAAAATGAGCTGTATTCTGTAAAATGGTGAACAGATCGTCAGTTTCCCTGGTGACAACAGGAGGATTATCCAGAAGTTTCTGGATCAGTGAGGTGAAATAAACGCCGCTTTGACTCTCCAGTTTATTGTTTTGGATATAGGACTGGCGATCCAGGTGGTCATAAAAGGTGGTTATTGGAGTAGAAATCTCCTCACATATTTGGGTTATGGTTTTTTGAGGTGCAACCTCAGTTTTCTGCTCTTGAGTATCCAACGGTTCGATGACCGGCTCTTGGGTCTGTCCCTGTTCAACCGATGGCATGTCAATAGTTGTTGCAGGCTGTTGTGTGACAACAGGTACTTTATCGGGAACTGTTTTCTTTTGGGATTGACTGTCAGCTAGATACTTTTTTACATACGGCGTCAGCAGGAAGCTAATGATCACTATCAGGATGACAATGACGACAATGGTGATAAAGCTGGGCCCGTTTCTACGGGATGCACGTGTTTTTTTTCTGTTATGATTGTGTTGTGGTTTTGTGTCCATTATTGAGCTAAATATGAATAGTCATTCAGTTTTTTTTGGTTAATAATTTCATTCATACTCTATGTTTATACAAATGTCACATTTTTTGTGCTTGACTCGGAATAGTGAAGCAACTATTCTTTTTTGGTCATAGTACACGAAGCAATTCCGTATGGTTTTTACCATACACTACCATTTGCCTAAATACAATTTATGGAGGAAATCCCATGTCTATCTGTGTCGTAGGTCATTCAAATCCTGATACCGATTCCGTTACAGCCGCCATTGGCCTGGCTACACTCATCAATGCCCAGGGCGGAGATGCCAAAGCATGCATGCAGTCTTCAGCCGATGACTTGAACCCTGAGTCAAAAATGGTCCTTGATCGTTTCGGTCTCGACACTCCCGAGCAGGTCAGTGACGTTGCCGGTAAACAAGTGGCGCTCGTCGATTTCAGTGATATCGGCCAGGCACCTGACAATATTGGTGATGCAGAAGTAGTAACCATTGTTGATCATCACAAGATCGGTGATATCACTACCAACAATCCGATTCTTTTTAGAGCCGAACCCGTAGGCTGTACCGGAACTGTTTTAAATAAAATGTACAAGGATGCCGGTATCGAGATTCCCAAAAACGTTGCCGGTGGTTTGCTTTCTGCTATCCTGAGCGATACAGTCAACTTCAAATCTCCCACCTGCACACCCGACGATAAAGCTGCAGTTGCCGAATTGAAGGGAGTTGCCGGCGTGGATGATACAGACTCGCTGTTTATGGATATGCTGAAGGCAAAATCTTCTGTTGACGGTGTTCCTGCCAAGGACCTGGTCTTCCGTGATTACAAAGATTTTGATATGAAAGGAAACAAGGTAGGAGTTGGTCAGCTTGAGCTTGCCACTCTTGATCAGGTTGCCGATATCCGTGACGACCTGTATAAGGCCATGGAAGAAGTGAAAGCGGATGGGCGACATTCAGTTCTTCTGATGCTGACAGACGTTGTCAAAGAAGGGACCGATCTGGTCGTGATCTCCGATGACGTTGCTCTGATCGAAAAAGCATTTGGTGCGTCCCTTTCAGGAACCTCCATGTGGATTGACGGCATGATGAGCCGTAAAAAGCAGACCGTACCCAACCTCCAGGAGGCTTTTGGCTGCTAATCCGCGTACTACAGCTGATTTTAAGGACAAAAAGCGGCATCCGAATGAAACGGATGCCGCTTTTTTTATTTCCAACAATTCTTCTCATACAATCAAGGCTGAGAATCATTGGGAGACAGAATTTTTAATCGCCTGGCGGACAGCGAATAAGTTCCACTTTTTTTGTAAAAGTGAAATCATCACTGTGTTCTTCGGTGTGACAAACCAGACAGCTTTTTTCGGTAACAGCTTGCAGTTTCACATTTTCCGGATCATCTGCATGAGTCTTTCCGGGACCATGGCACGATTCACATCCAACTAGCTGAAGTGTTGTCGGCAGGTTTAGCAGCTGAAATTTTTCAGCCTCACTGAATTTGCTAGGATCACCGGTTAAGGTGACGTGACAGCCTATACAGTCGAGATTGAAGTGATCCTCCTTTTTCACAAGCGTTTCATATGCTCCGGCATGTCCGGTAGTATTCCAGAAGTCGGTCTGCTTTTCATGACACTCTCTGCAGGTT
>CAZLGM010000261.1:0-3813 GCA_964558875.1 uncultured Desulfocapsaceae bacterium
AGTTGTGATATCCGCTTCAATCAATTCTATTTGAGTCATGGACACCTCCTTTGTTACGGATTATGTATCAACTTCCCCATTTTTCACCTGTTCTCCTGTTCACGCAACCCTTTTCTACAGAAATTGACTATCAGCCTCTAGAAAATAAATAGATACATTTCACTTCCTACTTCTCATTAATCACCAAACCTCACCAGAAAATAAACGCCACAGACCAACAAACCGGCAGCAATGATATTGACGATTTGCACTCTTTTGACGCAATTTGCTGCTGTTATTTCATCCTTACATAACAAACTTTTTGACTTTCACTCACCCCTCGTACTATGCTGTAGGTACAGTACATCTTTAGTTTTATTCTTTAGTATCTAATACTTAAAAGGTGTAAACGAATGTATAAAAGGGCACTACAGCTTCTCCAGCTCTTACTTGCCATATTCTCAGTCTATTGGCTTCTTAGTTACTCAAGTAATCTTCAAAAAATTGTTCCTCTCATCTGCCTTATTGCCATTTATGTTATTGAAAAATTGCATGATCGGCACACAGAACAAGCCACCAGTCCTGAGCAGCAAAAAACAAATCACTCGGCTGCCGAAAAAAAAGCAACTATCCAGGACCAGTTTAATTATCTTCTTAGAAGTCGAAATCCTGTATTAATCTCCGATTCAGCCCAATATCTTCTCCACAATCTCGGGCTTCAAGTTTCTAAAACCAGTGACAGTAAAATGATTTCATGGATTGTTCGCGGGACTGGGAACAAATACTCCATCGGCTTGCTGATTGTAATGGATATATTGAAAACAGATTCCAACTGGAGCGGCTGGAATCAAGTCGGTGAGTATGCTGAAAGATATGGCAATTCATACCGGACATTAGTTATTTGGAGCAATGGTGCTGTTTCTAAAAATGGCAAGATGCGATTTTATAAATTTCCACCTCAAATAATAGAGGTATTTAAAGAAAAAAATGTTGTCGCTGTAAGTACATATACCCTTTTTCAGTTATACAGGCTGTGCAAGTCAAACCGGCTTGATGTCCATAAAGTTTTTAAGACAATTCAACAATATCCGAGCGGTGTTTTTTCCTTAAAATAAAGAAGGTTCGTTCCCTTCTACTCGTTGCTTACACCAACCACTTCAATCCTATCTGTACCCGCACAATTCCCAATATAAACAGAACCCGGTTGTCATCATCAGCGGTCAAATCGACAATTCACAAAGGCGTGTCTATCTCATCAGCAATATACAGGCCTTCGGGTTAGGAGTTTCCAGGCTTGATTTCATAACTTCCTGTCCTATATTCTTGATCAAGATATCATAACCAAATCTACATATCAGCTACCTCTACAAAACCATATCGCGAGGATACTCCCATGAAAAAGATACTGTTGCTGTCCGCCTTTATCGTCATTGCTTCTATTACCCTGTCCTGCACCCAGGATACTCAGCAAAAGATTATCCGTAAGAAAATCGAATACTTCGATGGTGACTTTAAAGTGACTTTTGTCTCCGGCGGTCAGCATATTAAGGAGTGGACCGTCAAGAATGGTAAAATCACCTCAGTTCCCCAAAAGGGATATTACTTCTTCTGGGCAAGAAATGAGAAAGGTAAGAAATTCTATGTCCAGTCTCCCATTGCCAGGACATATGTAGAGGAGATCAAGTAAGCTGACGCTTCAATATTCTTCTTTTTATCGTCAGGCAATTGTGATAAAAGCTGTTCTGTTGCAGTTTAAAAGGGCTGCTCCAACTTCTGTAGAGCAGCCCTTTTAGGGATCATAGTTATAAGATTTTTCTGATTGCCAATGATTCTCAGCCTAGAATGAAAAAGGTGTTGTCAGTTTGAAAGGCGTATTTCAAGGATCATATATCTCAACCAAGTTTTTGCTGTAAACCAAGGAGTACCATATAACACAGAGTCCTATTATCCAAAAAGGAGTGATCCTTGACCGGAGGCTAGACTGGCAAATCGACAACACCTCGTATTAGGCTGAACTTTATTGGTATTCAGGTAAAATTTTTATTGCTTCTTACGCCTCTTTCTCAGGCTGGCCAGACCGGTTAATCCGACACCAAACAACAACATAGCCGCCGGTTCCGGTATCTCGCTGACACCCTTTTCTTCTGTCCAGAAGCTGATATGGGACAATCCTTTTCCGCTTTTCCATTTAACGGTATAGGTTGTTGATCCGCTGTCAGGCGGTATAATCGAGTTGATACCGCTATCATAAAGACGAAATTCCTTCCCAGCTTTCACACTGAACCAGATTGGCCCACTCCAGGCGTGGTCTGTTGATTCAACGGTGATGGTATACGTTCCCTTTTTATCTTTACCGAAATCAACCTCATCACCCTTATCATCGTATACCACTATATCCCAGCTATTCAACGAGTCGGTCGAACCTGCCTCGATCTTACCAAGATCCTCTGTTTCTACATCCTTGGAGTAGTACTCGTCGAGCAGCGCGTCTACATTGTAAATTATATCGTTGTGATGGTCAGTGTTGTTCTGTTGTTCTCCCTTGCCTATCAGAGGGTAGTTGGTCCCTTCATCTATGAGGAGCGTGGATTGAGCAAAACCCACCATTGCACCAAATAGATACAACACGGTCAATAGTATGATCCGGACTCTATTCATAACAGAACTCACCGAACACTTCTCTCTTTGATTGTGAATTTCCCTTTTATTAATATCCTTTCAATAATCGCTCCAGACCACCAACTATCTACAATTCCATATCCTACTGATATTAATAACCATCTAAAAATCACGACAACCTACTGCACCAAGAGTTTCCGGATTATCGAACGGCACTGGTAACTTTCCGGATTCTTGTAAAGCCAGTACTGTTTTCCCTTAGGTTTTCAACCCAAATTCTCTGGTAATTCTGTTATTCCCCTTGTACAATTAAAACAAGTTGTCATAATTATATAAATCTCTTCTGTTTTCGGTTACCCCAAGAACAGAGACCTGACCCATGACTTAAACCTCTGACACCAGCCTTATGAACGACAAGAAGTCGACTCAACTCAGGAATCTGCCGCAAAACAAGACAATAGACGCCCTTGCCAGCGAGCTCCTTCAGCTGGAAAACACCCTCAACTCAAATATTCCGACAACCCTGTGGATAACTGATCTGCATGGGGAAGGAGACCGGTTTAAATCGATTTTACGGGGGCGTTTCGGCCTTCTTTTCCAGACCTGTCGCGAAGCCTTGCCCAAGACCTTCAGTGCTGAGAAGATCCAGTACCTGACACGGGTCATCAGGAAAGGCGATTATATAGACGACTCCGAAATCCTGATGGATAGACAAGATGTGGTTTTTTGTCTGGTCCAGATACTCAAGTATAAACTCACCAATATCCGATACCAGAATGAAGTTATCTTTCTTCCTGAATTTCGTGAAGTTATCAACCGACTCCTCGCCGATATAGATGTCCCCAACTCGGTCTTTGAAGAAGATATCATCTGCAGCCGATTGATCAGCCACCTGTCCCATTCCATCCGTCAGGTCATCCTCGATCGAATCCAGGTTTTAGGGGATGTGTTTGACAGGGGGCCTCAACCTGACAAAATCATACGGATACTGGCCTCACCCGCTTACCGGGAAATTGTCGATTATGTGTTTGGCAATCATGACATTCTCTGGATGGGCGCTGCCTCGGGAAACCGGTCCCTTATTGCTGAAGCAGTCCGTATCAGCAGCCGGTATGACCATTTTGAACTTATGGAACGGATGCAGTTTGACTGGTCAAAGTTGATCGACTTTGCGGAAAAGACTTATCCTGAAGAACAGATCACCGGTAAATTCAA
>CAZLGM010000262.1:0-3800 GCA_964558875.1 uncultured Desulfocapsaceae bacterium
AATTTCGACTGTCCAAAACCTGATATCAAGCGCGGTGACGGTGTCGGCTGGAAATACAACCATTTTGACAAGGGACCGGGACTGGCCCATCTGTTTTTCAAAGCGATGCAGACTGAGGACCCTTATCCTGTCAAAGCATGGATCGCCATGCGTCACGATCCATTTTGTGCTATGCCGGATCCGCAGCGGCAGAAATTCTACTTTGACAACTGCGACCTTTTAGTTTCCATCGATACCCATTATTCCGAATTTGGCTGGTACTCAGATATCATTCTACCCGAGTCAACCTACCTTGAACGGGAGACTCCTATCTGCCTGCAAAAAGGTCTCAAACCACGACTGACACTTCGCAGAAGGGCAATTGAGCCGAAATTTGACACCAAACCCGGTTGGGAGATATTTAAGGCCTTGGCCGATCGTCTGGATCTGCAAGAGCACTTCCCTCATAAAACCATTGAGGACATCTGGAAATGGCAGCTTGAGCCAACCGGTTTGTCTATGGAATCTTTTGATGAAAAAGGCTTTGTCGAGCTAACCGATAAGCCGATCATGTTTGATCCCAAAAACCTCAAAGGTCAGTTTAAAACACCTTCGGGAAAAATTGAAATTATCTCGGAAAAATTAAACAAAGCTGAACTTCCTTCGCTTAAGGAATACGAATCCCCTATCAAACCAACAAAAGGAACATTTCGGCTTGTCTATGGACGGGCAGCAGTTCATACCCATGGACACACAATCAATAATCCTCTTCTCCATGAACTGATGCCTGAAAACAGTTTATGGATAAATACCCGGGCTGCCTCAAAGCTTGGCATCAAAGAAGGTGACATTGTCCATGTCAGCTCTGAAGATCACAGCTACTCGGAGATAATCCATGCCCATGTGGTCGATTACATTCACCCCGAAGCGGTCTATATGGTTCACGGCTTCGGACGACAGATCCCCTTGCAGGAACGTTCCTATCATGCCGGGCTCAGTGACCAGAAACTGATGACCGGAAAGCTGGATGACTGGGATGAGGCCGGCGGTGCCATCAACCTGTGCGAAGCCTTTGTCAATGTTCGCAAAAGTAATCGAAATCTCAAGAGGAGGGTCGAATTATGAACAAATATATGATCTATCTCAACTCCAGGCGCTGCATCGGCTGCCATGGCTGTGAAGTCCACTGTAAAGTCGACAAAGACCTGCCGATTGGACCGATCCTCTGTGAAATCAGCCACGAGCCGTTAAAACAGATTAAGGGGGTTCCCAAGACCGAATTCACCTTCCAATCCTGTTATCACTGCGATGAGCCTTTCTGTGTTCCTATCTGTCCAACAGAGGCTATGGTAAAACGAGACGATGGCATTGTCTATATCAATGAAGAAGAATGCATCGGCTGTATGGCCTGCAGAGGCGCCTGTCCGTGGCATATTCCCCAGATTAACCCGGTGAGTAATAAGGCGGTTAAATGCGATTACTGCATGGATCGGGTTGACCAGGGACTCAAGCCTGTCTGCGTGACAAAGTGCACCACCCATGCGCTTAAGTTTGTCACCCTCCATGAGGTCGGTGCCTGATACATCGTGTTTTCTCCTGTGAAGAGAGGTGAACTCTCTCACCTCTCTTCACTTTATTAAAAGCTCGCTTTCCAGTTATTCCCATCATTTCCAATGCTGTGATTCACTTCTTGGTTCCGACCCTTTACCCATTTTCTCCCGCTATCGTCCATACCAAAAGGTTAATACCTGACTAACAGACCTCGAGTACCAATCGTTGAGTCTGATTTTTTTTGAACAATTTTCCCACTTGCACCACTCAGTGTTAGGAACAGTAAAATATGGTATACTGATTTGTAGTGCCGGCATCCGCCCCAAGCAGCGGACAACCTTTTACTCCTGCAATTGAAATGTTATCAATCATCTATGGACTAATTTAATACCGCTGTTTTTTTGCTGTGCAGCAGCAATTTCTTCTCTGTTTCCTTTTGTCACCATGGATGGTTGTCACTTGCAAAGCTTCTTTTGAGGAGGCTCACATGAAAGCCGCAACAACCATCCTATCGCTTCTTTTTCTTCTTTTTACAACAGCCTCCTTCTCCTATTCCAGTCTCTCCGGCCCCTCTGAACGACAAAGTGGTGGTAGTAGTAGGTCAGGATCAACAAGAGGACTTGATCCTGGAGTGAGTAGTAGTTCTTCAGGGGCTGCAGGCGCTGAAAGAGTACCTCGTCCTTCAAGATCTTCTTCACCTCCAGATCGAGTCAATAAAAAGGCTGTTATCTTGAAGGTTTCAGTACCGAAAATTTTAAAGAAAAAGAGCCGGATCAAAGTTGATGGCCGCTTTTTGCAGACAGGCAGAATCAAATGCACAACAACACCCAGGTTATCGCTGAAAGAGATCATACGAAACGAGAAACAGATCCAGTACCAGGTTGAGAGCAATGCTGATGATACTCGATATATTGTGAAATGTTCCGGTAAAGGAACCAGTAAAAAAATGGTTGCCCAGGGGGATAAAAAATCCGTTTCACCTCAGAAAACCGGAAACATCGCTGGTGGGAGCGGACCGGTTGATCTGAAAAGCACCCTTGCTCTTCGTGGAAAAACAAAAACCAGGGCAGGTGACAGTCAATCGCTCAAGTTAGTTATTTATAACGATGCCAAGCCTGGGAAAACCGAAAGCACCTATAAACAGCAGACCTATCAGGCTAAGATATTCCTGTCAGCAACCAACCTGTGCAAAAAAACACTGACTGTCCAACACCCTCTCTCCAAACCTCTGGCACAACGAAAACTATCCATTATGACTATTCCTGCTGCCGGGAAAAGCCAAACAAAAATGGTCTCTGTTCCCCTGTCGGCTGAACTGGCCAAGGGCAACTATTACTGGCATGTGATGATCGACAGTACGGACAGGGTCAGAGAAATCAGAGAGGACAATAATCTTTACTGTCTTTCCCAGGCAGTAGGCGGGCCATTGGCAATAACTACCTGTGACGGCTTTGTTCCCACAATAAGAGGCGATAATGGAAATAACGTCATTCGCGGCACATCCGGTCCGGACATTATTCATGGCTTGGGAGGCAATGATATCATTTATGGATTGGACGGTAACGACATTATCTGCGGCGGTACAGGACACGACCTTATCCATGGTGGATTAGGTCATGACCGGCTCTTTGGCAACAGCAGTATCTGGACAAGTCACACAGCTAACTGCTACAGCCAATGGAGAGCAGACACAGCCAATCATGACCGGCTCCTGGGAGGTCCCGGCAATGACACTTTGGATGGCGGGTCAGGTCATGACTGCGTCTTTGGCGAGAATGGGGATGATACCATTATCGGAGCCGTAGGGACCAATTATCTCATAGGTGGAAAAGGCAATGACATCTACCGCTTTACCAGCAAATTTTCCGGTACAGCCCGAATTATCGAAGCGCCCAATGAAGGGACCGATACCCTTGATTTCTCGGATTTTCCAAGTCGTAACGGTATTACTGTTTCTCTCAATATTGCTCATGTAAAACAGAAAGTTAGTCATGACCCTGAACTGACAATTCAGCTCTCCTCAGAAAATGGGATTGAAAATCTAATCGGCACCAAACATGACGACTAGCTCTCCGGAAACAGCAGAGACAATATTATTCATGGAGGAAAAGGCAGCGATACCATTCATGGTGATGGTGGACATGATACATGCGACGGCGGTTCCGGAACCGACTTTGGGGGATCTCAATGTGAAACAAAGCTAAGTCTAAAAAACGGTAATCCGGAGCGCTGATTGAACAAGCCGGTTGTCTATCCAAAACTTAGTTAGG
>CAZLGM010000263.1:0-3790 GCA_964558875.1 uncultured Desulfocapsaceae bacterium
AGAAAATGGATTTTAATAGTTTGATGGGCCAGGCCCGGCAAATGCAGGAAAAAATGGCTGAGATCCAGGAGGAGCTGGCAAAAAAAACAGTTACCGGCAGTGCCGGAGGCGGAATGGTAACTGCCACAGTTAATGGCAGCGGTGATTTGCTGTCAATCTCTATTGAAAAAGAGGTAGTTTCTCCCGATGATGTTGAGATGCTGCAGGATCTTATCGTTGCTGCCACCAATGACGGTCTGAGAAAGGCAAAAGAGCTGGGAAAAAATGAAATGGGCCGGTTGGCCGGCGGCATGAATATTCCCGGATTATCGAATATGTTCTAATAGGAGCTGATCCTACTTATCCATGCATGTTATTCCACCGGCCTTAGAAGGTCTGATAGACAACCTGGCAAAGCTGCCGGGCATCGGCAAGAAAACAGCCACAAGACTGGCCTTGTTTATCCTGAGAAAACCGCCGTCCCTTGCCGTCGAACTGTCCGAATCACTTGCCAGACTCCATCAGGCTATCCGTATCTGTTCAAACTGTTTCACTTTTTCCGAAAGCGACCCCTGCGATATCTGCAGTGATCCCCGCCGCGATTCCAGTCTTGTCTGTGTTGTTGAACAGCCCGGAGATCTCCTGTCTGTTGAGAAAACCGGATCGTTTCGTGGACACTACCACATCCTTCAGGGTGTTATTTCACCGATTGATGGCATCGGCCCAAAAGAGTTAAAAATTGAAGAACTGAACAGACGTATTCGGAAAACCGGTATACGGGAAGTGCTGATAGCCACCTCTTCTACCGTCCCCGGTGAAGCCACAGCGTCATACCTGATCGATATGCTGCAGCGCCATCCCATCCGGGTCACTCGACTGGCCTGTGGCATCCCAATGGGTATGGACATCAAATACGCCGACAAACACACCCTGGCCAAGGCGATTGAATCACGGGATGTTGTTGACTAAAAGAGCTAAAGCCCTCCTGCAACCCTTCTTTGAACGATCGAACCGTCTCACATAACAATTTATACGTTTCGTCGACCTGCTTGTCCAAATATGGGTTACAGGTGAACTTTTACAGTTTTAAATTTAACAAATATTTACAAGCGGTATGAATCTCTTTTTCGGTTCGGTTTTTCCTTGACACACATACAGTTTACTGGTAATTGAACCTGTTATGCTTCTTGCCGTAAAGAGGCACACAGACTTGATTCTATGATTTAAAAACAGGCGCGTAGCTCAGTGGGAGAGCGCTACCTTGACGTGGTAGAAGTCGGCGGTTCGATACCGCCCGCGCCTACCAGATGAAAGGCTGAAGAAAATGATTCGCCAAGAATCGTTGCTCTTTGGCCTTTATTTTTATACAACCTGAATCTGTAATCCCGGATTAGCCAAGCAATCTGTCCACTACGGACTCAGGTACCAGAGAACAATGGCTATTACATTAACCATAGAGGGTGGTAAATCGATACAGGCCGAATCACCATGCAGTGTGGCCGATGCTTTGTCCGAGCTGATGTCCGGCAAGCAGAGAAAGCGCACACTTGCAGTGTATGCCAATGATATCGCAGTTGATCTCTCCACCCAACTGACAGAGGATACCATTATCCGACCGATCCAGAAGGATTCTGAGGAAGGGCTTGATATTCTGCGTCATTCAACTGCCCATGTCATGGCCCAGGCGGTTATCGACCTGTTCGGTCCCGGTGTCAAGGTTGCCATCGGACCTGCCATTGAAAATGGTTTTTACTACGATTTCTACAGAGATGAGCCGTTCACCCCTGAAGACTTCGAAAAGATCGAAGCCAGAATGACCGAGATCAGCCGGGGAGCCCATCCGTTTACCCGTTCGGAAATCGACAGGGAAAAAGCTATCGCCCTGTTTGAGGCCGACAACGAGAAATATAAAAAGGAACTGGCCCAAGACATTGAGGACTCCGTTGTCTCATTATACCAGCAAGGGAATTTCCAGGACCTTTGCCGCGGCCCCCATGTGCCCGACACATCCTGGATCAATAATTTCAAATTGCAGCGTGTTGCCGGAGCCTATTGGCGTGGTGATGAAAAAAACGATGTACTCCAGCGCATTTACGGCACTACATTTTTTGATAAAAAGGCGCTGAAGAAGCATCTGTTCGCGCTGGAAGAAGCTAAAAAACGGGATCATCGAAAGCTGGGAAAAGAACTTGAGCTGTTCACCACCGATGAAGGTGTCGGTCCCGGCCTGATTCTTTGGCAGCCTAAGGGCGCTTTGCTGCGACGGCTTATTGAGGATTTCTGGAAAGAAGAGCATTACCGGCACGGCTACGAACTGCTCTACACTCCGCATATTGCCCGCAAGGATTTGTGGAAAACATCAGGTCATCTCGATTTTTATGGGGAGAACATGTACTCCTCAATGGACATTGATGATGTAGCTTACCAGCTCAAGCCGATGAACTGCCCCTTTCATATCGGGGTATATACCAGCCGAAAACGCAGCTATCGTGAGTTTCCACTTCGCTGGTGTGAACTGGGAACGGTCTACCGCTATGAGCGGGCCGGAGCCCTACACGGTCTTTTAAGGGTGAGAGGCTTTACCCAGGATGATGCTCATATCTTCTGCCGTCCCGATCAGCTTGAAGAAGAGATCTTCAACATCCTGGATCTGAATATGCGGATCCTGGAAACATTCGGCTTTAACCAGTATGACATCTATCTGTCTACACGGCCTGAAAAATATGTCGGTACAGATGAAAACTGGGAACAATCCACCCAGGCGCTGCGTTATGCCCTGGAAAAAAGAGGGCTCGATTATGAACTTGACCCTGGTGAGGGAGTGTTCTATGGGCCGAAAATTGACATAAAGATCAAGGATCAGCTTGGCCGTTCCTGGCAGTGTTCTACAATCCAGGTTGACTTTAATCTCCCTGAACGTTTTGAAGTCTCATATGTCGGCTCGGACAATAAGGAACATCAGCCGATCATGATTCACAGAGCTCTCATGGGGTCGCTTGAGCGTTTCATTGGTGTGCTTATCGAGCATTATGCCGGAGTATTCCCACTCTGGTTTGCTCCTGTTCAGGCGAGAATCATGAACATCACCGACGATCAGGCAGAGTACTGCGAAGAGGTTTTTGAAGTTTTACGAAAATCCGGGGTCAGAATAGAAAAAGATTTGCGCAATGAAAAATTGAATTATAAGATCAGGGAAGCGCAACTGGCCAAAATTCCTTATATGCTGATTGTTGGCGACAAGGAGAAGGAAAGCCGGACGGTGACAGTTCGTTTGCGTAACGGAAAAAACCTGCCACCGATGTCCATTGAAGATTTTGCGGCAAAGATCGAGGAAGAAAGCGTTCCGGGGAGCCGGAGCTAGGAAGTCAAACCCAGGGAACGCAGAGTATTAAACAACCACAGGAGGTACCGACATTAACAGGCGAGGAAGAAGAGGCCCGGTAAAGCGAGAAGAAAAAGTAATGGTAAACGATGATATTCGTTTTCCCAAAGTACGACTGATCGGCGACGATGGAAAACAGCTTGGCATCCTGTCGACGGAAGATGCCAAGGAAAAAGCATACGACGCGGGGCTCGATCTGATGGTGGTTTCAGCCAATGCTGATCCGCCGGTATGCCGTATCATGAATTATGACAAGTTCAGGTACGAACAGAAGAAGAAAAAGCAGGAAGCCAAAAAGAAGCAGGCAACGATTGAAACCAAGGAAATAAAGTTTCGGCCAAAAACCGAAGAACATGACCTGAATTTCAAGATTAAAAATATTAAGAAATTTCTGAAAAAAAACTGCAAGGTGAAGATCACCATGCGTTT
>CAZLGM010000264.1:0-3789 GCA_964558875.1 uncultured Desulfocapsaceae bacterium
TCTGATTAGCACATGGTGGAGACGATGATAACTTTAAAAAAGAGAACCGTTTTTGCAGTTTCAATCCTTTCCCTATTTCTATTTACATCTGTCCATACTGCTTTTTCAGCCGACAATACCTGGGTTGATCCGACAACCAAAATGGAGTTTGTCTGGGTAGAGGGCGGCTGCTATAAAATGGGGGATGATTTCGGTGATGGCTGGAGGCGTGAGAAACCGCTTCATGATGTCTGCGTTGACGGTTTTTATATTGGTAAGTTCGAAGTGACCCAGGGGCAGTATGAAGCGGTTACTGGTGACAATCCATCTGATAACGCCTCCATTTTCACCAATACTGATGATTACCCTGTTACCCAAGTATCATGGCAGGATGTTCAGGAGTTTATAAAGAAGCTGAACACCAGCAGTTCAACCTACTACCGGTTGCCTACAGAAGCGGAATGGGAATTTGCCGCCCGGGAAAGGGGTAAGAAAATGCGGTATGCCGGCGGTGATCAACTCAATGAGTTCGGCTGGTATCGTTTGAACAGTGATGAAAGCTACGATCCTGACAAGTGGAATCAAAAGGATGAGGATGGTAATGTTGTTGATTATTTCACCACTGAAGAATACCGTGAAAAGGCTGAAAACAGCCTGGTCCACAAAGTTGGAACTAAAAAACCGAACTCCATCGGTATCTATGATATGTCCGGGAATGTCTGGGAATGGTGTAACGACTGGTATGATGCTGAATATTATGAAGACAGTCCAAAAGAAAACCCAACAGGTCCAGAAGATGGAGATACCCGGGTTTTGAGGGGTGGTAGCTGGTACAGTGTCAGCTGGGATGCCAGGTGTTCTGTGAGATTTAAATATGAACCGTTATTTAAAAACAGTTCTCTGGGGTTCCGACTGGTCCTGCCGGGCCCTAAAAGATAACCATTACTTTTTTAAAAGGTAAAAGAAAAGAGAGACTTAGCAGAGTGCTGTCAGATCACTCATTTCCCGCCAGAGCTGAGTGGTAGGATCAGATATGGTGAGGATGACTATTTCAGAAACCTGACCCGCCACCGGCCTTATTCACACTTATATTCCTTCTTGCATTGTCATTTCGTCACGCATAGTTACACATTCTTAATCAACGTTGTCTTTGATAGAATACTCTTGGGATGAACTGACGGAAGAGTCAAAGCTGCTGACAGCGTTTACGTATGGCTTGCTGAAAAATAAGTAATAGGTTTTTCCTGGTTTTCATTGGGGAGAATGTGAGATAATGACCCCCATCAGCAAAATCTGAAAGTGAAATGGGTACCAATATTCAATTCGTAAGTTCTGAATACCTGTCAATTTGCTGAGAAGATGGCGGCAGGATTTTTATTTACAAAGATCAACTTATTCGATTCGACCTATGAAAAAAGAAAGAACGGTCCTGGTGACGGGTGGTTGTGGATTTATCGGTTCAAATTTTGTCCGGCTGCTGCTGGAAGACTATCCTGAATGGCGAGTGATCAATCTGGATAAATTAACCTATGCCGGAAACCTGCAGAATCTTGAAGGAGTTGAGCAATCTGAACAGTACCGCTTCGTCAGAGGGGATATCTGCAATACTGAATTGATTGAGTTGTTATTCATTGATGAAAAGATTGATACGGTTGTCCATTTTGCGGCAGAATCCCATGTTGACCGGTCAATCACCGGACCTGCCGATTTCATACGGACCAATATAACAGGAACCTTCACCCTGCTTGAGGCTGCGAGAAAGACCTGGCAAAAAGAATCTTCCGAATGTATCTCACCGCTTTTTCTCCATGTATCGACCGATGAGGTCTATGGATCATTGGGAGAAACCGGCTTTTTTACTGAAACAACACCCTTTGATCCACGCTCTCCGTATTCAGCTTCAAAAGCGTCTTCCGACCATCTGGTTAATGCCTATTTTCATACTTATGGGTTACCTGTATTGATCACCAACTGCTCTAACAACTATGGTCCCTATCAGTTTCCGGAAAAGCTGATTCCTCTGATTTTTCACAACAGTATGGTCGGTAAGGAACTGCCGGTGTACGGTGACGGCAAGAATGTAAGAGACTGGCTGTATGTAAAGGATCACTGTGAAGCCATTGTTGAGGTTCTACAAAAGGGCAAGGTCGGAAATTGTTATAATATCGGTGGCAACAACGAAAAACAGAATATTGAGGTGGTTACCCTTGTCTGTAATCTGTTGGATAAGAAGTTAGGACTTCCCGAGACGGGTAAACCCAGAACATCCCAGATTACCTATGTGAAGGACCGGCTTGGACACGATCGTAGGTACGCCATTGATGCGACCAAAATTGAAGAGGAATTAGGCTGGCTACCAAAAGTCACATTTGAAGAAGGAATAGAGAAGACCGTCGATTGGTATCTTGCCAATCAGGCATGGGTTCACTCTGTTGTTGACGGTTCATACCAGGAATACTATGAACGAATGTATGGTGGCGGTTAATATTTTTCTTGAAGGATATAAATAAAAAAGAAATGGAAATACTACCTACCTATATTCCCGACGTCCTGGCAGTCGATCCGACTGTGTTCGGCGATGACAGGGGCTTCTTTTTTGAGAGCTTCAACCAGAAAGTCTGGCGGGAGAAAACCGGATTAAAGCACTCTTTTGTCCAGCACAATCATTCGCGATCGGCAAAAGGAGTTTTGCGTGGTCTCCATTATCAGATCCATCAACCCCAGGGGAAACTGGTTCGAGTTATCAGTGGTGAAGTGTACGATGTGGCTGTCGATCTGCGTCGCAGTTCACCGACCTTGGGGCAATGGGTTGGTGATCATCTGAGTGGTGAAAATAAGCGCCAATTCTGGATTCCTGAAGGTTTCGGCCACGGATTCGTCGTTTTATCGGAATTTGCAGAGTTTCTCTATATCACAACCGATTTTTACGCTCCCGAACATGAGCGTTGTATCATCTGGAATGATCCTGAACTGGCCATAAACTGGCCCATCGATTTTGATCCGATTCTCTCTGCCAAGGACGAACAGGGCAGTTTATTCAAGGAAGCAGAGCTATACCCGTAAAAGCTATATCCGCCTTCTTCCCAGTTTATGATAACTATCGTATCGTAATCGGTATCGGTATCGGTATCGGTATCGGTATCGAAAGGTTATAACATTCGAACACGATAGGCAGGATTTTCTTGACCTACTTTAGAAATTATTGCCTGATAGGAAGAGCTATTCAGTCAAAGAAGACTACTTATCGGCAATAATGTATGGATTTCGATTTCGACCCCGATTTCGATACCGATACCGATACCGATTAGAAATCAAATGTGTCGGGAACTAGCTAGGTTAACCTTCCGGCCCTTTCAGCAACTCTTGGTCCGATTGGAAGTCTTGCTCAACTTCGGCGACCAGTTCTTCGCTCACCCGGTCATAGTTGCGTCCTTTTTTTGATTGAGGCAGAAAAAAGAGATAGGTGGATGGTGATAACAGCCGGATACCATAACCGAATAAGGACTTGGGAAGGTCCTTGAGTGGAACATAGGTGATTTTCAGGTCATCTGGGCTGCCGCTGACTTGAAAATGATAGCTGACAACACTTTTTTCCTCGCCTGTGAGGATGTGGCCGATAATAGGAATCGTACTGACAATAGTATCCACAGCCCCAAACGGTGAAACAGCAAGATGGGAGGTAACCGTGTTGTTGTGCAGGTCAATCTTCAGATCACCGGTCGCATCAAAGGCAAAGGTATTGATTAAAATATCATTGCTGGTGAGAACGGAATTATCGATTGTGAGGTTGCCGTTAATTGATTTGATATA
>CAZLGM010000265.1:0-3750 GCA_964558875.1 uncultured Desulfocapsaceae bacterium
GATCAGACTGCAGCCTCATTTTACGCTTCAACCGGTTTAAAAAAACAGCGGCAATAGTTGTTCGTTCTTCCGGTTTGCCTGTCTCCTTTTCGATAATGGAAGCCAGAGTGACAATCTCATGACGAGTCAATTTTCCATTATACCCGGTCACCAGCCTGCCATACACTGCCTGAAACCGGGTTACCATCCTGCGAATCAGTTTCTCTTCCATACCATTAACCCTTTTAAGGTGGTAGGTATCAGGAAAGAGATAACCTTCCAGACTTGAGAGGTTTCCCAAGTTCAGTGTCCGGATAAAAGGTGGATCTGAAACAAGATTGAGAAATCGCTCCCGGCTACCCAATCCCATGGTAGAGATGATTTCTCCAATATCACGAGCCCGCAACCCTTCCGGTATGGTAACCACATGATTATACGGTTTGGCGGCAGCCAGTTGCCTGAGAAGTTCCACGGGACTCTGGCCACCTGCCAATTCAAACTCACCGGCAGGTAACCTGGAAGCTATGCCCATAGCCCGGGCGACCAGTGGAAAACGAATATCCCGGTAGGCAAGACCACTGTCGGCCAACAGACCACCGATCTGCCGGACCCCAGCTCCCTTAGGAATAGTTATTATGGCGGAACCGTGAGTCATTGGAGGACCGGATTGCAGACCATATATGGCTACCCAGCCACAAAACGACAACAGATAAAGGAGCACGAGCAGCAATGGCCAGAAAAGAAAATTAAGTGCCTTTTTAGGTGAAAAAAATGGCGTTATTTTCTTTTCCTGAGCCACAACAGAGCTGTTATTTGGTTTTCTTCTTACCTGGCTTCCCGGTGTCCCGGCTAAAGGATATGCGGACAACTTCATCCATATCCTTCACAGGATAAAAACTCATTTTCTTACGGATGTCTTTGGGTATTTCCACCAGGTCTTTTTTATTCTGATCAGGAATAATTACATTTTTGATGCCGGCCCGCAAGGCTGCCAGAGCTTTTTCCTTCAGGCCGCCGATGGGCAGGACCCTGCCCCGCAGGGTCACTTCACCGGTCATGGCAATTGCCTTAATTGCTTTCTTATTGGTAATTGCGGAATAAAGTGCCGTTGCCATAGTGATACCTGCTGAAGGACCATCTTTGGGGATGGCTCCGGCAGGCACATGAATATGAATATCCGTCTTATCGAAATAGTCCTGATCAACACCCATCTCTTTTGATCGGCTGCGGCAGTAAGTTAAAGCTGCCTGGGCCGACTCTTTCATCACATCACCTAGCTGCCCTGTCAAAGCAAGCTTACCCTTGCCGGGCATCAGATTGACCTCGATCTGCAGTATTTCACCGCCAACCTCTGTCCAGGCAAGTCCTGTTATCAGGCCGGGCTGGTGCAGGGTCTCTAATTCCGATTCAGGTATAGTTTTTGGCGGGCCGAGGTATTTTGCCAGTGTCCGCCCGCTGACGGAATAAGGTCCCTTGCCTCCCTCGGCAATTTTTCTGGCAATCTTCCGACACACCTTGCCGATCTCTCGTTCCAGATTCCGCAGGCCGGCTTCATGGGTGTAATGGGTAATGATATATTTAAGGGTTTCATCACCAAGCTTTATATGCCTGGATTTGATACCGTTTTCCTTCATCTGCCTTGGCAGTAGATATCTTCTGGCAATAACGATCTTCTCCTCCAGAGTGTATCCGGAGAGTCGAATGACTTCCATCCTGTCAAGCAGTGGGCGGGGGATGGTATCGCTCATATTGGCCGTGGTGATGAACATCACTTTGGACAGATCATAGGGCAGATTGAGATAATGGTCGGAAAATTCGAAATTCTGCTCCGGATCAAGAACCTCTAAAAGAGCTGAAGATGGATCACCCCTATAATCGGAGCCCACTTTATCGATCTCATCCATCATGAAGACCGGATTATTGGAACCGACGTTTTTCAACCCCTGAATAATTCTGCCCGGCATAGCACCGATATAAGTGCGACGGTGACCGCGGATCTCGGCCTCATCCCGCATACCGCCGAGGGACATCCGATGAAACTTGCGGCCCATAGCCCGGGCGATGGACTGACCAAGAGAGGTTTTACCGACGCCAGGAGGACCAACGAAACACAGGATCGGCCCTTTGGTCGAATCGTTAAGTTTACGAACTGCCAGATATTCCAGGATTCGTTCCTTCACTCTGTTCAATCCATAATGGTCTTCATCCAGAACCTTTTTGGCTGCTTTCAGATCAAGCCTGTCCTTGGTCCCCTGTTTCCAGGGAACATCGAGAATCCAGTCGATATAGGTACGAATGATGGTTGCCTCCGATGAGTCGGGGTGCATCATCTCCAGTCGGCTAAGCTGTTTCTTGGCCTCCTTGCGCACTTTTTTGGCCATTTTCTTCTTTTTCAGCTTCTTGTAGAGATCCTCAATCTCCCGGGTGCGCTCATCATCATCTCCCAACTCTTTTTGCAGGGCATGTAGCTGTTCCCGCAGGAAGTACTCCCGCTGGGATTTCGACATCTCTTCCTTGGCGTCATTCTGGATCTTGGCTTGTACAGTGGAAACCTCAAGCTCCTTAGTCAGCAATGTAGAAACCAGCTTCAACCGCTTAATCGGATGGATCTCTTCGAGAATGGACTGCGATTCCGATATCTTCAATCTTAAATTCGAACCGACCAGGTCGGCAAGCCGTCCCGGGTCCTCTATATTGTTGATAATCATCATCAGGTCGGTGGACAAAATCCCCCTGAGAGACATGATCTTCTCGGTCTGATCCCGAACCGTTCTCATCAGTGCTTCAACTTCCACTGTGATCTCGTCGATCTCTTCATCCTCAATGAGGTCGACCTGAACCTGATAAAAAGGATCGGTCTGCAGATATTCTTTGACTTTAGCCTTCGACATTGCCTGGACAAGAACCTTTAAACGACCGTCGGGTAATTTCAATGTTCGCATGACCATACACACCATGCCGGTCTCATAGAGGTCATCGATCTCCGGCTCGTCTTTGGTCGCGTCTTTCTGGGTAACCAGCATCAGCAGTTTATCGTTCGCCAGAGCATCATTGACCGCTTCGATAGAAGCTGGACGACCGACAAATAGCGGAATGATCATATAGTTAAAGACAACCACATCCCGGACTGCCATCATCGGCAGTTCATCCGGAATTTCGACGTTTTCGTTATCCGAAAAATCGTCCATTCCGATTGACAATGAGTCATTAAAATCCACGCAAACCTCCTGTTATATTTAGTGACTTACTCCTGATCTTGCATCATTAACTATAAGAAACCGGAGTATAGCTTATAACCTTTTACACGAGAACCCACCAAGTCACTTATCAGGCTCTACATGGTTAGATCAGTCGCCAGTCCAGAGCTATTCTATTCATTGCTGAAAGGCGACCGGATTTTTTTCTATCTTCTTAAAACTGTAGTGACTACCGGACCCTGAATCCGTGAGCATTCGATAGTGCTGTAGCTTTGCTCGATTCAACTTGCCGATAATAGAGAACTATATCGGCAAGTTGAATCGAGCAAAGATGCAGTGCTAGCGGATGCCCCAAAGGGCGAGTGGTTCTACAGGGTTATTGTCTCAATATCGATTAATTTCTAGTATATCAAAAGCTTATTGGCAAAAACGACAAATTTCGTCACGGATTCAGGGGACCGAGAAAAACTAAACACTGACCTGCACGAAGTCAAGCCACTCAACCGGTCGGGTGAAAAAAATTACTCCCTCTTTTTCGCTTGAATAATCTATTATTTTTCACCATACTTGTATA
>CAZLGM010000266.1:0-3736 GCA_964558875.1 uncultured Desulfocapsaceae bacterium
ATGACGACATACACCCGTTCAGACAGTGACAATCAAGATGGGTAAGTCTGCACAATCCATATAACTTGAATATTTTCAAACTAGATAGCCGCCCAGTTCAACCATACACGCCCTTGAAATTCAGACTGTAATAATCAAATCTGGTTTCCTATATAAGTAACTATAAGCCGAGTACCGACCGAATAGCACTCAGAGTTCCTTCAGTCGCTTTTTCAACTGTGTAGCCCTTTAAAAGACGATCTCTTGCCCCCTGCCCCATTTTTTTTATCTCATCCGGGTTGGCAGCCATATAGCTTATTTTCTCTGCTAGTTCCCCGATATTGCCAAATGAATAGGTCATACCGGTTATCTTGTCCTGTATCAGGTCGAGATTGCATCCGGCCCTATCGCTGACTATAGCCGGAAGGCCACATGCCATACCCTCATTTACTACCAGCCCCCATGTTTCATCGTAATCGGATGAGAGGATCAGACAATCTGCCGCGACGTAAGCTTGTGATATCTGCGTTTGATTTAAAAAACCTGTAAAAGTTACAGGTAATTGTTTGTCTTTAACGATCTGTTTGGCTGGTTCGAAAAGCTCCCCATCACCGACCACCAGCAGGCAGATATCCGGATTGTCGAGTAATGCCATCTCGAGAGCAGCCAGTTGGTCAAAGATCCTTTTTTTCTTTTCCAGCTTCCCCATATACAGAAAACAGATACTCTGCCGGGAAATGTTCCATTTGCTGCGTAACAAGGATCGTTTATCAATGCAATCCTGCGCCTGCTGAATAATCCTGTCATTCTCAACAAAATAATTACAGGGGAAAAGTAACCGATCATCTATCCCATACCCTTTGTAAAATAGAGAATTTGCTTTGCCGATGACCAAAAAGGCATGAAACCAATGAAGCAGGAACCTGTGTACACACCTGACCAACAATCTTCTTGGTTTCAAGCCATTTGATTCACCTCTGATAATACGGGGTATTCCCAGAATAATAGACCACCACAGCGCCTGTAACAGAAGTAAACTCTGCCAGCCTGTCAAAATAACAATATCAGGTTTGTCTCTTTGGAAGATTTGCAAAAGGTTTGAAGCAGAGCATGAAAAAAACTTGTCAACACCCGGATCCGCCTTTCTGCTTTCCAGGACCTCCCAGGTATAGTCCTCATATAATGGGATATCCCATTTAAAAGCAACTTTGAAGCCTGTCCCTTGTTTCTCGGCATCCGGAATACAGCCATAATATACTTTCACATCACAATTGGACATACTTGATAGCTGACGAAACCACGGGATGTGATATTGGATCGGATGTGTGGCTATAATAGTTATCTTCATATGTCTGCAGAGGATGACAATGAACGGCTATATCCTTTTTTTAGGACATCCACAACCCTGCGTCGATATGATGACCACGAGTAATTCTCGGCTGCTTTTCGAGCGATGGCTGATGCCTGCTGTAATTTTTGTCTCTGGCGTATCAGGCTCAATAACTGCCCTTTTATTGAGTCCAGATCACACGAAACAATCCACCCGGCACCCGGATGTTTCTCTATAATCGATTTTGCCCCTACCCTGTCGGATACAATAACAGGCACTCCGACTGCCATTGCTTCAGGGACTACCATACCAAATGAATCAAAACGAGAAGTCAACACAAGACAGTCGTATTGAGCAATTTTGGAGTAAAGTTCTTTATGGGGCACAAAAGGATGAAAGCTGATGTTCGGCAATAAAGCGGCCTTTTCAACAAGGTCTTTCTCAACGACTCCTCCAATCAAAGTTAACGTTGCTTCGATGTTGTTTCGACTAAATTGTTGAAAAATATTGATTAATAAATCTACTGACTTATGTCTGCTAATTGACCCCACAAAGACGAACCGGCAAGGGCCGTGAAGTGCTTTTTCTTTGGTGCTGATATCCGGCAGATTGGTACCAAGGGGAACTGAAAAGAGTTTTTTTGTATCAACACCTGCTGCCATGTACGTTTCGGCAGCCAGATCAGAGCAGGTTATGATAAGATCCGCCAATTCTATTTCCTTTTCTTTTTTTCTATAAATCCATTCGAAGTCAACCGGTGTGACATCAGCAAACCATTTCTTTTGAAACTGATAATGAACTGAGGCTGCATCAAGAACACAAAAAATATTGAGCTTTTTTGCTCTTTGAAAACAATGCAATGCAGAGTTTTCATAACAGATTATTACGTCTGGTCGATAACAACGAATCAGATAGGAAGCACAAATGCCGTACAAACAATCAATCAAACTGCCCCAGGCGCGAGATAATCTTCCGGATAGAAAAAAACTTCCCAATCGCTGTAACAAAGGAGCAATGGCACAGTGTTTACGTTTCTCTGCAGAAACAGGTATCAAACGTAATCTCTTATAAAATGGCTTCCATATATTTCTTTGAGAGTGACGGCTATCACCTACAGGAATTCCAGTCCATAATCCCAATAAAAGCCCCTGTTCTTCCAGAGCCCAGGCAAGCTGATGCGAATGCTGCAAACCCGGATGAATAACAAGTACTTTCATAAAGAATCAATTGACTGTTTTATTTGCATGTAACCGTCTAGTTCCTATCAATTGTAATCTTCTGTTTTCGTATTGAGCCATTGCCAGTATGGCAACACAAAACCAATAAAACGAAGAAGTAAAAGGTGGCGCAAAAACACCATTTCCCATATACATGCCAATTGTGACTACAGGAAAGGCTAGAACAGCAGCGAGTTTGACATTTTGAGAAATTCCATTAGCCGTTAAATTAATCGCCCAAAGAAATATAGCGAGCCTCATTATTTGACTCAAAAGCCAGCCGATTATTCCAATTTCTATCACAAGTCGTCCAGACCACGCTTCAAATGATCCTCCCATTGGTAACCAGGAAAAAGGAACGGCAGTGTTAGCTAATCCGACAGCACCTAAGTTTGCTGAGCCACTTCCAAAACCAAACAAACCTGCGATATCAAAATAGTAAAAAGCGTTAGTAAAAGCGATAAGATAGCGATGTTGCTCCCCTACAGCTCCAGCAGCCCGTTCCTGCAGGGCGATCCAGGCATCATCGTGAAACAGGTAGCTAATGACAATAAAAATAAATAATGCCAGCAACACTTTTACTATATTTCCAATATCGAGCAAACCGGCGTATAAAGCCATCAACAGCATGATCAACAACGAAATAACAAAAATTACAATGACGGCACGAGACCCTGTTATCGGCAACGCTGCCAGTACCAGGACAAAAGATATTAAAAAAGGACGCGATCTCACTCCAAACAGATAGAAACCACATCCAATTATCGCCACCACTTGGAGAAAAGCAGCCATACCTGTCACATAAGAAAAAGTTCCGTAAACACGGACCAGGCTACTATTCCCGAAAAAGGCAAGGCCCTCTATGTTTCCTGTTATTGTTTGATTAAGAACACTTGTAGCAGGCGAGACGACCTGCAAAAGTCCAATGATACATACAGGTATGACGACAAACGGATATATCTTTAAAATTGTCTTTAATAAAGTATTCAGGTTGCCAAAAGCCAGGGGTACCAACATAATAAAAGTGACATAGAGTAGATGCGACTTAACCCCCCAAATTCCTACGGCAATATTTGGCAATGTAGTATTGGTCGCTGCCAATACTACCCAGGCCCCATAGAGCAACAATAAGAGCTGAACACTCGGTGGCAAAACAAAATTCTTTGAACGTCCGCGAATTGTAAAAAATATATATATTGATACAAGAAAA
>CAZLGM010000267.1:0-3709 GCA_964558875.1 uncultured Desulfocapsaceae bacterium
GCATTGGATGCAATGCTTTCATTATATAATGGAGACAATTATGGCAACACTTACAATTCGAAATATTGATGACTCTCTTAAGCGGCAATTGCGTATCACTGCCGCAAAACATGGATGTTCTATGGAAGAAGAGGTACGACGCATTCTCAGAAAAGAGCTTTCATCTGAGCCTGACATTAAAGGATTAGGGAGCAGAATCAACCAATATTTCAAACAATCCGACCTGGATGAACTTCAAATTCCTGAAAGGTCGTTTCCACGAAACAGTGATCTTTTTAAAGAGAATACAAAATGAAAATCCTTGATACCAATGTCCTTTCAGAAATGATGAAACCAACCCCCAACGGACATGTAATTCAATGGATTGACAATCAACACACTCACCAGCTTTACATCAGTTCAATCACAAGAGCGGAAATAGAACTTGGTATTGCTTTACTTCCTTCCGGTAAGCGTAAGGAATATCTCCGTTTCGCTTCTCAAAAAATGTTTGCCGAATTCTCCGACAAATGCCTTCCCTTTGATGAGAAAGCTGCAATACAATATGGTTCTCTGGTTGCGAACAGAACAAAGCTTGGAAAACCTATCAGTGTCGAGGACGGCCAAATTGCGGCCATTGCCCTTGCGCATAATGCGACACTGATAACAAGAAATGTCTCTGATTTTCAAGAGATTAATAACTTAAACAGCTTTAATCCCTGGCCAAAATAATCTGTTTCTGCTGTTTTACCAGTAACTCACCATGCCACATATCACGGTAGCTGTATGCAGCAGGTTTAATGGGAAACCACCTGGCTTTGTAGTCCTCTATAATATCAAGTCGAACGCTATGTTTATTTCTTTTTGCACACTCAACAACATCCCATTGCCAAAGAGTGTTAGGTTCTCTTATGATAATCAAGGCCTTATAACGATATGCTATCATGAAGTAGGGAAGCAGCGTTCGCAGAGTAGCAGAAGTATTTGAGACAACGACTGTTCCATGTTTCTGTAAAGCTTTTGCAGCAGTTCTTTTACACCATCGGTGGGCAGCTTTGAGTTTATCTTTCCGGAAGGAGTAATTGCCGTTTGCATCTGTCATGAACATGTCCACTTCAATATGTTGACACTGTTTTTGGGCGGCAATTTTAGCTGCAAGGGTGCTTTTTCCACTTCCAGGCAACCCCCGTACTATGTAAAGTGTTCTTTTCATATTATTATTTGGGCAGATAAATATCGTGCATATTAACTGTTAAATACTCTTTCATGCAATAGGATTTCACCTCTTAATCATTTCACCTGTTTGAAAAACCTATTCGTTTTTCGTAACAATTATTTGTCAACTTTAAATACGTATGATTCATACGGATAAGGTAGTTTATTGAATATTCGAATATTCTTATACTGTGTACTCCTAAGATCGTAACGGTCACTTTGTGCCCTTGCAGCGACGGAAAACCGGCCCTGTCGATTGGAAGGCTGTGACTGAACTGTTACAGGATTAGCTAGCACAATATATCATTATGTTAGCCCCAAAATATGAAATACAGACTTCAAAATGATGGGAAAATTGAAAATTGAACCACTGTCGTCTCCAAGTTAGCAAAGTCAGATAAGAGCGGATTTGATTTTTTTAGTGTTTTTTTGGTCGTTATCATACCAATCTAGGGTATGTATTGTTCGAAATACCAGGCTTTAACAGAGGTGCACCGTAGATCCATAACTTGTTTTGCCGTTTCTTTTCCATGTTAGGTATGATAATATCTGCCTTTCAGCACAGGACTCTTGAATCCTAAAGGAGGTGAAGTCAAGAGGTTCTGGTTTGTGGTCCCCTATGAAGTCAATGTTGAAGGTGTATGTTTATCTAGAATATTTATAAGAGGAGATATGCGATGAAAAATTTGATGATGATAATAAGTATCGTACTAGGTCTTTGCTTCGGAGGAAGCGCTCTGGCAAATGTTGAAATCGATAAACAGGAGTGTATCGCGAAAACGAAAGCCGCAGCCGAAATGATAAAGAATGACGGTTTGGTGGCTACTCTGGCTGAGATTAATAAGAAAGATGGGATGTTCGTGAAAGGGACTGTCTATGTGTTTATGATGAATTTTGATGGGATCATAATGGCCCATCCGATAAAACCCAACTTGATCGGGAAAAATATGCTCAATTTAAAGGATGTGGCAGGTAAAGAGTTTACTAAAGAATTCATTGCGGTAGCCAAAGACCTTGGCTCAGGCTGGGTAGATTATATGTGGCCAAAACCCGGAGAGGAGAAACCAGTCGAGAAGACCAGTTATATTTTGCGGGTTGACCTGAAGTTTGGAAACAAAGTTGAACAGTACCTGCTTGGTGCGGGCGTATATAAATAACTAAGCTGATTCTTGTCAGACTTTTGATTTTGGCTTTCCCATTATTTTTGATCACCGCTCAAGTCAGGATAACCTGTTCCGGCCAGCTAATCGGAAGTTAATTAATAGATGATGCTTGATAAGGCTTTGAGAAAAATGGAAAACAATCATTCTCTTGATAAAAAGGGCATTACTGTCAAAAAGATTCAGCAGCGAACAAAACGATTCATCTGAAAGCAAAAGGTAGGCAAAATAGTCAACAAAGAGCTACGCCCGCAGTTCATCTGTGACTGATACATCGTGTTCCGCAATTTTGCTTCAGGTGACCTTCACCGTTATGTTGCTAGGAGGTGCAAATGCTAGCAGTAATATTTGAAGTAATCCCCACAGAGGAAGGAAAGCCTGAGTATCTTCAGATTGCCGCAAAATTGCGTAGTTTTCTTGAAAACAGAGATGGTTTTATCTCTATCGTAAGATTTCAAAGCTTAACTGAAGACGGGAAAATACTCAGTCTTTCCTTTTGGCGTGACGAAAATTCGATTGCGGAGTGGCGTAATATTCTAGAGCATAGAAACGCACAAAAAAAGGGTAAGGAATCTCTATTTCGCTCCTATAGAATACGTGTTGCGGAAGTGGTTAGAGATTATACGGAAACTGATAGAAATGAAGCACCCGCAGATTCCAAGGGTGCGCTGGCATAACAGGTGTTGTCACTGCAAAAAAGCGGAATTTGCCACTCAAAACAATCAAACTGGAAACAATGGAACAAGCACAGGCTGCCCCGACACCTGCCACGATTTTCATCTTTTTGGATGGCAGATTCGTTACAACCAATGTCAGCGCCTGTATGGACAGCAAGTTTGATAAAGTAGTTGGAAGCCAGGCACATAACAAGGCAAATTAACTCGGATGCAAATTCCGAATCGCTCCAATTGCACCTTTTTTTGCAACGTTAGACCCCAAAACATGAAATACAAACTTAAGCAATGATGGGACAATTGAAAATTGAGCCACTTGCAGACCACCCGGAATTTCTGCCATCACTGCAAAGTTTATTTGAAACTGAATGGGCGTCTTATTATGGCTCGTGTGGGCCAGGGAATGCACAGGTAGATCTAAATGAATATGCGAATAAGAAGGGACTACCTTTTGGAGTAGCTGCAATTCTTGATGGGAATTTTTGCGGCGCGGCTGTATTAAAAAAAGAATCGATTTCGACACACCCACATCTGTACCCGTGGGCAGCCGCAGGAATTGTTCCCCTCTCTTTTCGCAGACAAGGTATAGGAAGCAAACTTTTGGCGGCTTTAGAAACCGCAGCGAAAGATTTTGGTTTTTCGCACATATATTGTGGTACCAACACCGCAAATAACATTCTT
>CAZLGM010000268.1:0-3704 GCA_964558875.1 uncultured Desulfocapsaceae bacterium
TACATTATGACAGATTGAAAGATATGACAAAACATATTATGAAAGATGTTCGATTAATGGAATTGACCGCTGAGACGGATATTCATTTGATACCTGTTTAAACAATAATGACCTGGCCGAGATTATTACAGATTCTTTTTATCGCACTATTGTGCTCTTCATTGCCTGCTCCAGAGGCCCATTGCCGTCCGGGTCCGAAGGATGGGCTCCGTTTTCTCTCTATCGACATCCAGCCAAAAATTGTTGCCCCTAATAAAACTGTGAAAGTGGCCGTTGTTTACGAGCTCAAAGGTGTTGATGAGGAGGGCCTTAAAGTCACTGAACGAAAGTCCCTGAAATTCGATGGCAACGAGATTGCCCTGTTGGAAAATAAACAGGTTCGGCGTACCGAAGGAAAATGGATTATCGACACTACTTTTCTTATTCCGGCATCCGCTACCTTTGGCGAGTATGAGATTTTACAGGTTGTTTTTTCCAATTATTTTTCAAGAAGTATAAAAGGTGTTTTTCGCGTGCAGGAACAGCAGCAGATGGTGACAAAGAGACTGGAGCGCGCTTCTGAGTATGCCCAGCAATTGAAAAACGAAGCAGACGCTGATCTGCAGCAGGATAAGAAAGCAGGTCAGCAGAAAAAAGTGGTAACAGCTCCTGCAGCACCAGAAAAAGAGACCAAAACAGAGGTGGCCGTAGAAGATAAACCTGTTGCACCTGAACCAGCTCAATCGGTCATTAAAGAACCCGAGAAGACAACACCGGGGACCACAGGCGGGCAACTGGCTAAAAGCGACGAGGTTGAACAGCCGAAAATACTCCTGCCAAAGAAAGAACAAAAAGTAAAGAAAGAGGTCGTCGAATCAACCGAGCCTGTTCAAAAGGTTGAGCCGGCTGCACCGGAGCAGGTATCCCAGGATTCGCAGGAGAAACTGGAACCATCCTTGTCGGATGAACCACAAACTTCTGGATCTCAGACGGTAGAAACAGTCGAACAAAAGGTTGACCAACCCAGCTCAGTTCAACCAGAAGAAATCGCCGATAGTGTAGCGCAAGGCCTGAAAGATAAGGAGCCGGCTGAAACGATACCTCCACCTCCTTCCGAACCGACACCGGCTGTTCCTGAAACTGCAAGCGATCAGCCTGCCCAGCAGACTCCACAGGAACAACCGAAAACTAAACCGGTTACCGACCTGAATATCGGCAGTACAGTAACCATTGATGATCGGGAAAGCAGCCGTGATAACCAGCCCGAACAAACAAAAGAAGACAATATGCGGCTGTTGAAGGATGCTCATGAGGAAATCCGTTTGACTGGGCCGGATGATACACCGGCTGCTGAAAAACCAATAGAACCACCCTCACAAGCTGTTGACCGGACTGATGAAGAGGTTGTCGATCCGGATGAGGTGTTTGGCGATAGCGCGCAACCAGAGCGTCGACAAGTGAAAAATGTAGATGAGATCTTAATGTCACCAGCACCACCAAAACCGGAAATTGCCCAGGTAACACAGCCGGAGGAAGATCAAACCTTACTTCAGCCAAAAGAAGCAGGAAGTATTCAACCTTTAGCTGCAGATGAAAGAAAACAACCCATCTCTCCTGAACCGGTCGTGGAACAAACAGAACAGGTCCAGGCTAACCAGCTCGTTCAAAAAAATCTGACCGAACAATCAGAGCAGCAGGATGAAACCACCCAGCAGCAAGATCTATTATGGCTGCACAACCGGGATAGAGTCGATCCGAGAGTTCCGGAACAGGCCAAGCGGGAGAGATTAGAAGGCGGCGGTTACGGACCATGGATGCTGTCGTTCCCTTTGGGGTCCTTCTTTATGGGAGGAGAACGGTATAACGAAAAGCCTATCCATAATGTGAATATCGAGCAGGAATTCTCCATCATGATCCATGAAGTAACCATCGGCATGTTTCAGGAGTACCAAAAAAGTCTATATGGCGACAAAATACAACCTCATGAACTTTGGGCTGAAGAGCTTCCGGTAACCAATATCTCCTGGCGTGATGCCGCCTCATTTGCCATCTGGTTAAGCCAGAAAAGTGGCACGACCTACCGTTTGCCAACGGAAGCGGAATGGGAATATGTGGCCAAGAGATGTAACAAAGCAGAACAGACAGCTTCTCCGCTCTACGAGACCGATATCGATGAAGACCAGGAAGAACCTGAGCGGGTCGAGACCGTCTATAATGCTGAAAGTGATCTGTGTAAGATCTATGGCCTAAAAGGTAATGTGTGGGAGTGGACCCAGGATTGCTGGTCGGAGCGATATACGGATGACCACAGCAGCCAGAAAGCCTATAGCTATCCCAAGTGTGGAAATCGTGTTGTGCGGGGAGGCTCTTATATGGAAGACAAGGAAAAAAGGACTCCCACCGTTCGCATGGGAATTGATCAGAAAACAAAAGTACCGTACATAGGGTTTAGATTGGTAAGGGTGGGTCCACTATAACCCCGAGCGTTTGTCCATCCGCTAGCACTGCATCTTCGCTTGATTTAACAATCCGATATAGCCGCATACTATTATCGGACTGTTAAATCAAGCAAAACTACCGCACTAACGAATGGACAAACACTCGGGGCGGTTGAAAAGCAATATTTCGGAATCATCGGTTAGGATTCAATTCTTGAAAAGGAGAAGATGAATGAACATTTTTGTATCGAAAAGGATCATACTGGCAACTGCTTTCATTATGAGCCTTTTGGTCATTCAAGGTGCATATGCTCAACCGAAGACCCAATTGCTGCCCGAGCATTTCAAAGAAGTGCAGACCGGTGTGCAAACGGTAACAGTTTACCTGGAAGAGGATAATCCGAAACATCTTGCTCAAAAAGCCACCCGGCTTCATGAACAGTATGCCAGGGAAGGGTGGCTTCTCTTTCAGATAACCCCTTTTGTGGATGGGGAAGATACGGAAGGCTTGCTATTGACCTATAGAAAAAAATCACAAGCTATAAAATAACCCATGAAAACAAAAAACAGCAGCATCATACTCATCTGTCTAACCGCGATCGCTCTCATATTCGGCGGTTGTGCCAAGCGGCCAAAACATGTGATGATTCAGACGATTCCCACTGGAGCCGATATTAAGGTTGATGATGTGTACAGAGGCAAAGCCCCGGTTAAGATCGAGATTGAAGCGCCCAAGTACTCCTCCAATGATGAGTATGCAATTCTCATTGAAAAACAGTATACCATCACTGCACAGAAGACCGGATTTTTCTTGGAAGAGAAAAAGATAGGCAACTCAAAGCTTGCCGATTACGGCGAAACAGGTTTAACGATAAAACTCAATTCAAGTCCCATGTGGAACGAGACTATGGAGTCGCCCTTGCCAAATCAGTGGCATTATATCCTGGTCAATCAATACCTGAACCCGGAGAAGACCTGGCACCGACTTGTCGATACCGTGACCAAACGGTACTCAGGCATTACCCAGCTCGATCCCCAATCCGGATATATCGAATCAAATAAAAAAGAGAAGACCTTCCAGACCGTCAGAGGCAACTTTCGCTTACGCAGCGAGTTCATCGCCGCCATTGAACAGCAAAAGCCACTCAAGTATAAAATGAAGATCATCTCCGAATGGACAATCAACGGCATCGACTGGAATCCGTACCCGAGAATGTTCAAGGAAGACGCCATGCTGATCGAAGAGATCCGCGACCGATTCGCCCAAAAGTAGCCCTTGAATTTTCC
>CAZLGM010000269.1:0-3687 GCA_964558875.1 uncultured Desulfocapsaceae bacterium
CGGAATTGCAGTGGGCGGTGATTGAAAAACCATCCATGGTGGTCCGATTTTCCTGTTTTTTCATGCAGCTGTCGATATCGGCGTCCGGAAATGTCATGGTGATGTGGCTCCCTATTCCCAGTTCCTTTGGGTCTCGGTTCAGGCCGAGGTTCAGGACCATAACCGAGATCGAGCAGGATAGCTCGTCGAGGTTGTCCAGGTAACGTTGTGAAAAATGTGATCGACCCACCAGTCTGTTGACCACGTCATATAGATTATTGGCACAAATGATTGCCGAGCAGTCGTACTGGATGTCGTCAGTAATTACCACTCCCGTGGCTTTCCCGGATTCGATGACGATTTCCCTGATTTCCGACTTTGTCTTTATTGTTCCACCAAGCTGACGGAAGCGTTCTTTCAGACTGTCGGTCAGTCCCTGCCCACCCCCTTCGATGGTATACATACCGTTTTTCATCAACAGATAGAACATCAGAATGAAGTTGACAGCAGGGAAATCATCCATGGGGATGCCCATAAAAACAGCCGGCTGAAACAAAATGGCTACCAACCGGTCATCATTGAAGGTGTTGTATAAATAGTCCCTGGTGCTTTGAGCGGAGTGTTTAAGAAATGATGGAATTTTAGGGAGAAATGCAGGAAGTGACCGATATTTGGGAACGGAATAATCGAAAAGAGGTGCATAGCACTGCGCATTTTTTTCCAGATCACTAAAGAAACGGATAAGTCCTGCACGTTCATGGGGAAATTCATCACCGAGTTTCTGTCTCAGTTGTTCATAGGAATTGGGCATCTGAAACCGGTAGTCACCCAGGATCACATCAAACCCCTGCGCCAGCCGGATAAACTTAACATCCTTCGAAAGACCCAGCTTGTTGGTCATTATCGAAAATTCCTGCCCGGGGCCGCCCGAGGGGATCACATGGAGAGCCAGGTCAAAACGATATCCCTTTCTGGTGTAGGAGATGGCATATCCGCCTGTGCGGGGTTCCTTTTCAAAGAGAAGGACTTTTCTGCCGGCCTGGGCAAGGCGCACCCCGGCGGACAATCCACCTATACCTGCGCCAATGATGCAGATCGGTTTGTTCATTAGCTGCTTGCTCCAAAAAGAAACAGGACCGCTGCCAACTCATCCGCTTGAGGATAAAAAAATCGGACGCTACAACCGATGAACCCCGGCAGATCATCGGGGAAGCAGGAAATATTCGGTTGAAAAACGGATGTGGCTGGGTCGTAAAACAGTTCACATTCGGTGAAATTGATTGGCACACCAACAGCCTTAAAAAATGCTTCTTTGCAGCAAAACGAGGCGCAGAAACCAAGAGGCCTGTCGTCAAGGGTTCTGATGTGTTCGAGTTCCTTTTCGGAAAAGACCATGGGCAGCGGGTTGTTTGTGCTGGAGTAGGAAGCAAATCTTGAAATACTTTCCGCGTCAATACCGCAACCGATTAAGGAATTGTTCGATTGAAAGTCTATATGGGTGGTCGTTGATAACACGGTGGCTGGTGTATCGTCTACCGAATTGGAAAGGAAAACTCAAATAGGCCCGAGGGCTCCAATGGTTTGTTGAAACAACCGTTTTCCGGACAGTTAAACCTGCATCCGTGAGCGTCCTATAGCGCTGTAGCTTTGCTTGACTTAATCGGCCAATAATAGTGAACTATATCGGCAGGTTAAGTCAAACAAAGATGCAGTGCTAGCGGACGCCCCGAAGGGCGAGTCATTTTCATGGGTTTAATTGTATAATCGAATAATCTCATGATATATCAAAGCGATATCAAACAAAACATCATACTCCATCACGGGTTCAGGTAAAAGAAAGAGGGCTGGATAGTGAGCACAAATTAGAGCTCCACATTAACGATATTATTGCCGTGTTGAATAATCGCTTTGGTTAAAAGGATGACCTGGCCGAGGGTATCGGCCGGTTTTTCCATGAGGTGCCGGCCCAGGGTTCTCAGTTCAATGGTGAGGTCGTATTTTTTTCGGACAAGCTCAAGAAGAGAGAGCAGCATCAATGAATCGCCCTCAAGCTCCTCAATGATGTCGGTGTCGTCACCCAACTCTTGCTTGTCGATATCACATTCTTCAGAGAAATAGTCGAATACCATATCTCTGATTTCCGTTTCTATTTCTGGGGTTATCTGTTTCATTCCTGCTAATTGTCACCCATTGTGGGGAGAGTTGGAGCCTGTCGGTTTGCTTGATTCTACTCTTTTAATAAGACCAATACTCTAACCTTGTCAATAAAGGCAAACCATCATATCAACTGTCCCACCTTTTATCAATAATGATTATCGACCTAATTCTTCTTCTCAGCCGCAAGTGGGCCTGGGTCGTTCTGTTCGATTAATCTCAGAATCTCGGCGCGATGTTCACGGGTGGTTTCCAGATAGCCGTTGAACGAGGCCAGAAGCAGAAGATATTCGACCACATTGCCCATATTCACAGTACCCCTGCGGGCAAGAGAGAACAGGAATCGAAACATCTCTCGTTTGGCGGCATTACCAGTGATCAGGTATTGGCGAAACAGGTAGGCCATGGACCGCAGCTTATCGATCACACTGATATCCGCTTCATTGTAATGGGTAAACCTACCGTTTGTCAAAATGTTTCGGGCTTTCTCCAGAGTCACCTCATATGAGTACATTTTTTCTAAAGTCGAAAAGAATTTTGAAAACATGTCGCCTTGAGAGACCAGGTTATACTGCATGGTTGGATAAATCCCCAGCATGTCGGTATCGATGTTATTTATCCGGCCATCCGCTTTCATTCGTTCATACAGGTCCGTTCCGGGATAGGAGCTCAGGACATTGAGCGAGATCATAGTAATCCCCATTTCCAGGGCAAAATCGAAAATCGTATCAAAGGCATCAAGTTTGTCGGTATCAAAGCCCACGATAAATGAGCCGATTACATGGATACCGTGATTGTGGATGGTCTCAATACCTTTTTCGTACTTCTCAATTTTATTCTGATGTTTTCCCGCCTCTTTCAAAGCCGCATCATCAAGTGATTCAATGCCGAGGAGAATGGAGGTACAGCCGGACTGAGCCATTTTGGCCAGCAGCTCAGGATCATCGCACACGTCCAGGCTCGCCTGACACATCCAGGAGACCTTTAACGGACGCAGCCTGTCCATCAACTCGTGGGCGTATTGTTTGTCGGCGGTCAGATTATCATCGGCAAATGTCAACTGCCGTTTAGGCAGAGATTTGATCTCATCAATCACATTCTCGATATCGCGATAGCGATGACGCCTGCCCAGCATGTTGCGAACAACACAGAACTCACACTTATATGGACAGCCCCTTGAGACCTGGACCGGCATGGCCATGATCGCATCAGTTTGGATCAGATCCCAGCGGGGAATGGGGCTGATTTTGTATTCGCAGGGTGTTTTTCTCTTATAGCTGGGCTGGACCCGGCCCTTTTCGAAATCGTCCAGCAAATTCTGCCAGGCTCCTTCAGCTTCACCGATAACGATGGAGTCTGCATGCTTTAAGCTCTCGTCCACATTAAAACTGACCTGTGGGCCGCCCATGACAACGGTTACCCCCTGCTCTCTGAACAAATCACCGATCTCATAGGCACGTTTGACCGTGTTTCCAAGGGCAGTGATACCTACGATATCAGGTCTCAGTGAGAAATCGATCTGTTCAATCTCTTCATCGATAATCCTGATATCAT
>CAZLGM010000270.1:0-3629 GCA_964558875.1 uncultured Desulfocapsaceae bacterium
ACCAGCCAACTCAGTTTGCCGTCAACCGGCTTGACCTTCTGGATGGGATAGTTTTTTCCAGGTTGACTGAAAATCTCTTCAAGGGTAACTGCTTTGGCCCGGCCACTCACAGGGATCACAATATGTTTGGCCCGATTAATCAACGGTAGCGTCATAGTCAGCCGATCAACATGCGGATTGCCGCCGCGAACCGCCAGAATGAGCTTATCTTCGTCCCACAATTCTTCCTGACCCGGAAAAAGCGAGGCTGTATGGCCATCCGTTCCAACACCCAGAAAAACGCAGTCAAATTGGGGCAACTCATCTTCCTGTGTGGTAAAAACAGACCGAATAGTCTGCTCATATTCAATGGCTCCGGTTTCCGGCAAACCTGTCACCGGCATTGGATACACCTGATCCGGTCGAAGATCGACACGGGAAAGAAAATCATCATCTGCAGCGCCATAATTGGAAGCTGGATCGTCATGGGGGACACATCGATCATCCACCCAGAAAATATTGACCGAATGCCATGGGACCTTCTTCTTAAAAAGCTCTCCCAGCATTTTATGGGCCAATCTGGGGGTTGAACCACCGGAAAGAGCAACCATAAACCGGCCTCTCTGCTCAACGGCCTTTACCGCTTCCCGGACAAACACCTGCGCCACTGCCTCTGCCAGCTGTTCAGGATTCTCATAGATTTCCACTTCCGGGTACCTGCTCATATCCTTTTCCCTCAGCCGCCACACGCTTTAGAATATATGTGTCCCTATTTTCGACATCCCCTATTTCCCATTCAACGACCAATCATAGTCAAGGTAGTCAATCGAAATCCTGCTTTTTCTTTCTTCCAATTGAGCCTTTAGCTCATTATCGCCATATCGCAGGAAAAATGAAAGGATATCGTTGTTAAAGTCTTTGCTGAACCACTTGAATATCGAACTGACATGAAGGGTATTCTTTTCAAGGTGGTTATGTTTCCGGTCATTGATAAAGCTGATGGTCACTTCATTGAGCTGTTGATCAAGCTCGCTTCCGGTATATGGAGTACTTTTCAGAGGTGGACAGCCTTTGGAAGCGCAGTTTACTGCAAAATGGACACGGGGATCCTTGAAGCGGGGTCGAAGTATCTCATGCTCGATATGATCAAGACTGACTAACTTTCCGTCGATACGGCAGATCTTTTTCTTCCAGGGACTCCTAAAAAGAGAGCCCAGTTCCTTGATGGAACCGACTCCGGGATAATTATCGAGAATAAGCTTGATTGTCCATCCATTGTAGGCGTTGATAAAAAAGGCGAACTGTTCCTGACTGTCCAGCCCGTTGCTGTCAATTGCCGCCAGAGAATCCAGATACTTCTCCAACAGTGCGGTCCTCTTCTTCAAAGAAGAGTAATCGACCTCACCACCTGTTACGGCACCGTCAAGAAACTTTTTAAAAAGCTCATGATCAACACCACTGGAAGCCGTACTGTTTACAGTAAACAACACAATAGCCACAAATGAGATTACACTAAATGTAAAACGCAAGTTTTTCATATCGGTTCAACCCTTCTTTGTCTGAATTTATCTACGAGGTTCTTTTTATTAAGAGATCGCCGCGGTCACTTCGTTCCCTCGCGATGACAGAAAGTCAGCTCCAGTCGTCGCGAAGGAGCGTAGCGACTGTGGCGATCTCTAGAAAGTACTACAGGTATAATTTTACATCCATTGACGATGAAAGAAAAATAACGAAACTCTCACATTTCATAAAGAGGTTGCATCGGGGAGGCACCGTTTCTATTATTAAAATCAGGTTAATAACCCTGACAATCTGGTCTTCTCCGATTATAGAAGTGAGTCGACCCCCCTAAAAATCAACCATTGAAACAAAATTCATAAGGAATTTGTCATGCAGAAGAACATCCTGGTAGTTGAAGACGATTCCGATCTTGCTCGCTTACTGCAAGTCCACCTGACCGATCTTGGCTTCGATGTGGACATCCTTTTTGACGGGCTTTCGGCCTGGAACTCCTTACAGGAAAAATCCTACGACCTTATTATCCTGGATATCATGATGCCCGGTATCAACGGACTCGATCTGTGCGGTAAAATTCGTGCACGATCGCCCTATATACCGATTATCATGCTGACAGCTCGCTCCAGCGAACTGGACCGGGTTATGGGTCTGGACCAGGGAGCCGACGACTATCTGACAAAACCATTTTCAATCAAGGAACTGCTGGCCCGGGTAAATGCGATTTTCAGAAGGATAGAGGCTCTACCCGCCAGTCAGAAGAGCAATAATAACAAGATCATTCAAGCCGATTCCCTGACAATCGATCCCAAGAAACGGATGGTCACCGATAATGGGGAGAACCTCAACCTGACCGCTAAAGAATTTGATCTCCTCTATCACTTTGCCTCCAACCCGGGAAGGGTCTATACCAGAGCCGAACTCCTTGAGCAGGTGTGGGGATACAGCCATTCAGGATATGATCACACCGTCAACTCCCATATCAATCGATTGCGGGCCAAAATCGAACAAAATCCGGCCAAACCGCACTATATCCTTACCGTCTGGGGAGTTGGATATAAGTTCTATGAAGAAGGCTAACCTGGAGTTCACATGAACAGTTCGTGCACAACAGTGTAATTAACAGATAAACCAGGAAAATAGTTAATAGTCTTCAACATGATATTGTTAACAAACTGTTCATGAGAAATCCGGGTTCACCCTGAAGACAAGGAGCAGCATATGCCTCGTGATATACCGCTTGGAAACGGTAAACTTCTGATCTGTTTTGACAACAATCATCAGTTGCGGGATCTGTATTTCCCCCATGTCGGTCAGGAAAACCATCTCGGCGGCTCCCTTTCCCGGACCGGAATCTGGCTGGGCGGCCAGTTCAGCTGGATCAACCGTGACAACGGCTGGTCAATTACTCAACAATACCAGAACGACACCCTTGTCTCCTCGGTTGTCTTCCAGAATGACCGGCTCCAGGTGCGGATAAGCTACAACGAGGCGGTTGATTTTAACGAATGCATTTTTTTAAGAAAAATAACCGTCTCCAATCTGGCTCCTACAGACAGAGAAATCCGGCTTTTTTTTCATCATGATTTCAATATCCTGGGAAATAGTGTAGGTGATACTGCCGCGGTCGATCCGCAATCAGGGGGTATCATTCATTACAAACAAAACCGTTATTTTCTTATTAATGGGATTGACGATTCGGAATCGATCCACCAGGTTGCTGTCGGCCGCAAAAACAGTGGTCAGCATGAAGGGACCTATAAGGATGCCGAAGACGGCAGCCTCTCCGGCAACCCAATCTCACAGGGGTCTGTCGACTCGACAATCGCTTTACGTCTTACTGTTGAAAAAAACAGCGACAAACAGGCATTTTACTGGCTCTGTGCCGGCAAGGACTGGCAGGAGGTTCATCGCCTTGATCAACTGGTAAAATATAAGAGTGTCGATCAACTGATATCCCGCTCAAAACATTACTGGCGTCTGTGGGTAAGAAAAGAAACACCGGTTCTGGATGCACTGTCCGGGGCGCTCCAGGACCTGTACCATCGAAGCCTGCTTATTCTCCGTACGCAGATTGACTCTGCAGGAGGTATTCTGGCTGCCAACGATTCCGATGTGATCGAGTTTAACCGGGA
>CAZLGM010000271.1:0-3616 GCA_964558875.1 uncultured Desulfocapsaceae bacterium
AGAGCATTCGATAGTGCTGCAGCTTTGTTCGATTTGACCGTTCGATTATAGTTAGGGCTATATCGAACGGTCAAATCGGGCAAAGATGCAGTGCTAGAAGATGCTCGGTTACTCGTCAATGGGCCATGAAGCTCCATAGAATACCGGCACAAATAGCAGAACCAATAACCCCGGAGGAGTTGCAGGCCATGGCATGCATCAGCAGATAGTTGCTTGGATCCTCCTGCTGACCAACCAGGTGTACCTCACGGGCAGAACCGGGAACAGCGGAAACACCGGCAGCTCCAAGCAGCGGATTGATCTTCTCCTTCATAAATAGATTCATGATCTTGGCAAAGATCACACCGGATGCGGTGGCAATGGAAAAGGCAACCGCGCCAAGCAGGAAAATACCCACTGATTTGGGATTGAGAAAGACATCGCCCTGGGTGGAAGCACCCACGGTAAGGCCTAAGAAGATGGTGGCCGTATCGATGATCGCTGTGCTGGCAGTGTTGGCCAGCCTGTCAACTACGCCGGACTCTTTCATGATGTTGCCGAAGAAAAAGGGACCTAAAAGCGGGATGGAGGCAGGCGCCAGGAAACAGCAGAGAAACAGCCCGGCTACCGGAAAGATCAGCAGCTCTTTCTTGGATACCGGCCGGGGTTCCGGCATATGGATCACCCGCTCTTTCTTGGTAGTCAATAGCCGCATGATCGGCGGCTGAATAATGGGGATCAGCGCCATATAGGAATAGGCGGCAATGGCAATGGGGCCGATTAAGTGGGGTGCCAGTTTTGCGGTCAGAAAGATGGAGGTTGGCCCGTCGGCACCGCCGATAATGGCAATGGAGGCCGCTTCTTTGGGCAGAAAGCCAAGGGCCAGGGCACTTAAGAGTGTTGCCCATATACCGGTCTGGGCGGCAGCACCCAGCAGCATCAGCTTGGGTCGGGCCAACAGGGACGAGAAGTCGGTCATCGCTCCCAGACCTAAGAAAACTATGGAAGGATAGAGGCCGGTGGTTACCCCGAAGTAGAGATAATGCAGTACAGAGTTGGGTTCGTAGATACCGAGACCGAAACCCTTGAAAAAGGGAATATTACCCACCAGGATACCGAAACCGATAGGTAGCAGTAAAAGCGGTTCATACTGCTTGGCAATGGCCAGGTAGACAAAGAGCGAGCCGACACCCAGCATGACAAGGTTGCGCCAATCAGCCAGAAAAAAACCTGTGTTTGATAAAAACTGGAGCAGCAGTTCCATTCTTTTTCCTCGTAAAAGTTATAAACTTAACCTTTCCAGGTAAATAATCCATCCCCTTCATCCTGGAGAATGGAGGCATCCCGTAAGCGGTTAATGGTCAGATGGGGATGGGGGAATTGGCTTTTGGCAGCAATCTCATAAAGCCCATGCAGTTCAAAGGGTTGTTCGAGTTGATCAATTAACGGCTGATATATTAGGGCCGCTTCATTGATGTCATCCGGTATTCTGTCCGGAATGGTCAATTGGTCGGGATTCTCAGTTGCAGCCTCTGTTTTGGCCACCGAGTCCTTTTTGTCTTTCCCCTCCATCAGGGCTACCAGTTTATGGAGCTGGGAGATGATGATGGCCAGAATCGTCAACCCCGACATCACAATCAGCGGTCCGACTATAGCCATTGACCAGCCGTTGTGGGCGTTTATTGCTTCTAGTCCGTACACTTACTTATCCCTCCTTTTGTGCATTCGCTGGTGAATGCACTTCAAGTATTTCCTGCGTTGTGTTCACCTGTTCGAGGATCATTCACTACTGCAATCTCTTTGATTTGTCTGTTACGATCCTTTTAGCAGCCCAAGTAGTTCAGCGGCCGCACTGGAGGGGCTGATGGCGTGCTCCTCAATGGACCGTTTCAGTTCCGGTAGTTTCTCTTTAACCTGATGATGGTTATAAAACCAACTCTGCAATTCATCTTCGATAAGAAAATGAAACCAGTCAAGCGTCTGTTTTTGCCGCTTCATAACAAACTCTCCTGAGTTGGTCATGACAGCCCGATGATTGTTAACTGTATCCCAGACCTGTTGAAGCCCGGTTTCCTCCAGGGAGCTGCAGGTCATTACCGGCACCGACCAGTTTGTACTGGCTGGAGCGAGAAGATGCAGTGCTCTTTCATACATGGCGGCAGCCTGTTCGGCCTTGGCCAGATCAGGACCGTCCGCTTTGTTAATGACAATACCATCGGCTATTTCAAGAATACCTTTTTTAATCCCCTGCAGTTCATCACCAGCACCAGCCAGCATCAATACCAGGAAGAAGTCGACCATCGAGGCAACGGTGGTCTCCGATTGGCCAACGCCCACCGTTTCAACCAGAACGATCGAAAATCCGGCAGCCTCACAAACAAGGATCGCCTCTCTTGTTTTACGTGCCACACCTCCAAGAGTACGTCCGGAAGGTGAGGGACGAATAAAACCATTGTTGTCAGTTGACAGCCTCTCCATGCGGGTTTTATCCCCAAGGATGGAACCGCCGCTCCGCCGGCTGGACGGGTCTATGGCCAAGACTGCCACCCGGTTGTTCCGAGAGGTAAGAAAGGTACCAAAGCTGTCGATGAATGTACTTTTACCAACACCGGGAACACCGGTAATACCGATACGGATGCCCTTTCCCGAGTGAGGCAGCAGCCGTTCGATGATAATGTCGGCACATCTGCGGTGCTCGGGCAGTGAACTTTCAATCAAGGTGATTGTTCGTGAAAGGGCAACCCTGTCTCCATCAAGCACTCCCCGGATGTAATATTCGGGATCAAGGTTCATTGAAGATCCGGTTTGGCTTCAATCAGATCAAGGGTCTTGTTGGCCGAAACTATTACAGAGGTTCCGGGGCCGAATATGGCTTTAACACCCCTTTCATAAAGATAATCGTAATCATCAGACGGGATGATACCTCCCGCCACCACCAGGATGTCCTCTCTGCCCTGTTTGGCCAGTTCAGCTACAAGCTCAGGGATAAGGGCCTTATGACCGGCTGTCATGCTCGAAGCACCGGCAGCGTGAACATCATTTTCGATAGCCATCCTGGCAGCTTCGGCCGGAGTCTGGAACAGGGGACTGATATCGACATCGAAGCCCATATCGGCGTAAGCACTGGCAATGACTTTGATCCCCCGGTCATGGCCATCCTGACCCATCTTGGTTACCAGAATCCTCGGCCGTCTTCCGTGGGTTTCAGCAAAAGAGTCGGTGCGTTTTCTGATACCTTTCAGCTCGTCGGTGTCTGTGCCGAATTCGGAACCATAGGCCCCGGAAATGCATTGGGTCTGGGCATTGTATCTGCCAAAAACAGTCTCTATGGCATCCGACACCTCGCCTACTGTGGCCCTTGCCCGAATGGCCTCAATGGCCAGTTCCAGGAGATTGGCATCTCCTTCAGCACCGGTTGTCAGATCTTCAAGCAGTCGGTCTACTTTTTCATTATCACGGCTGGCTTTGATCTGTTGAAGACGTTCTACCTGTTCGTCTCGTACAGTGGCTGGAACCTCCCGGATTTCAAAGTCGTTCTGTTCATCTTCAAGCTGATATTTATTGACTCCTACGATTGTATCAAGTCCCCGGTCGATTCTTGCCTGCTTACGGGCCGCCGATTCTTCGATCCGCATTT
>CAZLGM010000272.1:0-3615 GCA_964558875.1 uncultured Desulfocapsaceae bacterium
ACGATACTGTTGACACAATCGCGAATGGAGGTTTCCGCTGTATTTAAAACAATATCAGGGTTGACCGGTTCTTCGTAAGGTGCCGAGATGCCGGTGTAGTTTTTTATTTCTCCGGCCCTGGCTTTTTTATAAAGCCCCTTCACATCGCGTTGTTCACACACATCAAGGGGACAGTCACAAAAGATTTCAATAAGGTTTTCATGACCGATTATTTCTTTTACCATATCCCGGTCTGCCTTAAGCGGGGAGATAAACGCGGTCAGGGAAATAACACCGGAGTCGAGAAAGAGGCTGATCATTTCACTGATCCGTCTCAGGTTTTCCTTTCTGTCCTCCCTGCTGAAACCCAGGTCCTGACACAGCCCATGTCTGACATTATCGCCATCGAACACGTACGTTCTGCAGCCCATCAGGTGCAGTCTTTCTTCAACAGAATGGGCCAGGGTCGATTTTCCAGAGCCGGATAGCCCGGTAAACCACAGATTGATGGATCGATGTCCATTGAGTGTTTCACGTCTGGAACGGATAACTGTTGCCCTGTGATAGACAACATGAGGAGGAGGGGTCATAAAAAGCTCTTTTGGTTATGTTATGGGATGATTAGGTGAAGCGGCACTATAAACCCGTATCTTGGTCCTGTCAAATAAAAGACGGAGACTCTTATCGACCGAACATCTTTAAACCATCCAGGAGTGATCCTCCTCCAGAACCGCCGCCCTGCAACTGTTTCTTCACTTCTTTCATCAGCAGTTTCTTTCCCTGTTCAGCCAGCACCTTGGTGACATCGGCGCTCTGGTCAAGATCGGAAATGGGGCCTTTAACTGTATAGATGATAGGGGCCTCATCATAGACGACTTTACCTTGGGCAAGATCGCGTTTGAGCTCACTGGCAAGATAAATGTTGAGTTTATAATCAACAGATTTTTTAGCCAGGTCCGCCTTGCCATTGCCGGTGACTTTCATTAAGTCGGATTTGGCATTGATAGTAGTTGTATGGTAGACGCCGTTTTTAATCTTGCCTTTTGCTGTGAGGGAGGCAAAGCCAGACGGCTGGTCGGCCGCTTCTCCACCGAATGGCTGTTTAAGATAGATTGCCTTGGCAATACGAACAACCTTTAAAATTTGTAGCGGTTTGATCATGCCGTCTTTTAACTCTATTGCCAGGTCGCCATTCATTTTTCTGATCATTTCCTGATCGGTGGTGCCGGAAGCTATGATTTTGGCGTCAATCTGGGCATTTCCGCTGATTTCGTCGGTATCTTTCAGGTCTTTCAGCAGGGACTCCATCTGAACATTGTTCAGTTTGGCGGTAACATCCAGGTCGGGAACCTTTCCTTTCATGTCGAGTGCTCCCTTGAGCTGGATGGTGCCGCCATATAATTTGGCCGACAGGTCGGAAACATTTATTTTTTGTCCATCATCCTCTGCTTTGACAGTGATATTATTGAGATTGATACCCGCATAATTCAACTTATCGATTGTGAGGTCGGCTTTGAAAGCCAAGGCCTTGAGGAGTTGAACGGGCAGCAGGAATGGTTTGGCCGCCTCCTTCGCTTTCTTTTTTCTATACCGATCAAGATCAACACCATCGATATGCAAAGTTGTTGTATAGGTAGGCTTTTTAAATCCGGACAACAGGAGTTTGCCGGTCAGTTTCGACTGATCGAACTTGACATCAATGGTATCAACCTGCACCTGCTCACTGCCCAGATCGATATGGCCGCTGAGCGATGCTGTGATCGGTTCCTTCACCGCTGCCAGGGCATCGCTGACAACCGCACTCTGCAGGATGAAATCCTTAAAGAGAACCTGTTGCTTGGAGTTGTTGAGTTGAAAGGTGGATTGCAGTTTGAGATCAGATGTATGACTTTTACCCTTGGAATCTTTCAGGTCAACATGGGCTGAGAGCTTAAACGGGAATTCTTTGCCGTCCCGAACATGGCCAGATTCCATGTTGAAATCGGAGAGTTTGAATGACTGGCCTGATTGACGATCGTCATAGGTAACATGGATATCCTTGGCTGAGATACCACCAAGATTTATTTTTGGAAGTTGTACCTTTTTTGTTTTGCTAGGTTTTGATGTTGTTTGTTGAGGTTTTTTCTGTTTTTTAACTGTAACCGGTTTTGGTGAAACTGGTGCTTGCGGTTGCTGCCAGTTGGTTATGCCGTTTTTTTCTTTGATCAGGTTGAGGTGGACTTTCTTAAGATTGATTTTGGAGATGTTTAACTCTTTTCTCAATAAAAGCGGCCACAGCGCCATTTCAACTTCTACCCTGTCACTGGCAGCGAACTGACTGTCGGCAAAAGGAGCGATGCCGGATATGCTGACACGGCCCATATTAAATACCGCGTCAAGACCCCAGGTCAGGCCCATATCCATATCTCCCTGCAGATCGATCTGACGACCGGTTTTCTTTTCCACAAAACCGATCAGTTCATCCTTGTAATCATTAGGATCAATGAAGATGGGGAGGAGAACAACAGCTAAGATAACCAGGGTCAAGAATCCGCCAAAGACGGCCAATAGCCACTTGATACTCGTTTTCATGATGTACTCCTGTTGCAGAAGAACGTGAGCGAAAAACCTTTTCTATAAAATAGTTCAGCTTTTTCCTTAAATCAAGGAGTTATGGTGGGAGACTGCTATAATGGCTTTTTCCTGCCTACCATTTTAGTGGCGCAGGCCAGCTTGAAGTTGGCTGCTTCCGGCAGTTTACGGACAAAATTTTTGTCGAAATAATAATCCGGTGTTTTTGCGGTAAAATCACCGACGCGCATCTTGGCAAATTTCTTTCTGGCATCTGTTGGCAGATTGTCCATCCACTCCTGAAGAAACCATGAGAGTGATGCAATGGGGCTGGTTCCCTGATTGACAAATTGTTGCTCAATTTCAATGGAGTCCTCAAAAAGAGCTTGAAGCCCAAGATTGGTCATGTTGAAGTAATGGTGCGGATACCCATGCATGGGCTGGAGAAAGGCGGCGCCAACAGCCAGGGTGCCGCCAGGTTTAAGTACCCGGCAAATTTCAGCAGCTGCCTGGAAAGGATATTTAACGTGCTCAAGAACGGCAAAAGAAAAAACAGCATCAAAGCTGTTATCGCCAAACGGCAAATCCTCGGCAAAGCCGAGTACATCAGTTGTCGGATAGGGGGCGATTTCATAATTGACAATGTTTTCATAATATTCCGGTCGAAAACCTGCGCCACAGTCAAGAATTAATCCATCTGGATATTGCTCGATGATTTTCAGCGGTGTTTCATCATAACTGTTTGATGAAATATTAGCCGTTTCCGAAAAACCAAACGATTCTTTACGTCCCTGTCCCCGGTAGTCATAGACATGGCTGTCGGTTTGCTCAATATCAACATCCGGTTTGAGAATGGAGCGGATTGTTTCGGCTTTTTTTAGCCGCATTTTCATGATTGGCGTATGATAATCATCCCGGAGCTGTTTTCTGCCTTCTTTGTGACCATGCCGTTTGAAATGGGCCCAGCCGCTTTTCAATGATCCGTTATCAACCGCCGATTTCACATCCGCATTGGCTGCCAGATATCCACTTTCGTTGAAATTATCTTTGGTGGCCACTTCAAAAACAGATATCAGTTGGGGTGAG
>CAZLGM010000273.1:0-3538 GCA_964558875.1 uncultured Desulfocapsaceae bacterium
ACATAGCGCTGGAAGTACCATTGGGTCATTTCAGTGGCGTTTGGTTTGTCCAGGGCCACAACCCGGCATCCGCGCGGATTGAGAAAGGCGGTGATTCGTTTGATGGTACCGCCCTTGCCGGCGGCGTCCCTTCCTTCAAAAATGGCGAGAATACGCTTGCCGGTCGCTCTCATGTGTTTCTGCAGCTTCATCAGCTCAATCTGCAATTGTTTCAACTCAACTTCATAGTTGAGGTGGTCTTTTTTGATATAAACAGGGACCCGGTCAGCCTTTGCCTTTTTGGTCATTTTTTTAAAGGCGGTCCCTTCAAGCAGCTTGATTTTCACTGCATCCGAATTTCCGTTTTTGTCTTTGGTTACTACTTTGATTAAACCGTTTGCCATATCTCCTCCAGCGGAAAACGACTTCCTTGTACTTGTTGTTTCATTGACCTATGCTGCTCTTTGATGTCTGAGTGTGATAGTGCAGGCTGCAGCATTGCGGCCGGATATTTAAGACAGGAATTTACCGTACTTGTCTCTTTCTCTCTTCATGTTCTTCAGTTCGACATCACCAGGAATGATAATATTCGGATCAGGAACAAAGTCAAGTGTTCTGCTTCGTCTGTTATACTTGACCTTGCTGAGAATCAGTTTCATGGTATTGAGTCTGGCCTGATGCTTGTCGTCAGATTTGACGATATACCATGGTGATTGGCTGGTATGAGTTTTTTTCAGTAGCCGATATTTTGCCTCGGTAAACTCATCCCACATATCCTGGGCCTGAAGATCCACTTCGCTGAGTTTCCACTGCCTGAGCGGATCGTTTTTGCGGCGCTCAAAACGGCGGTTCTGCTCGTCTTTGGAGACGGAAAAATATAGCTTAATGAGAATGGTTCTGCCGTCGTCGGTGTAACTACGTTCATTGAAAGCAACTTTGTTCATAAAACGTTTATATTGTTTCTGGGAACAAAATCCCATCACCGGCTCCACCATGGCACGGTTGTACCAGCTACGGTCAAAAAGGATGATTTCACCGGCATGTGGAAACTGTTCAATATACCGTTTCATATGTAACTCGGTCTGTTGCGTTTTGTTTGGCTTACCAAGAGCAACGACACGGTAATGTTTTTCGTTCATATACCTGGCAACTCGACGTATTGTTCCGCCTTTTCCGGAGGCGTCGCGGCCGTCAAACAGGATGATCATTTTCTTGCCGACCTTCTCGACATGCTGCTGCATTTTGATCAGCTCGGCCTGGTAAGGAGCCAGCTCTTCTTTGTTGAAATACTTATCCATAGCCGACTCGAGAATTTTTTCCCGGTCCTGCTTGGAAAGCAGTTTTCTCAACTTTTTATATTTATGCGCCTGCAGGGCCTGCTGTTTGGACTTATCATCAATGCGATTCAATGATTCCCGAATGACTTTGGAAACATCCTTGTCCATTGACCCGGAGCCCGCTGATTTCTTTCGATCTGACTGCTGTTTGGTTTTTTCCATTTTTCTATTCCATCAATGCTAAATGTGAGGGTGAGTTTGAGTTATCGTTCCTGAGATCGATAATTGCAAATATCAAAATATCAGCGAACGGACTTTTCTCTATGATATACCTAACAACTATTGCACAAACAGGCTACTGGAGTCAATACGGAATGATTTGGTACGTATTAGGTATTCAGTATACCTAATATGAAAAGATCGGCTGGGTGAGATCGCATTGAGTATCTTGAAAGACGAATGTTATTAAAGGAAAAATGGAAGATAAACAATTTGGTGTTGCGCAAGATTTCATGGACAGAAATGGATATCCGTTATCGAGGATGTTGACTTAGGAGCCGTCCGAAAATAATTTAAACATCTCGCATCTCATCTTCAAGCCATCTTTGCTCGATCTTCAATCACAAAATCCTCAACACAGCACAACTACGCTTGCGGTTTTGTTCAATCAGATTGAACAGGTAAGCGCAGACTCCGAATCTGACCTAAATCTGAGCGCGATATCGTCCAATTCATTTTCGGACGACTCCTTACTCAATCTGCTGTAAAAGAGTTTGCAGATTCACCTTCTTGTTGGTAATTCCGCTTTTCTTGCGAATATTACGCCTGTGGGTATAGACTGTACCGGGGGAGAGGTTGAGAAGATCTGCTATTTCTTTGGAAGAGTGGCCGTTTTTAACCAGGTTGACCACCTGTATTTCGGCCGGGGTCAGCTTGCTGTAGAATGAGGAAATATTCTGGGCAATTGGTGAGGTGATCTGGCGTATGTTGGCTTCAATCGATTCGATAATCTGTTTCTGGTTGTCACTGACCGGCTTGGACCGTAGTCTAGAAAAAAACGGCAGCACAAGATTGTCGATATTGCTCTGGATCTCTTTATTGATCTCCTCCCTGTCGGCTTCACGCTGTTTGAGTAAAACCCTTAAAGCCGCATTGGTTTCCTCTAGCTCCTGGCTGCGTTTTTTCAGATGGCGTTGGATATCGGTCTGTTTGGTAATATCTTTACCGATCAGCACATAACCCAGAATTTTTTCGTCATCGCCCAGAATGCCAAAAACATTGGACTCAATGTGGGTAATGTGGTTTTTGGACTTGACGGTATGTGTGAAATCGAAACTGCCTTTACGATGAATATAGTCAATGGCTCTGTTGAATTGTTTCGCGGAAACCCCTTCTTTTGAAAAGATCTTCTGGATCGAATTATTATTGATATTTTTGGGTGAATAACCGTAAAGTGTTTCAGCCTTGGTATTTGAATGGAGGATCTTAAAATCAAGATCTGTAATGACAAAGGCGAGATCGGTTGAGGAGTGCATCATCGCTTCGAGGATGATCTTATTATTCAACTGTTGCCGGACCGATTTCAGCTGAACCACCTGGGTTTCGATCACTTCTTTGAGTAAATCGATGTAATCGGATTTTAACCCTTTGATTATATCCGTTTCCGTTACAATACCTCCTGTCTTACCGTTGTCTTTTAATATCACCAACCTGCGAACACCCTGTTTGCGGATAAGTTTGGCAGCTTCGTGGGTTGAAATATTATGGGGAACGGTCAGTACAGGTTCGCTCATTACTTCTTTGAGCTGAGTGTCTTCAGTATTAATATCAGCACGAATGAGCCGGACAATGTCCCGTTCGGTCACAATGCCCACCGGCTTCTTTTTCTCAACAACAACGATTGAACTGATATGATGGCTGTTCATCAGTTCCATGGCTGTGGATACTTTGTTTTTCTTTTTCAATGAAATAACTTTTTTGGTGGCAATATTGCTGATTTCATTAAAAGAGACAAAGTACTCGATTCCAAGACCGTTAAGGATATCGGTCTCCGTTAGGATACCGGCCAATGTTCCGTCTTTGTGAGTGGCAATCAGATGCCGGATTTTATGCCGGAGAAAAAGGAAATAGGCTTCATGAATGTTGACATTGAGTTCAGCGGTGATCGGCTCTGGTGTCATGACCTCCTCCATGACCAGATCCTTTTCGAGATTGCCGGCTAGTTTCTTTCTCAGCAGGGAACGTTCTGTAAAAATACCAACCGGACGTTCGCCGCTGGTAAT
>CAZLGM010000274.1:0-3515 GCA_964558875.1 uncultured Desulfocapsaceae bacterium
ATTTCAATCACAACGCTTGGCTGCAAAGTCAACCAGTACGAATCGGCATCTTTTGCGTCTTCTTTCGAAGAAGCCGGTTGTCATGTTGTCGATGATGGTGAACAGCCCGATATCGTGGTTATCAATACATGCACCGTAACAGGTAAAGCCGGCGCCCAGTCCAGGCAACTGATCCGTCGTGCTGCCCGGGAAAATCCTGAAGCCAAAATTGTAATCACCGGTTGTCATGCCCAACTGGATGCTCAGAATCTCCTCGAGATGAAGGAACTGGAGGAACAGCCTGTCTGTATTGTCGGCAACGGCAACAAACATCTACTGGTCAGTACCGCCCTGCAGGAAGAGCCATTAGACCTTGCCATGGTAATGACCAGAATCTCGTCCAAAAAGGATATTTGCGAGCTGCCTGTCAGCCATTTTCCAGGCCGTACCAGGGCTTATCTGAAGGTTCAGGACGGCTGCGACAGCTATTGCACCTATTGCATTGTACCGTTTACCAGAGGCCACAGCAGAAGCCTGTCCATTGACAGTGTTCTCTGGCAGGCCAGAGAATTCGAGCGGCAGGGATACAGGGAGATCGTGGTGACCGGAATACATGTGGGTCTCTACGGTAAAGACCTTAATGAAGGATACGATATTGTCCGGCTCATGAAGACCCTGTGTGAGACTACACCGGGAATCCGCTATCGTCTCAGTTCGATCGAGCCCAACGAGATAAGCAATCGGCTGCTCGATCTCATGGTTAACATCGATAACTTTATGCCGCACCTTCACATACCCCTGCAAAGCGGTGATGACGATATTCTGGAAAGGATGAACAGGCGATATTCAACAGCAGAATTCAAAGAGAAGATTGACATGTGCCGGGAAAGGCTGCCGGAGTCGGCGATCGGTATCGACGTTCTTGTCGGTTTTCCCGGAGAAACCAATAAGCAGTTTGATTCCTGCCGCTCATTTCTCAAAAAGCTCGACTGCACCTACCTTCATGTCTTTCCCTATTCCAAACGGCCCGGCACCCTCGCGGCAGGTTTTGATAATCAGGTGGAAAAAGCGGTGAAAACAAAGCGGGTCGCTTCATTAAAACAACTGGATAAAAAGAAGAAAAAGAGCTTTTATTCACGTATGGTCGGATCGACAAGGGATGTGCTGGTCGAGGCAAAGCGTGACAGTCACGGGTTGTTGAAAGGCTTTTCCGATAATTATATCCCCCTCCATTTCCAGGGGGACGACCAGCTGATCAACCGTATTGTTCCGATTCGAATAACAGGCCTCGACGACGTAAACGTCATAGGAAAACATGTCAGGAGTGCAGCATGAGGGGAGAAATCATCGCCATCGGCAATGAGCTGACATCGGGGAGGATCGTCAATACCACCTCCGGTTTTGCCGCCAGACATCTTTTTGAGGCTGGATACGAAATCTATGCCATGCATACCATCGGTGACACACCGGAGCTGATTGGCGGCGCTTTAAAACGTGCCATCTCACGGGTTGATTTTGTGATTGTTACCGGAGGACTTGGTTCCACCGATGATGACCTGACAAACGAGGCCGTCTCCCAGGCATTGAACCGTCCAACCGTGCCCAATCTTGAAATTCTGTCGACCATCCGGACTCACCTTGACCAGATTTCCGCCTCCCCCGTTAGTCCTCTGGAAAAACTGGCATGGCTGCCTAAGGGCGCTGATCCTTTTGATCCCCAGTCCAAGATGGCCGGATACCTGCTGATTCACAACAACACGCCGATATTCTTTTTGCCCGGAATACCCAGCCAGATGCAGCAACTCATGACCGACCACGTCATTCCACAACTGGCTGACTGGCAGTCTGACCGACAGATAACCACCCACCAGAAACTGTTCAAGATATTCGGCTTGAATGAAATTGAGATTAACCAACTCATTGAGCCGATTCAGTTTGGCGATTCCATACAAATCGGGTATTATGAAGTCCATCCTGAGGTTCACCTGAGTCTTATCGTCAGAGACCTCTCTGACAATAACCCCGACAGACTGCTTCATTCAGCCTGCAAAATCGTCGAAGAAGCTCTTGGTGATGCAATCTTCGGATACGACCAGGAAACTATGGAATCGGTTGTCGGCGCACTGCTGACACAGGAAGGCAAGACCATTGGGGTTGCCGAGTCCTGTAGCGGCGGGCTGCTTGCCAGCAAGCTGACCAGAGTAAGCGGCAGTTCATCATATTTTCTTGGTGGAGTAACGTCATATGCCGACTCAATGAAGGAAAAGTATCTTTATGTCTCATCTGAACAACTGCAACGGTACGGGGCCGTATCCAAACAGGTGGCCCGGTCCATGGCAGCCGGCATCAGACTGGGGAGCAAAGCGGACATCGGTATTTCCATGACCGGTGTTGCCGGTCCCACCGGCGGCACTGCTGAAAAACCTGTCGGCACTGTCTTTATCGGTTTTTCCACCGAAACGGAAGAGCGAACGTACCGGTTCCGGTTTAACGGCAACAGGAAACAGATTCAGGATATGACGGCTCAGACCGCTCTGGACCTGATCAGAAGATACCTGCTTAAATTGCATTGACACAATAATTCACACAGATAGACTTAATATTTTTATAAGAAGGGAGAACCAAATGGCCAGGACACCGGATAAGTCAAAAATGAAAACCAGTTCAGTGGATAACGCCTTAAGCCAGATCCAGCGCCAATTCGGCAAAGGCTCAATCATGCGTCTTGGCGACAGGGAAATGGAAAATATTCCGGTTGTTTCTACCGGAGCATTAAGTCTCGATATTGCTCTTGGAGTAGGTGGTCTGCCGAAAGGAAGAGTCACAGAGATCTACGGTCCTGAGTCATCGGGTAAAACAACCCTGGCCCTGCATGCTGTGGCCGAGGCCCAAAAAGCCGGCGGAACTGCGGCCTTCATCGATGCAGAACATGCCCTTGATACCAACTATGCTGAACGATTGGGAGTAGATGTTGAAAATCTGCTGGTCTCCCAGCCCGATTTTGGTGAGCAGGCGTTGGAAATCGCCGAGATCCTTATCCGTTCCGGTGGTGTCGATATTATCGTTATCGACTCGGTGGCCGCCCTGGTCCCACGGGCAGAGATTGACGGCAATGTGGGCGACTCCCATGTCGGATTGCAGGCAAGACTCATGTCCCAGGCCATGCGAAAATTCACCGGTGTACTCAACCGTTCTGCCACTGTGCTGATCTTTATCAATCAGATCCGTATGAAGATCGGGGTCATGTTCGGTAATCCTGAGACAACCACCGGCGGCAACGCCCTGAAATTTTATTCATCGCTGAGGCTTGATATCAGAAGAATCGGCCAGATCAAAGACGGCCAGGAGGTGGTCGGCAACCGGACTAGGGTCAAGGTTGTTAAAAATAAAGTTGCTCCGCCGTTCAAGCTGGCAGAGTTTGATATCGTTTACGGTGAAGGCATCTCCAAGACCGGCGATCTGTTGGATCTGGCCGTTGAACAGGATATTGTCGACAAGAGCGGCGCCTGGTATTCCTACAACGATGAACGCATCGG
>CAZLGM010000275.1:0-3502 GCA_964558875.1 uncultured Desulfocapsaceae bacterium
AAATTACTTTATCTTCTTGTCACAAGGCCAATTTTGGAGTAGCCTGTGATATCGTCGTAAAAAAGGCCGGACGGATCATATCGATGAGTGGCCCGTTTCCATTATTTTGTCAATTCACTATTCACATAATCGCATTATATGAAACAATTTAACTTACTTCTTCTATGTACAAAAGGGCTCTTCACCCGGGCCATACCGGTGGCAGCCTTTCTCCTGCTGGCTGCCCATCCCTGTAAAGCCGAACTGGTCGACCGCGTTGTTGCCGTGGTGAACGACTCCGTAATTACCATGTCGGAAGTTGATGAGGAAGGCAAAGTCTATTTTCGGAAAGTAACAGAGACGGCACCCGCCGAAAAGCTCACGGAAATGCTGTCTAACGCAAGAGAAAATGTTCTCAACGGCTTGATCGACAAAGCACTGATCAAACAAAAAGCAAAAGAAATGAACGTCCGGGTCTCTGACGGTGAAGTGCAAAGAGCCATGGACAAGATCCTGTTGAACAACAATCTTACTCTCGAGCAATTCAAGATCAAGCTTGACCAGGGAGGAATTACCGAGAAGACCTATCGAGACAATTTAAGAAGCCAGCTTCTGCAAAAGAAACTAGTCGGGTTGAGTCTCCATTCGAAAATCGCGATCACCGATGACATGGTCCTGGACTATTACGATACCCATTACACCCAACATCTTAAGGAAGATGAATATTATCTGCTGCAGATCGGTTTCACCTGGGAAGATGAGTCAACCACCGGACTGGCAGCCGCACAACTGGATCAGAAAAAACAAAGCGCCCGCAAACGTGCAGAACGTGTCCATTCTCTGGCCAGACAGGGAAACGATTTCAGGGAACTGGCCCGTAAGTTCTCCGACCTGCCGTCAGCTGAGGACGGCGGCGATATCGGTGTATTTAAAAAAGAGGATATGGCTGAAGATATGAGCCGCATTGTTACCTCCCTTAAACAGGGTGAAGTCAGCGATATCATCGAAACAGCTGCCGGCTTCCAATTCTTCAAACTTCTGTCAGCCCAAGATCAGTCCATTGTCCCCAAAACACCGCTGGAGTCGGTTAAAAAAGAGATCGAGAATAAGCTCTACCAGGAAAAACTTCAGCAGGCCTATAAAGAATGGATCAACCAGATCAAGCAAAAGGCGCATATTCAAAAAATGTAGGACAGATCAGTCGACCCTCATCCGACCAGAAGGGGAAAAGAGACGTTTTCTTTTTACAGCTTCGTTAAATCATGGTGCAGAATACCGAAGAAATAACTGTTGAACCGTTAGGGGATCTTTTCAGGGAGAGAAGGGAAACTGCCGGAATCGACCTGAAAAATGTCAGAGACGAGACCAGAATTCCATTGACCACCTTAAAGGCTATTGAAGCGGACGAATTCAGTGCCCTGCCCCACGAACCCTTTGCCCACGGTTTTTATACTATTTATGCCAAATTCCTGGGGCTTGACGTGGATTATATCCACGATCAATATCGCAAACACACACAACTGTTTGGCAAACCGGACAACAATCCTCCCAACCTGCTCAGCTCAGACAACCAGATTCACACAATGACAGACAAACCGTCGTTCAGGTTGGGATCTATTCTGGGTTTTGCTCTGGTCGCCATCATCATCATAGGTGGTTTGATCAGCTGGTCAATGGATTGGAATCCGGCAAGCTACCTGAGCAGGAAAATTCGCTCAAACTCGGTCCCATCAGACCCCACGCAAAAGGAATCCATTCAAAAGTCGCAACAGCGGGACAACGTTCAATATCATTTGCAGGCGTATTTTCCTTCCGTGACCAAGGTAACCATCATCAAGGATAATGAGAACCCGCAGAATTATCTGTTTCAGTCGGGTGATACCCGGAGCTGGATGGCCAGTGAAAATATCACTATGCTGCTGCCCGAAAAGACCGATGTGCGTTTGACCGTCAACGGCCTCATGCAGCAGTTGCCCACACCCGAGTATGGACTGATAACCGTCAAGATTCCTCACCATTAGTAAATAGCCTGTTCCATGGGACAGATCATTCATGACTCTTATGCTGTTGTGCTCGATTGTTATGAGCATGGAGAATCAGATAAGATCGTCACATTTTTCTGCAAAGATATCGGCCTGTTGAAAGGTATCGCCAAGGGCGCCAATCGAAGCCGGAAACGCTTTGTCAATAAGCTGGAACTATTTTCTCACTTACGGTTCTATTATCAGCAAAACAATCGCAGCAGTCTTGTTTTTGTTACCGAGGCAGATCTCATTAACAGCTACCTTAACCTGCGTAAAAACAGCTATTTATACACTAGCGGGGAAGTGATCCGGGAGTTCATCCTGATGACTAGTCGCGAACTCAGCGGCGATGAAGGACTCTTTGACCTGATTATCTGGTGTTTTGGCACCCTTGATCAAAAAGCAGACCACTGGCCAGTCCTATCACTCTTCCTGATCAGACTGATGGATATCATCGGCTACAGACCGGACCTGTCAATCTGTTGCCGATGCCAGCAACCCCTATCAACCAAAAGAAAATATCTGTTTCACCGAATATCGGGAACACTCATCTGTGACGGCTGTGTAAAAGAGCAGCAGAGCCGGAATTACCAACCCCTCTCCCACGGCACCATTAAATTCCTGGAATCAGCCCTGGAGCTTCCCCTGGATCGTCTGCACAGGCTTAAGCCATCGAAGGTTAACGTAAAAGAATCAATTACTGTTCTGCGACCTTACCTGCGTCATCTTTTCCAAAAGGATATCCATGCCTGGAAGGTGTTGGTTGAGATGGAAAAATAGCCCCCATTTCTCATGAACAGTTACACTGTTATGTACAAACTGTTTATGAAAAATGCGAGCTAGCTGAGATAACGTATCTCACCGCTATGCTCGACAATTTCTTCACCATCGTCCAAGAGCATGATCAGGCCGCCGTCATTGGAAATATCAGTTGCCTTTGCCCGGTACTGGGGACTCTCTTCTACGTCATATCCGTAGAGTACCCGTCTGTCTAAACTGTCTGAGAGTTTTTTCCATTGCTCAATAAGCAGGTGGGAGCCGCCATAACCCGAATAACGGCCCGAAACTAATTTCTGCTGCTCCTCGTAACAGACAAGACCGATATTCCAGCAAAGTTTGGCAAAAAACGAAAGACAGAATTCATTGTTATCCACCATCTTTCCGGTCGCCTGTTTCAGCGAAATTGCCATGTCGCCTAAATGTGGGGGGAAAATATCGTTGTTGAGGTTGATCCCGAAGCCGACAAGAAGATAATCTTCACCTCCAGGAGATGTCCTGTATCCCTCTATCAGAAAACCGGCACATTTCCTGCCGCCAATCAAAACATCATTGATCCAGCGTATCGAGGCGTCATGGCAGCCAAACTCTCTTATAGCCTCGCAGCCGCTGATACCAAGAGCAAGAGGAACGTAATTCAACGTTGTGTCGATAAAGGTATTGGCAACAATCAAACATCCCCACAGGCCTCCGACCGGCGCATGCCAGGATCTGGCAAACCG
>CAZLGM010000276.1:0-3497 GCA_964558875.1 uncultured Desulfocapsaceae bacterium
AAGCCCAGAAACAGGAAATCGAAAGAAAAAACAATTATCTTGCCGCCGTTAACAGGTATCTTGGTGTTGAGATGCTGCTTAAACTCAATTGCGGTATTACGGATATCGAGCTGCTGTTGAAACAGGATCCGGAATGGTTCAAAACCGTACCGTCAAACGGCGTTGAGACAGGTGAAGGTGGTTTGAGAAATTAAGGTTTATCCGACTAAAGCTTAATTTATTATAAGATTAGATTGCCACGACCTGCGGCCTCGCTACGACCAGAGCTACCTCCTGTCGTCGCCAGGGAACGTAGTGACCGCGGCGATCTCCAAAGTAGGCTAGATACTGATTCTGAAATGATGTCTTTAACCGGAGCATTAGAGTGAAAAAGCTTATTTTCGTCATCATTATCATCATAGCAGCGCTGCTCTTCTACATGAAGGTCAGAATTGATTCGCATTCCAACGGTTCACTGCAATTCCCCGAGTTTGAAACGGCAGAAGTAACACGTTCTACCATTTCTACCGGAATTACCGGACGCGGCAAGGTCCAACCAAAAAGAGTGGTCAACCTGATTTCCTCTATCGAAGGACAGGTAAAAGAAATACATGTCAGTGAGGGAGATGTGGTTAACAAGGATCAATGTTTAGCCACAATCGAAACACAACCGAAAACCCAGCTCAATCTGCTGAACCTGAAAAACAGATTTTCAAAAAGCAATATGGAAAAAAAAGAGCTGGAAAAACAGCTCGAATTCCAGAAGAAGCTGTATAAAGAGGGATTGACCACCAAAGTAGATCTTGAGTCTGTCCAGAAAAAACTCAAATGGTCAGAAGAAAATATGTCCGCTTTAGACAGCGAACTGAATCTTCTTGGAAAACAGCTTGGCCGAAAAATCTCCAGATCTGATCTCTTAAATGACAAGCTGTCCACTCTCACCAACGGTTGTCTTAAATCTACAATTGATGGAACCATTCTTCAGCTCAACATCAAGGTCGACGATTACATCGCCACTCAGTTCAGCGCCAATGCACCTCCTCCCCTGGTTGTCGCTGACCTGACGGAGTACACTGCCAATTACAAGGCCAGCGAGATAGATCTTGCTAAGATTAAAGAAGGACAGGATGTTGAAATCACTTTGGACTCCTGGCCGGACAAAATCTTTTCTGCAACAGTTCAATCGATCGGAAGCGTTGTTTCAATGGATCAGAAAGATCTCGGTCCTTTTTCAAACCCAAATCAGCAGGTGAGCCGTTATAGCATCAAAATTCGTCTCACTTCTTCAGGCCCGGAACTCAGGCCTGGTCTTTCATGTACGATACTTATCAGGACGACCATGAAAGGAGATGTCCTCGTTGCTCCGTTACCGGCCGTTTTCACGGCAGACCAGGATGAACAGTTCGTTTTCGTCAAACAGGACAAGGATTACAACCGGAGAAAGGTTCAGGTTGGTTTGAGTAATGTGGATATGGTGGAAATACTCTCCGGATTGCAGCAGGGAGAAACCGTCAGCCTGGTTCCCTATAAGATTATTGAAAAGAGAAAACTCATCAGAGCGGCCCAATCAAAATCCCTGATTGAAAAAATATTGAACTAGTACCTGTTACCTACATGAAGATCATAGTCTGGTACGAATCCATTCTTATTTCCCTGCGCCACCTCCTCAAACATCCGTTAAGAACTGTTCTGACGATACTGGGCTTCACAGTCTCACTGGCCTCACTGCTTGCCATGGTCGGTATTGGTGAAGGAACAAGACAAAAGGTCATCAACCAGATGGAGTTGTTAGGCAGCGGCAGAATCATCTCCGTCCAGGTCGACAAGCAGATCATGAATGATCCTGCCTATGTGATTGGCATGGAAAACAAGTTGAACCAAACGGATATTGACGCTATCGCAAGAACGAGTAGCCATATCAGCCGAATTGTGCCGGTGACCTATCAGATTGTAAATTTTCAAAACGGAGATAATCAGTTCAAAGGACAGTTTCTGGGCACAACTAAGGATTATTTTTCCATTTACGGCTGGAAGCTTCAATCAGGAAGGACGTTTAACGATATTGATACCCGCAAAAAGAACAGAGTCTGCGTAATTGGTGCGGAAGTGAAGAGGCAACTGTTTGGAGCTCTTTCACCCATTGGCAGAAAACTGCATTTTAATGGAGACGAGTATACCATCATCGGGGTTCTGGCCCGAGTCAATTTCCAGGTACATAAAATGATCAATGAGATGGTTATTGTGCCTATCGGGTTACAAGCACCGAATATCAACGAGTTGAAATTTTCTGAAATCCTCACCCAGATAGACACCATCGATCACATTCCGATTATCCAGCAGCAGGTAACCCAAATGTTGACGGATAAACATGGAGGTTTTGAATTCTTCAAGATCCAATCACAAAAGGAATTTATCGAAACATTGTCTCAATCATCCGCTCTCATGGGTTTCACGTTTTCCATTATCTCATGTATCATCCTGTTTGTCGGCGGCATTGGAATTATGAACCTGCTGCTGGTATCCGTTACCGAGAGGACAAAGGAAATTGGAGTGTATAAGGCTGTCGGTGCAAAGGACAACGATATCTTCAGGCTCTTTCTCATTGAAGCAGTCATTATGAGCTGCCTGGGCGGCATTGTGGGTATCATCTTCGGAGTGAGCGGCTCACACTTTATTGCCAAGCTCACAGAGATCATACTCAACAATAAAATCGAGTCGATTATTTCTGTTAATATTCTCATCCTGGCACTGATTGCATCCATTCTGCTCGGGATATTCTTTGGACTATACCCGGCTCTGAACGCCTCCAGAATTGATCCGGGCAAAGCGCTTCGTTATGAGTAGAACTGATCATATGGTGGAAAACAACAGACAGATTATGCAGATGAACGACATCTGTTATATTTACGGCTCGGGCGAGAAGCAGGTCCTGGCCCTGAAAGATATTGATCTGTCAATCAATTCCGGTGAATTCATCGCCATTACCGGACCGTCCGGCTCCGGGAAATCCACTCTCATGCAGGTTATGGGCTGTATGTTGACGCCGACCAGCGGTACCTATCATCTGATGAACGACAAGGTATCTTCACTTGGAAAAGACAGATTGGCTGAAATCCGAAATAAAAGCCTTGGATTCATCTTTCAGTCCTTTAACCTGATGTCCAGAACATCCGCTGAGTACAATGTTTCCATTCCTCTCATCTTTGCCGGCGTTCCTAAAAGAAAAAGACTCGACAGGGCCAGGGATGCCCTTGCCAGGGTCGGCCTGGCGAAACGGGCCTCTCACTATCCCAGCGAGCTCTCCGGTGGTGAACAGCAGCGGGTAGCTATAGCCAGAGCGATTGTTACCAAACCATCAATCCTGCTGGCCGATGAGCCAACAGGCAACCTGGATCAAAAAACAGGAAGAGTGATCATGGACCTTTTTGAGGAGATGGTTGAAGAGGGAATGACCGTCATCTACGTCACCCATGATCCAAACCTTGAGAAAATGGCAACAAGATCTATTCAGCTTGTTG
>CAZLGM010000277.1:0-3410 GCA_964558875.1 uncultured Desulfocapsaceae bacterium
TGGCAATTTTAAGGTCATAACTGATTTGCAGATTCATCCAAAATTGTGCTGTAGTGTTGAAGTATCTAGCTAACCTGAGAGCAGTATCAATGCTGATGCCACGCTTTTGTCTTACCACATCATTTATTCTTGGTGCTGGGACACGTAAGGCAACAGCCAGAGCATTAACACTCATACCTAAAGGCTCAAGGTACTCTTCTTTGATGATTTCTCCAGGGTGGATTGGTCGCATATTATTCATAATCTATTCCTCCTAATGATAATCGGTTATCTCTACATCGCAGGGCTCTTCAGACCATACAAAGCATATACGCCATTGTTTGTTTATTCTTATGCTATGCTGCCCTTGTCTGTCTCCCCCTAGCTTTTCAAGTCTGTTGCCGGGTGGAGATCGTAAATCAAGCAGCTCGACTGCATTGTCAAGCATTTGGAGCTTACGTTCTGCTTGCTCTTGAAAAGCCCTGAATTGCTTTGGGCGTTTTCCTTCGTAAAGAGCTTGTGTATACTTGCATTTGAAATTCTTTATCATAAGGAAACTATATAATGCTCTTCGTTAAACGTCAAGCGTTATATGATTTGTTGGGAAGAGAACTTGTTTATATACGGATTCCGTATTTTCCGGTCACTTCATACTTTTTCACAACAGGCTGAACTCCAATTAATCAACTTGAAATAAAATAATGCCTAGAAGAGGAATCACACATATAATCCCTTTACTCCTATATCGTGTTAATTTGCAAGGCTTTTTTTAGGATCAGCGAACAAGTATGGCATGTTTTTCCTCACACTTTTTCCAGAGTGTTTATATTTTTTCAGTAGTTATACGGAATCTGTATAACTGGATATTTAAATAATCGTGTTTTCTGGAAACAGCACTTAACTGTCTGTTTATGAGAAGAACCTATGCTTGGGCAACTTTGGGGAGAAGATTGAATGGGTGTTAGTCATTCTGAATGGATTTTTCTCAAAGCAACTACTGACAAGAGAAAATTGAGTGGATAAATAATGGTCAGGGTTGAAAAGACTGCAGCGAACAGGAGCTCTTGAGCGTAAAAAGCCCAGACGATAAAACCCAGACTATACACGGCCATAAACAGTTCCAGGAAATTGATCCTTCGTAATGTGGTGATTGAACTGACTGGAATGGCCGCGGCTTCTTCTATGGTATCATCCAGGCTTCCTTTGCTGGTTCGGTCTCGATGGACTTTTGTTCCCAGCAGCCCCTCCATGGAACCATAAAAAAGAGTCATAAACATGGCCGTCATCAGGCCAAAGGCAAAGAGTCCTGTACGGACTGGTGATTTGTTTGTTGTCGACTCCGGTTCAACCGGTTTTTCTCTGTTGTCTGTTTGGCGGACGAAAAAGGGGATGTGGGTCAGAGCGAGGAATAATAGTATAAGGATAAAAATCGAATTTAACACTGCTGAGTTACTGAACGTGCACCAGACATAGTAGGCGGGAATCAGTGTCAGATGACCGATAATGATAAATGTTGCCTGGAGACAGAGGATGAGAAAAAAATCGATACCGATGATTTTCTGAGCCAGTGTGAGATTGTTCGAGGTCATGATTTGACCCAGCCGTTTCCGCATCACCTCCATAAGCCCTTTCATCCAGGAACGTTGTTGCAGTTTATAGCCGTTATAGTTCTCCGGCAGCAGGCTGGTGCTGAGAATGGTGTCGTCATAGATTACCTTCCAGCTGTTGCACTGGGCCAGGAAGCTCAGATCGACATCCTCTATCTGGGTATCGCCCTGCCAGCAACCCGATTCAAGCAGAGTTGAAAGCCTGAGGCTGCCTGCCGAGCCGCGGAATATAGAGAGGTGACCTGTCCTTGCTCGGATCGATAACTCATCGAGGTGCATGTTGTCTCCAAAAATCGTCTGGGCTCTGGTGAGATCATTGGTGTCAGAGTTGCGAAAGGAGGTGTAGGTTTGGGCGATACCGACCTTGTCATGGTGGAAGTGGGGTTCAATTCTTTTACAGTAGTCGGCAGGGATTTGATAATCGGCATCGAAAATGGAAATGATAATTCGCTCCGGCTGCCACTGGTTTTTCCTGGTTAAAAACTTCTCCAATTCCTTGAGACCGTAATTCAGGTTACCTGCCTTGTAATCTATTCTGTCAGGTCGATGCAGGTATAAGAGTTGAAGGTTGGGAGAGTTGTCCCGTATCTGTTGAATATGTTGTCGGATGGCGGCTGAGATCGGTTCTGAATCGGAGTCGTCAAGCAGTTGAAGCACCAGCTTCTCGGATGGATAGTCCAATTTACAGGCCGAATCGATCAGCCCTTTGACCATCTCCGGGTCTTCGTTGAAAACAGGTAGTTGAATGACATGAACAAATGATAGCTCACTATCCGGTTGTTCGGAACACTCGGACGGTTTTTTCCGGGACTGACGTCTGAGGGCAAGTTTTAAGTAGAGCGTAAATATGGAATGCAGGACAAGGCCGATGACGCAGATAAAAAAACAGATAAAGAAGAAGAGACTCAGAATATTCATTGGATTACGGGTTTATGTGTCCTTCCCAGCTCTGCTTGGCAGGTAGGATATTCTGATAAACCATTTTGTTATAACTGTTTCGGGCATCAAGCCATGCCTTTGCCATCAGGAGGTGCAGCCTGATCGATAGAAAAGTGAAACGTATCTGTCCTTTAAAACATCCATAGATAAACAGATGACGGCAAAATGTCATTACCGAGGCCGCAAACGGCATTTTGTTCAGCGTTGTCCCGTTCTTGCGTTGGGCCAGGAAGCCCCAGAAACAGTGGCGGTAGGCCATTTTGGTGATCGACTCTCTGTCATCCCGTCGTTGATGGTGGACAACAGCATCATGGGCATAGGCCAGTCTGTATCCGGCATCCAGAATTCTGAATCCCATATCCATGTCTTCACCGCTGATTTTAAACAGCGGATCAAAGCCGCCTAATTCCTTGAGCACTTTTGGCCGATATGAGGAGCATAAGCCGAAAAGAAAATAGATCTCATCTCGTGATTTGTCACCCCAGTGCTGGAACAGGATTTCCTTGCGCCAGAGATCATAGATATTCTCCTGGATCGCTTCGATTCCGTGTCCGCAGACGCCGGCAACCCGGTCATCGCTGTAGGGGATGAGCATCTTTTCAATATAGTATGGATCGGCGATGCCGTCGGCATCCATGTAAATCAGGATGTCGTTCTTGGTTGATTGCCAGGCTGTATTTCTGGAGGCGGCTATTCCGCTGTTGTGTTCGTGGCTGATCAGGCGGACTTTGGGGAATTGTCTGGCAATCTCGGCTGTTCTGTCATGGGAGCCGTCATCGATGATGAGGATCTCATCGGGTAAAACGGTCTGAATGGATATTGAATCCAATGCCTGCTTGATATAGGATTCCGCGTTAAAGCAGGGAATGGCAAGGGTTACAGAAT
>CAZLGM010000278.1:0-3324 GCA_964558875.1 uncultured Desulfocapsaceae bacterium
TAAGGACAGACCGAAACGCAGGTTCCGCACTTGGAGCACATGGCGGGGATGGTTTCGGCAATGTTGCCGCTGATAAAGATCGATTTTTTCGCCAGAAGGGTAACGGCACGGGTAGACGCGGCAATGGCCTGGGAAACCGATTCGTCAATGGGTTTCGGCCCATGGGCCAGACCGCAAATGAAGATGCCGTCGGTGGCGCAATCCACCGGTCTCAGCTTGGCATGCGCCTCCATAAAGAAGCCGTCGTTGTTCAAAGTTACCTTATACTTCTGGCCCAAATTGTTCTCCGACGGTGGTAAGGTGGCAGTTGCCAGCACCATTATATCGGGTCTGATCTCCACCTTGCGGCGCATAATGGTATCAGTGAACTGCACTGTCAGATCGTCTCCATCCTGCCATACATCAATTCCCTGATCATTTCTGTATCTGAGGAAGATGATGCCTTTTTTTCTGGCATCTCGGAAGAGGTCCTCGCGTAAACCGTAAGAACGCATATCCCGATAGAGGATGTAGATATCCATTTCCGGGTAACGCGTCTTAAGTTCCAGTGCGTTCTTGATGGACTGGGTGCAGCAGACTTTGGAGCAGTAAGGACGCTCTGGAATACGGGAGCCGACACACTGAACGAAGAGGGCCGATTGTTTGTTCGCAAGTTCCGAATCGTTATCGATCAGCCTGCGTTCAAGCTCCAGACCTGTGACCACACGCTCATCCTCACCATACAGGTATTGATCCGGTTTCAGTTCCTGGCCACCGGTGGCCAGAACGGTTACCCCATGTTCAAGCTCGATTGATTCACTTCCCTTCTCAATAGTTGTCTTGAAATTGCCGACAAAGCCTTCAACATTGCCGATTGAGGAACCGGTATGGATCTCTATGTTGTCATCAGCTTCGATTTGGGCGATCATCTGTTCCAGGTTCTCGGAGACGCTTTCACCTTGCCAGGTGGTATTAATTGATCGCGCCAAACCGCCAAGCTGTTCATCCTTCTCTATAAGATAGGCTTGATACCCCTGATCTGAAAGGGTCTTGGCTGCTGTGATCCCTGCCAGGCCACCACCGATGACCAGAGCTGACTGGTTGATCGCCAGTTCAACCTCTTCCAGCGGCCCCATCAGGGCAACCTTGTCAACAGCCATGCGGACCAGGTCTTTGGCCTTTTCAGTAGCCATTTCCGGATCATCCTTATGGACCCAGGAACACTGGTTACGGATGTTGACCATCTCAAAGACGTATTTGTTCAAACCGGTGGTAGTGAGGGTCTCCTGAAAGAGCTGTTCATGAGTCTTTGGCGTACAGGCAGCCACCACAACCCTGTTGAGATTCTTCTCACTGATTGTGGCTGCCAGATTATTCAAGGCATCCTGAGAGCAGCTGAACAGTCCCTGGTCAGTGAATGTTACGTAGTCAAGCTCTTTGGCGTATTCAACCACAGCAGGCACGTCAACAACACCAGCAATATTAGTTCCACAACAGCAGACAAAAACACCGATTCGGGGACGAACACCGACGATATCCATTTCTATCGGTGTCTCTTTGGTCTTGGTAGCTGTCCAGCGGGCCTCGTTCAGAAAAGAGCCAACGCTTCCGGCAGAAGCGGAAGCTTCAATAACAGAAGATGGAATGTCCTTTGGTGCCTCAATGGCTCCGCAGGTATAAACGCCGGGTTGGGATGTTTTAACCGGTTCAAAACTGTTGGTACTCACAAAGCTGTAATTGTCCCGCTCCGCGCCCACCATATCTCCAAATGTTTTGGCCGATTGACTTACCCCCAGGCCAACGGAGAGCACCACAATATCAAAGGCCTCTTCAGCCAGATTTCCATACTCATCAATGTAACGAATCAGTTGATTACCGTCGTCGGTAGGGACGATATTGGTCACCTTGGATTTGACAAAACGGACTCCAAACTCTTCTCTTGCCTGGTTGTAATAGCGTTCGAAATCCTTGCCATGGGTCCGGATATCCATATAGAAAACAGCCGTATCCAGAAAGTCATCGCTGTGATCCTTGGCCAGCATGGCTTCTTTAACAGCATATGTACAGCAGACGCTGGAACAGTATCCTTTAGCGCCCACATGAACGTCACGTGAGCCGATACACTGGAGCCAGGCTATCTTTTTCGGCTCTTTTTTATCAGAAGGCCGGACAAGGTGACCGCCATAGGGGCCCGATGATGATAGAATCCGTTCAAATTCAAGACTGGTGACTACGTTTTTCGACGTTTTATAGCCGAAAACATCGTGGGTTTTAGGATCATATGGTTTACAACCGCCGGCGTAAATGATGGCGCCGATATCCAGATTCAGATCTTTGGCCGTATCCTCGTAGTTGATCGCATCAGCAGGGCAGGCCTTTTCACAGAGACGGCACTTGCCCTTGGTCAGATAAAAGCAATTGGTATCGTCAATGGCGTATTTTAAGGGAACCGCCTGGGCGTATTCCACGTAAATGGCCTTCCGCTTCGAAAGGTTACCGTCATATTCGTCGAGCACCTTTCTGGGGCACTTATCCGAACAGGCGCCGCAGGCGATACATTTGTCCATATCCACATATCGCGGATGCTGGGTCAGATTGACTTTAAAGTTACCGGGTTCTCCGGAAATGGAATTAACTTCGGAAAGTGTCAGTAACTCGATATTGATGTGCCGGCCGACCTCGACCAGTTTCGGTGAGATTACTCACATCGCACAGTCGTTGGTCGGGAATGTCTTATCCAGTTGGGACATCACGCCGCCGATGGAGGCGGAACGTTCAACCAGATAGACATAATAGCCGGTATCGGCCGCATCAAGGGCAGCCTGCATACCAGCGATTCCGCCGCCAACAACCATTACAGTACCTGTTTTACTCTGAGTCACTTTCGTTCTCCTGATGAATAAAAGATTCTATGTTGCTGATATCAATTCGATTCATGTCTATACCCAGTGATTGAGCCGGAATTCCCATGGCAGTTCCAAGAAGTTGGGGATAGACCATGCTTGATAACTGACCATTAATCTTGCCTTGGGTCGTCATTATTTCCTGGACCTGATCAAACTGCATCTGACAGTAGGGACAGGCAACGCAGAGAAAATCGGCTCCCGCGTTTTTTGAATCGGTCAGTTTTTTGGTGGAAAGATCCATAGACAGCTCGTCGTTGATTCCCATCAACGGTGCCCCGCAGCAATCGAGCTTCAATGGCCAGTCAACCGATTTGGCACCGGTTACCTTTACCAGTTCATCAAAAATCACCGGTCTAACCGGATCGTCAAACTGGGTCACATTGCTGGGACGCAACGCATGACAGCCATAGTGGGTTGCAATGTTCAGTTTTTCAAAGGG
>CAZLGM010000279.1:0-3319 GCA_964558875.1 uncultured Desulfocapsaceae bacterium
CCGATTTATATTGACTTCAACCCGTATTCATATTCTATTATTGTGGTTTTGCCTGCTTGATAAATTCGTCGTATTGGTTCTGTGATTGACCCGATAGATCGAATCACTAACAAGTCAGGCTTTATATGACAGTAAAAGCAAACAGGCAACTATACTCATCAGCAAAAAAACATACATAGCCAGTGTGGCTTTGCAAATCAGCAATGCCTCAAACTTTTTGCTGTTTGTCGTAAATGTTGCATAAGAATAAAGGCATGAATATGAAAGCCCTGATAGCATTAGAAGACGGCACATTCTTCGAAGCGGAGTCGTTCACCGGTGAAGGTGAGGCGGTTGGTGAAATTGTATTTAATACGTCCATGAGCGGATATCAGGAACTGCTCACCGACCCATCCTACACTGGCCAGATTGTCACCATGACTTACCCCCTTATTGGCAACTATGGTGTTAATCCGGATGACATGGAATCCGACAGGATACATCCCAAGGCGTTTCTTGTTAAAGAGTACAATGAAATCCCGTCGAATTTTCGCTCTACCCAGACACTGGCCGCTTTTCTACAAAGCCATAACATTTTGGGTGTTCAAGGGTTCGATACCCGTGCTTTAGTCCGGCATATCCGAACCATCGGCGCGATGAAAGGAATCGTATCCACCAGGGATCTCGACGTCGACTCACTGGTCAGCCGGGCCAGAGAGTGGAAAGGACTGGTCGGCCGTAATATGGTAGAAAGAGTGACATGCGATGAACCATATGGCTGGGGTGAAAACAGCCCTGTTTCCGGCACCGGCTTTTCAACCGCTATATGCAAGGCGGACAATCCCTTCAGGGTTGTCGCCTTCGACTTCGGCATCAAATACAACCAACTCCGGCTGTTGGCTGAAAAAGGATGTCTGGTGCAGGTGGTCCCGGCCACCACCGATGCCGCCACTGTTCTGGCAATGGAACCGGACGGCGTCTTTCTTTCTAATGGGCCCGGCGACCCGGAAGGTATCGATGGAGTTGCTGAAACAGTACGGGAGATCCTTGGGAACAAACCGATATTCGGCATCTGCCTCGGACACCAGATACTTGGCCTGGCCTATGGTGGTTCGACCTATAAATTAAAATTTGGGCATCGCGGCGGCAACCAGCCTGTAAAGGATCTTACCACCGGACGGGTGGAGATCACCTCACAGAACCATGGTTTTTGCGTCGATGAAAACTCCCTAAAAGAAGAGGAAGTGGAAATCACCCATATCAACTTAAATGACAACAGCGTTGAGGGAATGCGCCACAGGACATATCCGGCCTTCTCGGTGCAGTACCACCCGGAACATGCCCCGGGCCCCCATGACGCCGAGTACCTGTTCGACCGATTTATAGAGTTAATGGCTACAAACAGGTGAAAATAGAAGCAAAAATCTTGGCTGGAAGGTCTTTGATAAAATGTTCCTTCCACCTATATCCTTACAAACCGATTGACAATGCCTAAACGTACTGACATCAAAAAGATCCTCATTATCGGTTCCGGCCCGATCATCATCAGCCAGGCCTGTGAATTCGATTACTCTGGCGCCCAGGCTGTTAAAGCCCTGAAAGAAGAAGGATACGAAGTTGTTCTGATCAACTCGAATCCGGCGACTATCATGACTGATCCTGAACTGGCCGATTCAACCTATATTGAACCGATCACCCCGGAAATCGTCATCAAGGTCATAGAGAAGGAACGGCCCGACGCACTCCTGCCGACCCTTGGTGGCCAGACCGCCTTGAATACCGCTATTAAGGTTGCGGAAACAGGTATACTTGACCAGTACAATGTTGAACTGCTGGCAGCCGACATCGCTGTCATCCGCAAGGCGGAAGGCCGTGAAGAATTCAGGGCCGCCATGCGGGCCATTAATCTGAAGGTTCCCGAGTCGGCCATTGTTCACACAATCGAAGAGGCTCTTGTCGCCGGTGATGAAATTGGATTTCCCATAATCGTCCGGCCCAGTTTTACCCTGGGCGGCACCGGCGGCGGAGTGGCCTATAACAAAATTGAGCTTGAAGAACTGTGCACATCCGGGCTCGATCTGTCCATGACCACAGAAGTAATGCTCGAGCGAAGCCTGCTCGGTTGGAAAGAGTATGAGCTTGAAGTGATGCGGGATTCCAAAGATAACGTGGTCATTATCTGCTCTATTGAAAATATGGATGCAATGGGTGTTCATACAGGCGATTCCATCACCGTAGCTCCTGCCCAGACCCTGACCGACAGAGAATATCAGGATATGAGGGATGCGGCAATTGCCATCATACGAGAGATCGGGGTTGAAACGGGCGGTTCCAATGTCCAGTTTGCCGTTAACCCCAAAGACGGTGAGCTGATGGTAATCGAAATGAACCCCAGGGTCTCGAGAAGCTCTGCCCTGGCCTCGAAAGCTACCGGTTTTCCCATTGCCAAAATTGCCGCCAAGCTGGCGGTCGGTTTTACTCTCGATGAAATCAGGAACGATATCACCAGGGAGACCTACGCCTCATTCGAGCCCACCATCGATTACTGTGTTGTCAAAATTCCCCGCTGGACCTTTGAAAAATTTCCGGAAGCTGAAGATCTCTTGACAACAGCGATGAAATCCGTTGGTGAAACCATGGCCATCGGCCGTACATTCAAAGAGGCCTTCCAGAAGGGTATGCGGTCTCTGGAGACCGGCCGCTTTGGTTTCGGTGGCGATGGCAAGGAGAGCCAAAGCCATTTGGAAGTTGAAGATCTGGAAGCGGGACTGAGAAAACCCCATTCCAAACGGGTTGCCTATGTTCACGAAGCTTTGAAAAGGGGCATGTCCGTACAGCAGCTTTTTGAGCTGACCTGGATCGACCCCTGGTTTCTCCAGAACCTGAAGCAGATCGTTGAGCTGGAAAATCAAATCATAGCGGTTGGTTACGACGGCCTTGATCGTTTTTTCTTAAGAAAATGCAAGGAGTACGGTTTCTCCGATCATCAACTGTCCCATCTGACCAACACTTCAAAAGAAACAATCAGAGATCTGCGCAAAAAGCTGTCCATTCTGCCGGTCTATAAGCTGGTCGACACCTGCGGCGCCGAGTTTGAATCATACACGCCCTACTATTATTCGACCTACGAACAGGAAAACGAGGCCGGATCAAGCGATGACCAAAAGGTCATCATCCTGGGCGGCGGCCCGAACCGAATCGGTCAGGGCATCGAGTTTGACTACTGCTGCGTACATGCCTCATTCGCGTTACGGGAAATCGGCATCGAATCGATCATGGTCAACTCTAACCCGGAGACCGTTTCCACCGATTATGATACCTCCAACAAACTCTACTTTGA
>CAZLGM010000280.1:0-3309 GCA_964558875.1 uncultured Desulfocapsaceae bacterium
AAGGGAATCTGCATCTCGATGCAGTCTACGCCGTTGTCGACCATCTGTTTGACGACGTCCCGGTTTTTGTCAAAGGATGGATAACCAAGGACGATATGGGTCATCAGAAGAATTTCTTTTTCTTCCAGTCTTGCTCGAAGCTGTTTTTCTAAACGCATGATAATTCGGTCACTTCTATTTATGGTTCATCTTATAAGTGTACTTGAAAAAGAGATTGCCACAGCCTGCGGCTTCGCAACGACTAATAGCAACTTTCGTCATTACGAGGCCGCAGGCCGTGGTAATCTCAAAAGTTACAATACAAAAAAACGATACAGAATTAAGATGGCTACCTCCTGGTGCTGTACTCCTTCCCCCGTCCAATAATAAACTCCTTCCATGATGGATCATCAAAGGCATGGGCAATGGTGAAAATATCTTTGTCTCCCCGGCCGGACATATTAATAATGATCGCTTCTTCGGGTGACAGAGCGCCTGCTTCCTTGAACGCCTGGACAAAGGCATGGGCCGACTCCAGAGCCGGAATGATTCCTTCTTTTTTCATGGTCAGATCCAGAGCTTCCATAACTTCGGTATCCGTTGCATCCTCAAAGCGGATTCTGCCATGCTGCCAGTGATCTGAGAGAATCGGGGAAACCCCGACATAATCAAGACCTGCGGCTACCGAATGGGTTTCCATCATCTGGCCATCATCGTTCTGGAGAAACATGGTCTTATAGCCCTGGGCGACTCCTGGAGAGGCATCGTCACCGCTGAGCCTTGCTGCGTGAAGCCCGCTTTTTATCCCTTTGCCGCCAGCTTCCACGCCAACCAGTTCCGTCTCAGGTTCATCGAGGAACCTGCCGAAAACTCCCATGGCATTGGAACCGCCGCCAACACAGGCATAAACCTTGGATGGCAGCCTGCCATGCTGCTCCATGATCTGATCAGCTGCTTCGGTGCCGATTATCGATTGAAACCAGGACACCATTTCGGGAAAGGGAGAGGGACCGCAGGCAGTTCCGAAAACATAATGGGTTTCATCCACATTGGTGACCCAGTCACGGAAAGCCTCGTTTATAGCATCTTTTAATGTGCGTGAGCCATCTTCGACGGGAACGACTGTTGCGCCCATCTTCTCCATCCAGAACACATTGGGGCGCTGACGCATGACATCTACTTCACCCATATAGATGGTACAATCAAAACCGAACCGTGCAGCCATGGTTGCCGTGGCCATACCGTGCTGGCCGGCACCGGTTTCTGCAATGACCCGTTTCTTTCCCATCCTTTGCACCAGCAGTCCCTGGCCCATGACATTGTTGGCCTTGTGAGCGCCGGTGTGGTTAAGATCTTCACGCTTGATGTAAATTTGAGCTCCGCCGAAGTGTTCGGAGAGGTTTCTGGCATGGGTGAGTGGGGTCGGCCGACATGAGTAAGTCGACATGATATGGAGATACTCATCCCAAAAGGCCGGGTCTTCTTTGGCCCTTTTGTACTCTTTTTCCAAATCTTTGAAGGTCTGGTGGAGAATTTCGGGGATATACTTGCCACCCCATTCTCCAAAAAAACCAAATTCATCCATTATTATCACCATTAACTATTGATATGTTGCAATTGTTTTCTGCAGGCTGCGCCAAAATCCTCTGGATAATGCCCGGTAATGTATCTGTTCTGGGCCTCTGAGAAAGCACCGGGTGACCAGGGCAGCCTGGGCAAAAAACTGTAGAGCAGGTGCTGGTCGGTCTCTTCTGTTATGTTTATCCTCTTTGCGTACTCAATCGTGGTCACCATTTCTGCTCCCAACCCAGCCAAACACTTCTGGGCATACAATATACCCCGGTTGAGAGAATCCCTCACCGAGTCATCGGTTTCAACAATATTACCGGGAGCGCGACCATTACTCCCCTCCAGGGTAACAAGCTGCAGCTCCCATTGAGAAGTCTGGGCTTTGGGAACAAACAGCATCACATTATCATCCTGCCAGACAATCAGGCTGGAATCGAGATCAACCCTGCCGTCCATACGTCTGTTGTCCAGCGTCGCCTGAATATAGTCACGGAAAAACGACGAGTTATGTTCTCTGTAATACTCATCGACAACTTCGGCAACAAGGTCTCCGCAGTTAAAAGCGGCTATGGTACCACAACTTGTTGTCAAATTCCCGGAAAATGCGTCAACCTCGGATGGAATGAGCGCGTATTGCTGATGAATCTGTTGATGGGAGCCATGCAGCCTGTAACCTGTGGGGGCAGTATCAACACCGAAATTCCAACCCCACAAGGTGCAACCGGATACCGGATTACCTTTTTGAAGCTCTTTAGCAATCTTGAGTCGCAACGATTCAAGCTCGTTTTGAGCCAGTGGCCGTCGATTGATCTTTATCTCCAATCCAAGCTCTTCCGCCAGCCGGACATAGGTTCGCTGATAGTAGAGGTGACGAAGGCCGGTTATATCCTCAAGCGTCAGGTCATCTATAGAGTAGCGGATAGCATCTTCACTCATGTTGGCGGCGTAATGGCCACCTGAAATGTATGAATTCCGGCGAAGATATTCATAAATATGGGTGGTTTCATTCTTGGGCCATTCACCAACAATTTCGCTGTTTCCCTGCGAGCCTGGCATCAACACCATGACGTTCTTGTAGTTGTCAGGCAGGTGTGGATTGTTGGCAACGGCTTTGAACAGAGGTCGATCATGGATGATCGGGCTGCGGTCGGCCCCTTGTCCACGATAACAAATCCCAACAGGCTGGCCTTTTGAGTCTTTTTCTATTTCACAGCTTATCTCGGCAAGACTAATGAGATCTTCAGGATCGGTTGAGCAGGTGGACAGGGCCAGCTGCAAAGGAGCAGGAAGCTTATGGATGAGTCCTGGTCCAATTTGCTGTTCATTCAGCAATTTGTGGAAAGACACCTCAGGCATTGCCGGAATAGTGATGCTGTAGGGTCTGTTACTTGCCGCATCGGCCCACTCCTTACCGATATAGGTTGCACCCCGAAAGGGAAAGGGATTGGGGATTTCGAAAATCCAGTCTGCCGACTCCACATTGATATCACCCTGGGGAAAGTTTGCCTCGTTGGTGACCAGCCCAAGATCATCCCCTGAGCCTAGTTTGGAGATTTTAGTATCAACCCGCAGGTTCTTTGTTCGATAGCTGGGTTTGTGGATACCGTAGATGAATTTAGCTTCAGGAGTTACGCAAGTACGCATGATAGTTACGATTGGATATTTTTTTTGTTCCAGAGCATGAGAGCTTTTTTATACACTTGCGAGCGCGAGAGACCCAGGTCAGCGGCCAGCTTTTTGCTGACATCTTTGAGTGTCATT
>CAZLGM010000281.1:0-3305 GCA_964558875.1 uncultured Desulfocapsaceae bacterium
CTAATCATTCAACAACATCAGCTATAGCTAAGAAACAAACCATTCAAAAGCCAACAAGCCAAATAGATTTTGAAAATGTTGTAACAAAATTTATTGAACCCTACAAACAAGCTAATAATGAGCTAAAAAAATCATCGCTTAGGTCCCAAAGGATGAGTGCTATTAATAACACTTTAAATGGGTTTACAGTAGCAGGATGGGTAGGAAAAATTAATGATTTAAGTACAAATAGTGAGGGCAAAGCAATTTTATCAATTCGAATCACACCAGACATCGAAATAAAGACGTGGAATAATGCGTTGTCAGATATATCAGCAAACACTTTAATCGATCAAAATACCAATTTATATAACCAATTAATGGAATTAGAAAGAGGACAAAATGTGAAATTTTCTGGTGTGTTTTTTTCGTCAGAGGATAATTTTATTCAAGAAACAAGTCTTACAGAGGAAGGCTCAATGATGAATCCGGAATTTTTAATGAAGTTTTCAACCGTAACCCCAATCAATTAAAGGAGGAAAGAATGGCGTTAGTAAATTGTCCAGAATGTCAGGCTGAAGTAAGTGACACCGCACTAAAATGTACCAAATGTGGGGTGCAATTAAGAAAACCGAAAAGAAGTTTTTTTGGTAAAATTGTAAAATGGGGGTTTATCCTATTCAACATTCTTATGGTCGTTTGGCTTGTTGGAGGGATGAACGCCGCAACTGAAGGTATGCAGGCTATGTCCGAAGCAGAGCAAGCAGGTGCTGCCATAGGTACAGGAATTGGAGCGATGATGATTCTTGTGATTTGGGTTTTTGGTGATATCATTCTCGGTCTATTTTTCTTATTTACCCGCCCTAAGTCTTAAGATCACCTAACGAACAAGGATAGATCGTGTGAGCGAAGCGAACCACGATCTTATCCGGTTGTTGGACAAGCCCGGTAAAGCCTGCTTCAAAGTCACTATAATAAGAAAATATCTTTTTTTTGAACAAGGTGTAGGAAACGCATCAAAATATGCGTTTTTATAATAAGGCGCAGAAATCCAAAAGCCTGAAAAAGGCTAAAAAAAAACAGTTTATTCCATAAGGTTTTTGCCCTCCTTAAGGGTAAACTTCAGGCTATTGCCACTATAAAATTCATCCCGGCCCACATGTTTTTAAACGAAATCCCACAACATACATCGATGTTTTACAGTAGGGGCATTTAAAAGCAGGCCTTGTCCGCTGTTCAACAATAGCAATCTTAACTTGCAAAACCAGTTGAACTAAAAACAGTAGTTTCTTTGCATTGCTATGGAGAAATCCGTAATCCCTTGCCCTTCGAAACCCCTTTGGTAAAACATGTTGAAGTATCAGATACAGAAAATCCTCACCCTTCAGAGTTCTGTATTTTGTTTTACCGGTGCCACTTTCTGTGTACCGGAAAGTTATATAACCGTTTTTATTGGCAACAATATTTCGTTCACTGATAACACCCCGGTATAAGTATCGTGATAAATACTTCAGAGCGGAAATTCCTTTTCCGACACGGATACAATCTACAACCCACTTCGATGTAATTCCTTTTGGAATCGATAATCCTGCCTTGTTAATACCCTCAAGCATGCGGGCACGAAATACTTTAGCCAGGGATTTATGATGAAACAGGTACTTTCCTTTTTTCTTTTTCCACTGGCGTTTCAGTTTATCAATACCTCCGCCCGGAACAACGGCATGTATATGTGGATGAAAATCCAGCTTTCTGCTATTAGTATGCAGTACCATGGTCATGCCAAGTTCAGCACCGAGGTGTTTCGGATTGAGACCGAACTCTTTAAGGATGCTTGAAACGCATGAGAATAACAAGGAGTAAACGGTAGTCTGATACTGATACGCCAAGCTTCTTAACTCATACGGCAAAGTGAAAGTGACCATATAGTAATTCACCGGCAGCAGTTTACTCTGTTGCCGGTCTATCCACTGACTGACTTCATGATTCTGACATTGCGGGCAACTTCGATGTCCACATGAAAGAGGTCGCCACTCGCTATGATCGCAGCCAGGGCATCGTGTATAAAGCTCCCCCGACTCAGGCGTTCTGCAATCACGCATTCTTCGAAGTGCTTTCATCTGGCTTGGGAGAACTGTCGTTCCATACTTACTAAAAAATGCCGGAGAATACTCATTGATGAGTGAAGCTATTTTCATGGTTATATCCTCCGAAAATCTACATGAATAGTATTGACTAACTGGTTGATCGTGGAAAAACTCTCTTTTTCTACAAAGTTTGTTATATGTGCATACTGGGCGGTGGTATTTGGATTTGCATGGCCGAGAAGATTTTGTATATGACGCAGACTTAAGCCCTGCTCAAGAAGATGAGTTGCGAAACTGTGTCTCAGTGAGTGGATGGAGACTTTTTTTTTATGCCGCACTCTCCAACGACAACTTTCATCGCCTTCTGAACACCGCCCCTGTCCATGTAGGACTTTGCTTTTTTTATCGTCTTAGGAGAACCGTTGGCATTGGGAAACAATAAATAGGGATGTTGGTGCTTTTTCCACAACTCCCGCAAACCCAGCAATGTCAGGTCGGGTAGAGGAACCAGACGGTCCTTGTGTCCCTTACCTCTGCGAATATGGACGAGTTTACGTTCTGAATCAATATCGCCTACCTGCAAAGCAATCGTTTCTCCCAACCGGAGGCCCATTGAGTATGTTGTCAGTAAAAATACTCTGTATCGAAGTTTACGGGTTGCGCCGATTAGCAGCTCTACTTCCTTTGGAGTAAGAATATCAGGGATTGTTTTTACCTGCGGAGGTTTAACAATATCAACCCACTTCCACTCTTTTTTAAGCACAAATTTCCAGAAATGCTGAAGGCCAAGGCGATCAATTTTAACAGTACTCCACGAGTGAGATTCTACAAGTGCAGCAAAATAATCCTCCAGTTGTTCGGGCTTCAGTTTATCCGGGCAACAATCAAAATAATCTCTGACCCGGCGAATTGAACGGGCATATGAATCTATTGTGCTCGGTGCTTTTCCCTGTAGTTTTAAGGTTTTTTGGTGGCGCTGATAAAGTTTGTCAAAACGATTTACTTCTGATTTTTTCATGCTATACTCCTTTTGGTTAGTGTAAGAAAGTTACAAACTAAGGAGTTATACACTATTTGGGGATTTTTTTCCGCCGCTGAAAGCGGCTTCGTTCAACAACCGCATTAACTCGGACTGGGAAAAGCTGCGCCGCTTCGCTATGCAGCTTTTCCCAGCCGGTTATGCGGAGCGTTCATGAGGGCGGGCTGGAGAATAATCCGATTATATGCTACTGCTGAAGCTTT
>CAZLGM010000282.1:0-3287 GCA_964558875.1 uncultured Desulfocapsaceae bacterium
CAGGTCTTTGACCTGATTCTGTCCGGAGTTGATATCTTTCGCATCAATCTTTCCCATGGTGAGCATGATTCGCAGGCGGCTCTCATTGAAGTGGTTAAAGAAGCGCGGAAGAAGGCGAATCGAGAAACTGCAATTTTACTTGATACCCGAGGTCCGGAGATCAGGGTGAGAGGGATCGGTGATGGATATATAGATCTTGAAGAGGGACAGACATTCACGTTGACCACTGAGCCGGGTCCGACCACTGGGGCAAGAATCCGTATAAATTATGACGGGCTGACAGATGATGTTGAAGTTGGTGACACCATTTTATTGGATGACGGCAAGCTCTCACTTGGTGTCATAGATGTAGATGAAACCAAGATCCTGACAGAGGTGCAGAACGGAGGTCGTTTACATGAGAATAAACGGGTCAGCTTACCGGGTGTGAAGATCAATCTGCCACCATTGACGGACAAGGATATCTCTGACATCCGGTTCGGCTGCCAGAGAGAAGTTGATTTTATAGCGGCCTCATTTGTACGAAAGGCATCGGATGTGCTGGCTGTTCGTCGAGTTATTGAGGAGGAGGGCGGAAAGCAGCATGTCATATCTAAAATTGAAAATCAGGAAGCATTGGATAACCTGAGTGATATCCTTGATTTTTCAGATGGATTGATGGTTGCCAGGGGAGATCTTGGAGTAGAAATTCAGCCGGAAAATGTACCGGTTGTCCAGAAAGAGATCATCCGGAAAGCCAATCGGCTCGGAAAACCGGTGATCACTGCAACTCAGATGTTGGAATCTATGATTAATAATCCCCGTCCCACCAGAGCGGAGGCCAGCGATGTCTCCAATGCCATTTTCGATGGGACCGATTGCGTCATGTTGTCTGGTGAGACTGCTATAGGAAGCTATCCTCTGGAGGCGGTTCAATTCCTGGTGAAGACCGCAGAAGTATCCGAAGCAGCTCTACCGTTTGACACACTCTTTATAACAGGGGCTCGTTATTCCACCCGGACAGTTCCAAATTCTATCTGCTATGCCGCCTGTGCCATTGCTAATGACCTGAAGGCAAATGGAATTCTGGTCGCGACGGAGACCGGTGACACAGCCCGTATGGTTTCCAGGCATCGGCCGCGCACCACGATTATCGCCATGAGTCCGTATTCGGCGGCAAGGAGGCAAATGCAATTAGCCTGGGGTGTTACTGCTTTAAAAGTGGAGGATTCGGACTCGATAAACAATTTGTTTGATAACGGTCTAAGGCAGGCAGAGGCAAACTACCTGCTGAATGCCGGAGATCTGGCAGTTCTGTTAGCCGGTATTCCTTACAAGGTTGCCGGTACTACGAATATGCTGAAAATACATGAGGTTGGAGATATTCATATCCATGGCCAGGGGATTGGTAAAGAGTCGGTTACAGCCAAAGTGGCAGTGGTGAAAGAGTTTGAAGAACTGGAAGAGTTTGTGGCCGGCAATATACTGGTGATAGATGGTACTGACAACTCAATGCTGGAAACCATGAGCAGGGCAGCTGGTATTATCACAGAGCGACCCGGTCTTACATCGCACAGTGCGATTGTCGGCAGGGAAAAGAATATTCCGGTCATTGTCGGTGTTAAAGACGCTACCCAGAAATTGTCAACCGGCCAGCTCATAACCATGAACTGTCAACACGGTCAGATTTATCAGGCAAAATAAAGCCTGAATCCGTTGCTGAGATTGTCGTTTTGCTTGATATCACTTTTCCAGGCAAGTGGGACCATGGAATAGAGGGGAATAGCAAAGAATCGTTAATATTTGAAAATTACAGTTGTGGTTCCCTCTTGGGAAATGGTTAACAGTGGTTATTTTCACCACAATGTGGTACTTTGTTGGATGAACAAAGGAGGTGAACGATGGAAACTGAATCGATAAAAAATATTGGTTTACGAGGTGTAACGGTTGCCGACACACATATCAGTATGGTTGACGGTAAAGCCGGAGAACTTGCCTACAGAGGATTTTCAATAAAAGATCTGGCCCGGCAGGCAACCTATGAAGAGATCATTTTTCTGCTTTTGATGGGATCTCCACCAACAAGGAAACATCTGTCGGAAATAGTAGAAAGGCTTGGCAGATATCGTTCACTACCGGATGAAGTGAGGTCAATGCTGGAATGCCGTAAGAAAGAGGCTGATCCAATGGATGTGATGCAGGGGGCTGTCGCGACTCTTGCAGACCTGGACCCGGATCTTCAAAGTGATGACAGAAATGTTGTCTACAATTCCTGTCTGAAGTTGATATCCAGATTTGCAACCGTTGCCGCGGCATGGCATCGTATTCGCAATGATCGGGAACCTGTTGAATTAGATGCGGGCCAAAGTCATGCTGCTTCATTTTTCCAGGGGATTCATGACAGAGAACCAACAAAGGAAGAAGAGGACCTCATTGATCTCATGCTGGTCCTTCATGCCGATCACACCTTCAATGCCTCTACCTTTACCGTGCGTGAAGTGGCCTCCACTCAGGCACATCTTTATGCTTCTGTAAGCGCCGGGGTTGGGGCATTGAGCGGCGCTCTCCATGGCGGGGCCAATGCCAATGTGATGAGAATGCTGCTTGAGATCGGTGATAAAAACAATGTTGAACCATGGATTCATGATCAAATAGACAGCGGTAAAAGAATCATGGGACTGGGACATGCTGTGTATAAGACCGAAGATCCACGGGCCGGTATTCTAAGAGAAGTGGCCAGGAAGGCCCTGAAAGGAAAAGATGAAGAGAAATGGTTTGATCTGGGTTTGCATGTTGAAAAAATAGGAAGAGAACAGCTTCGGATCAAGAAAAATATGGATCTCTACCCGAATGTTGATTTTTATTCTTCTCCGATTCTGTATGGTCAAGGACTTGCCATTGATATGTTTCCAGTGGTATTTGCTGTTTCAAGAGTGGCAGGCTGGTGTGCCCATTACTTGGAAGAACGTTTTGCAGAAGCTCAGCCCAAACCGGCGCTCTACAGACCGAAAGCTAATTATACAGGGGTGCTGTGCGAGGGGACGGTCTGTGAATGGCCTGGTATGGATGAGCGGTTTGAAAATGAACGTTGATTATCCTTCCCCCTCCAATCCCTCCAAAAAAGCCAGAACATTTCCACCAAGCACATCATGATTATAACCGCCTTCAAGCAGGCCATAGCAGCCTCCGTTATTACGTTGCGCGGTTTCTCGGACCCAGCTGCCCATGGTTTTGTAATCTTCGGTATGCAGCAGGTCGCCCCAGTCGTCGATGTGGTAGTCGAAGCCTGCTGAGACGGCTATGACATC
>CAZLGM010000283.1:0-3259 GCA_964558875.1 uncultured Desulfocapsaceae bacterium
CAGTCTGGTAGAGCACAGCGTTCGGGACGCTGGGGTCGGAGGTTCAAATCCTCTCGTCCCGACCATATACATGCCGGTAGCACGTTTGACTGAATTGAGCTACACAAAGTAAAAGAAGGCCATCCTCTAGCAGGATGGCCTTCTTTTTTTAAAGAGCATCACTGGACACACTCCTTATTGATACACGCTGATAGTTGATCAGATAAATTAACAGGCTATTTCATGGAATCATTTGACAAACTGCTCGAAGAATCAACAAGAGTTCATGGACATATATGTGCAGGACAGGTAATTGGCGTTCGTATGACCATGTTGGGTCTTGAGAAAATTGGGATTAACGACCCCAAAGGTGTTGATAGAAAAAAATTATATGTGTTTGTTGAAATTGACCGTTGTGCCACCGATGCCATTCAATCGGTTGCCGGCTGCACACTTGGAAAAAGGTCCATGCGTTGGGTCGATAACGGTGTGATGGCTGCAACCTTTGTCAATCTTGAAACAAACAAAGCTGTCAGGATAACAGCCAGAGAAGAATCAAGAGAATATTCCAAGAAATATTGCCCGGAAATTGTCGATAAATACAAACGTCAACTTGAAGCCTACCGGATTATGGATGAGGACGAACTGTTCAAGGTGGAGTGGGTTGAAGTGACTATCCCCCAAAAGGATATGCCTGGAAGGCCGCTCAACAGGGTGCAGTGTGAAAGCTGCAGTGACTGGGTTCAGGATTGCCGGGAAGTGGAGCAGGACGGAAAAATCCTCTGCCGGGCATGCGCGTTCGGCACCTATTATTCAAAGATTAGCAACTGATTTACCCGAAATTGTGGGAAAAGACATTTCATGCGCAGTACTTTTACACCATCCCATAAATCTCTTTACTTTCCTGCGAGTAGCTAACCATTCTGCAAACAGTCGTTTACTCAGCTTTAGGTATACGTACAACTAAAACAGGAATAGTTGAACGGCGTAAAACCCTACGGGTAGTACTGCCCATCATGGCATCTTCCAGCTTCGAGTTTCCATGGCTCGCCATGACGATCATGTCAATGTTTTCGTTTTCGGCAAATTCCAGAATTTTTTCAACGGGGTAGCCGAGATTGACGACTATTTTATAGTCAATCGAATTTTTTGATCCACTTTTCTGGATCTCTTCATAAAATTCACCAATATCTTTTCTTATAGCCGTATTATCACGTTTTCTTTGGACCAATACTTCTCGGGCTTCCTCCAGGCTTTGGTTTTTTAAATTTTCCCAAAGTTCATCTGATATATAGCCAACCAGGCTGCGGCTAAGTTCCGGGTCTGCTTTTACTACATGCAGCACAGTGAGTTCTGCATTATACCGACGAGTGAGGCTGGCAGCGTAGGGAAAGGCATAACGGCCGCTTTCGGATAGATCTGTGGTGTAGAGTATTTTTTTTATATCGATTTCTGGAATATTCATAATCTGCATCCTGAAAAACTGTTAACCTTCTTGTTTTTTCACTGGATATTTCCCACGAAGTTTATAGTACCAGATACCACTGAGCAGCCACGAATAACTATATGTACCGATAATGATTATTGCGAACGCGGTCACGATATCCGTGGTGGAGCCGTTAAGCGAGAAACCGGGAACGTAGCCAAACAGGAACGGACCGAGGTACAGGAATTTAGCGAACTTAAATGACGTGAAGGCGGTTTTCCACATATTGGCTTTTGCGATTGTCGCACCTGCAAAAGCGGCGATACATACAGGTGGTGTGATATTGGAATCCTGGGAGAGCCAATAAACAATCATATGAGCCGCGATGGGATTAACCCCTAGATGTGTCAAGGCGGGTACAGCAACAACAGCAGTGATCAGATAGGCAGCGGTAACCGGAACTCCCATACCAAGGATAAGTGATGCCAAGGCAATAAGAAGAATGGTGAGCCAGAGTTTGCCGTCTGCCAGCTCGATAACAATATCGGCAAATGTCAGAACGAGACCGCTGAATGTTAAAACGCCTATGATAATACCAATAACACCGACCGTTGCGCCAATTTTCAAGCTGCTTTCAGTGCCGGCTCGTGCAGCATTGATAAACCGGGTCAAATTGGCTTTAGTATCACTTTTAAATCGGATGTAGATAAAAATAGCAATAAGTATGGCCGGTATGATACTGAATTTTTCCGGGATATTAAAAAGGTTGCCGAGAAAAATGCAAGTGATGATCAAGGCTACGGTGAGATCCATCCGTAGATCTTTATTCACCCAGCTGATAAACAGACAGGAAACAATACCTAAAATAGCTGAAAAACCGGGAGAATAACCGGTGAGCATGAGAATGGTCAGAAGAACAAGAGGTAGGATGTAAAACCACTCCTTCTTCAATATTTCCATAGCACCTTCTTTCGACTTTTCTCCTTTAATATTATGAATTTTTGCCTCGAAATGAACCATCATGAAAACCGAAAAGACGTACATCATGGCAGGAAACATGGCGACAAGCATGATTTTTGAATAGGGAACACCGGTCAACTCTGCCATAATAAAACCGCCTGCTCCCATAATCGGTGGCATAAACATGCCGGAAATTGAAGCTGCCGGTTCAATTCCTCCGGCCACATGGGGGCGGAAACCAGCCTTTTTCATCATTGGAATGGTAAAGGCTCCTGTTGAGACCGTGTTGGCAATGGCACTGCCTGAAATAGAGCCGAACAGACCTGAGGCGATAACGGATACCTTACCGGGTCCACCAATTTTATGGCCAACAGCAGCCAATGGAAAATCAATAAAAAATCTCTGAGCGCCGCATTTTTCAAGAAAGGCTCCAAAAAGGACAAAGAGGATGACATAGGTGGCAAGAACATTTGCCATGATGCCGAACACTCCGTCACTTTTATAAAAAATAGAGGTGCATACTCCAGGAAAGGTCTCACCTGCATGGGCTATGAGATCCGGCATATAAGCGCCGTATACGCCATATATCATCATGATGATGCCGATAATAACAAAAACAAAACCAACTACACGTCTAGCCAACTCAATGCCTAGCAGTACCCCTACAACGGCTATCCCCATATCAAGAGGCGTTTCAGCACCCATCCGATAATTTATGGCTTCAAAGTAATAAATCCAGTAACCGATGGTTATTATAGAGAGTAGAATCAGGATGTAATCAACAATCCTGAGCCACTTGTTCTTTGACTTATAAGTCAAAAAGACCAGAATATATGTGATAATGATATAAACACCTCGGTGGTATTGAGTAGCGGCCGGTTGAATAACTGCGGC
>CAZLGM010000284.1:0-3244 GCA_964558875.1 uncultured Desulfocapsaceae bacterium
AAATGCTCTGGTTCGTATTAACCTTCATTGTCGCAGTCTGTGTAGCAACCAGGGATATCCTCTTTAAGCGTTACGCCAATGAGCTAAGCGTTCTCGAACTGTCCTCCATTGAGCTGTTCTGGTCTGTCCCGCCGTTGACTGTTTGTCTTCTATTCACACCGGTCCCACAGCTTGATCCTGGATTTTGGTGGATTTTGCTGATTGCCATTCCTGTCAACGGTTTAGCCTATTTCTTATATAATTATGCCATAACCATCTCGCCGGTCTCGCTAACAGTACCGTTTCTTTCTTTTACCCCTGCCTTTTTGATCATAGTCGGCTGGGTTGTTCTCGGTGAGGCTGTTTCATTCTGGGGTGGTGTTGGTATTATTTGTATCGGTCTGGGAAGCTATGTGCTGAATATTGACCGTGTTAAAGATGGTCTGCTCCAACCGATCTTAAGCTTAAAAGAGGAGAAAGGACCATGGGTGATGCTGTTTGTTGCCTTTATTTTTTCCTTTGGCGCAGTCCTTGGCAAGAAGGGGATGCAGCTTTCGTCACCGCTGTTTTTCACCTTCCTCTTTTTTGTCATTTTCTGTGTGGTTATGCTGTTTCTTCTTTTTATTCTTGGACGCCTGAAACCTGCAAAGCTGATACAGTGCAAATATGTCGGTTTTCAGCTCGGGACTCTGTTAACCGTGCACGTTGCCTTTCATGGACTGGCAATCATGATGACAGCCGCCGCCTATATGGTATCGGTGAAACGCTCATCGATTCTTCTCACCGTTCTGTTAAGCTGGTTGTTTTTAAAAGAGGAAAAAATCATTGCCAGAGGGTCTGGTGCTCTGCTTATGTTTCTAGGGATTTTATTAATCGTTCTGAGACCATTCGGCTGATTGGTGTGGTTGAGGGAGTATGAAAGCTGACAAACGTCTACTTGTGCTGTTTCTGCCGGTTCTATTGGTAGGGCTGCCACTTGCCGGCGTCTTGGTTGCCGGTTTGCCGGTTTATATGTACTGGGAGTTTCCTCCATTGACCCGGTATGTATCCCATGCCCCTTTCTCATGGATCGTCTTTGTCCTGCTATTGTTGTTGGGACTTGGAACCGGTCTGCTGCTCGGTTTTCAACTGAGAAGTAAAAAAGGGTTAGTAGAGGATGGGCGCCAAAGAACACAGAACTTCGGTTTCCCCTGGTGGAGCATGTTTGGCCTGCTGCTGGTCTGTTCTGGCTGGATTGTAGCCTGGAACAGGTTCCCATGGTGTCAGCCGTTTCAGGCCCACACCTTCATGCCCCTCTGGTTCGGGTACATCCTGGTTGTCAACGGGCTTACCTTTTATCGAACCGGTCGCTGTCTGTTGACCGGAAAAGTCCGGTTTTTCCTGCTGCTCTTTGTTTTCAGTATGCTCTTCTGGTGGTTTTTCGAGTATCTGAATCGCTTTGTTCAGAACTGGTATTACGTCGGTGTAGAGGACTTCAGCACAACAGCCTATATCATTCATGCTTCTCTGGCATTTTCGACTGTGCTGCCGGCTGTGCTGAGCACCGAAGAGCTGCTGGCTACTTTCCCACGGTTGACTTCCCCATTGCGTTCGTCATTTTGCCTGAGAATATCCAGGCCGATATGGCCTGTTGCTGCCATCCTGCTGCTCTGTCTGGGACTTGCCGGGATCGGGATCTGGCCCGATTTTCTTTTTGCGGCCCTCTGGCTTTCTCCGGTGGCACTGGTGGTGACAGCGCAACATTTCCTTGGGCAGAAAACGTTTTTTCATTCAATCAGCAGTGGAGATTGGCGGCCAGTATGGCTGCCCGCATTGGCGGCTTTGTGCTGCGGGTTTTTCTGGGAGATGTGGAATGTGAACAGTTACGCCCACTGGGTCTATTCGATCCCGTTTGTCGAGCGGTTTTATATCTTTGAGATGCCGCTGCTCGGCTACCTGGGATATCTGCCTTTTGGTCTTGAGTGTCGAGGTGTGGCAGAGCTAATCGACCGCCTTTTCATGAGAAATCCGGACTAATCATCATCGTCATCTGAATTTCCTGGCAAACAGGAAGGAGTTGTCTCTTTCTGTTCAATCGGTTCAGGTGGCACAAATATGCCGTGCGGCCAAGTGCGGGTAGAGATTGGTTCACCAAGATCGTTGACAACCAGGCGGTTTCTCAGATCGAGCAGCCTGGACACCAATTCACCTTCAACTTTGGCATAGGCCTGTTCATCGACAACCCGTTTAACGACAATACCGAGGAGCTCGGTAATTGCGTTGCCCACTGAGTTCTGGCTGATGGTGACAATGAGCCGCCCACGCCCGTCCCGGTAGAGCAGCTGTTTATAGGCAGGCCGCCACCTGATCTCATTGGCAAATAACGGATCTTCCATGACCTGAAGTCGCAAGATGCGGGCGGCCTTGTGAAATTCGTTGGAGAACAGCAGCACGTCCTCTATCTGATCAGGGAAAAAGGCATGCTCAGGAACCCGGGTATCGTTAGCTGAGACAAGGGAGAACAAACAACGGTAGAAATCGAGAAAGCCTTTGAGAACCATGTCGTATTCTTTCCAGAAGCGGCCATGATTTAAGGCCTCTTCACCACCCTTGATTTCCCAACTCGGTAATCCCTGCGGATAGCCGGTCAACTCCAAACGTGTCTCTTCGGCTGAAAGCGGCTGGAGAACTTCCAGGTCCAGCACTTCGAGAAAACGCATATAGACAACACTGAGGTAATTGAGAAAGAGACCGTGATGGCCGGAGTCGGTGAGGTTGGGATTATCGTGGGAGGCTTCCGGCGAACTTAAAATGTCCTCATTTTCAAAGGCCATAAAATGGTTATGGATCATCCGAATAGAAGGAACTCCCGGCTTGGAGAGCGGCCAGGTGGCATCCAGGCTGGCCTCACCACAGAAGATCAGATGCTTTTCAGGGTCAGGGAATTTTTCCTGCATATATTGGAACACAACCTGGGTCATACGGCTGAAAACGATAGCTTCTCTTTTTGATAACTGATCCCGCCTGACCGGCCGGCCCAATGGGTCGAGAATTCGTTGGGATGAGTCAAGGATGATCGACGTGTCAAACAGGTTGGAATGACCAATGGCTTTCCTGTAGAGCAAAAACCCCTCTGTTGTTCTCAAAAGACCGTTCTCCCTGGCAAGATGGCGGAGATTACAGGGACTGTTGAAGAACTCGGTCGGTGTTACACCGTCAGGAATTTCAAGTGGTATTTTACGATGGGGGACGGTTAATTCTCGCGGAGAACCCAATGTTGATCGCA
>CAZLGM010000285.1:0-3226 GCA_964558875.1 uncultured Desulfocapsaceae bacterium
GTTTTAGAAGCCTGAACAGTTCATCAACCCATAGAAAATGCATCTCTTCCGATAGGTGAGTAAAGATGGAGATAGCATAGATACAATCCAAAGTACCACTTTCAAGCGGCAAGGGAGGCGCCAGACTGTTTTCCTCAAATTGGATATTGTCGATATTTCCCCTGCACCAGTTGATTGAGGCTTTGTTGTAATCAGTACCAACCAGTTCAACCTCGTCAAAACCGTCTATCTCTCCCATATGGCGGATTACTCTTGCCGGCCCGCATCCCCATTCGCATACCTTGATCTTTTTCCTGGAGATATGTTTCTGGATGAGTTCCTTCATGAGTCTCGAATGGCTCAGCCCCAGATGATAGTATTGCGTCCAGTTTGTATGATTGTAGGCGTCATAGGAAAGAAAATAGGGCGGTGGAACGAACCCGGGATGTTCGTTTAAAAATTGGCGGTTCTTATTCCGGTTTCTCAGGATACTGACCAAAAGCTTGGTTGTATCAACGAGTTGAATAAGATTGCTTTTTTGTAAAAACCGGCCAATCTGTTTTTTATTTATAACCATGAATAATTTTCCTGCTTAATACTCAACACAAACTCGATAGCGGCTCAGTGGCAACACCTAGGCGAAGTTCTTCTTCCTATACCGATGGAGGGTCTTTTATACTCAGTTAACGAAGTGAAGTAAATATGCTGAGTGCAATTTTACTGTTGCCGTAAGAAGTATATGGCAGAAGATAATAATAGAGACATTTCGAAAAGGACTCTATATCGCATAAGAGGACTGGCTTATGCCGGCTTTTATAATCAATTAGTCCTCCATCAGTGGATTGGAAAGTTCAATATACTTTGCTTATGTGAAATGGTTATACACCCTGATACCCAGAATAATACCTGCTGCCACCGGTATCATATGCAGGAAAAATCCAAGTATTCTTGTAAAAAAGCCCCTTTTCACCTCATGAGACTTCCTCGATGCCCTCATCAAAAAGAACAGGGGTAGACCGCCCATAGCAACAAACATTACACCACAGATGAGCCAACTGATAACAGCGTCTTGTCCGTCAGGCGGATTCAAACCGAACTCAAAGAAATTCCAACCAAGTGATAAGAACAAAGACGACCACATGAGTATGATCAGATATGCTCCCCTCCAAATGGTCGCACTGATCGCCAACGCCCCGAAAATAAACAAACCAAAAACACTTACAGGCATCAGCACATTGATACCTTCAGGGCAGGGAACCCGAATCTGATATGGGCCGCCCTCGGCGCAGAAGCCGCCTACAGCCATTACAGCTTTCATGCAGAAGAACAATACCGTCAGGCTGCAGCAAAAACCCAACAATCCCAAAAACAGCCGAAGGGACGACGACAAGGTGTAAGATGAATTGCGGCGTCCTGTGGAACTCTTCGTTTTCATTGTTCTTGTCATCACCTGAAGAAATTGAGTATTAGGCTCTTCATCCTGAATAATTGACTTTATCTGGACATATTCTCTCTATACCCAATGTTGTTGATAGGATTGTTTGATTATACCATAAAGTACATAAAACAAGAAACTATCAGCATGACGACCTTATCATGGTTTTTTTAGGGGACATCATATATCAGATGTTTAACTAGAACGCCAGGGGTGAGGGGCTTACCGCCATTGTTAGCTTCAAACGATCGGTGCAAAGTGCTTTACACGAATAGGAAGCCATTTATGCCTTATAACCTTTGTTTCGCCACTCTTTAATATCTTAACCCTGATCTCTGACTCAATCACTTCTTCTTTCTTAAATTTAAAGTCAAAGGCGGGCTCAAAGGTATAGCTCGAACGCTTTGATACACCTTTGCTATGAATAATTACCGGAAATTCTACTTCAGGAAAAATATCATATTTGTTATTCAGGCTGGACTTTATTTCGACACTTTCTATGGACACAGATTCAACATTGCTGTTTTTGGGTTCCAGCACTACGAAAAGCTTGTAGGGTGCAACATTTATCGTGCTGTTGTCGTAAGTAAACCACTCAAGGAACAGAAAAAAATCATCAAATTCCACTTCTGTAAATCTACTTCTTAGAACATGCTCGTCTTGTGAATGAATTTCCGATTCACTTTTATACGCCTCAACATAATATTCGTTTGTACAACCAAACAAAGCGAATAAAACGATAGCAAATATTAAAAATAGTCTCATACACCCTCTTGAAGCGAACGTTTAATATGACCTGCTGCAAAATTGCGAATCACGACAGTTGGGAAACCTATCAATTTGATACCTACCATAAAACACCTTATTCCGCCGATATTTTGCTGTCAGCGTTAATACTGTGGTCTAGCGGTACTGAAAACGTACATATCAAAGGTCAACTCTACATTTCTTCACTAAGAAATGTACTGATTAGTTCATTAACTCGGTCAGCTTCTTCATGCTGGACCCAATGAGACGCTTCTTCAATTAAAACTAAGCGTCCGTCATCGCAAAGCTCAATGCTTGGCTGAGCCATTCCCTGCCCTAAAAACTTATCTTTTACCCCCCATATCAATAATGTCGGCACAGTGATACGTGGATCTGACGGAGGGGTAGGCGGTTTTTGTACAAATGATCGATACCAATTAATCATAGATCGAATTGCTTTTGGCTGGGACCAAGCTTTTCGGTATTTGTCCAGGTCACTATTGGTGAAAGTATTTGGGCGACTGCTGTTCGTGAAGACTTTCGTCAGAAAATTCCAGTCACATTGTCGAGCAAATATTTCTGGAATTCGAGGGATCTGGAAAAAGAAGATATACCAGCTTTTTAGAAGTTGTTTGGGATTGCTTCGTAGGTGTTTTTCCATCACAGCCCAGTGAGGGACATTCATAACCACCAATTTCGATAATCGGTCTGGATATTTTGCAGCCACCCACCATGCCACTGCAGCTCCCCAGTCATGCCCAACTAAAAATACTCGATTGTGACCAGTAGCATTGATCAAACCGACCACATCGGCTGCTAATTCATCGAGGCTGTATGATGCAATCCCATCTGGTTTTTCACTTAAATTGTAGCCACGTTGATCGGGGGTCAACACCCGATAACCAGCCGAGGTCAAGTAGGGAATCTGGTGCTTCCATCCATACGAAAATTCAGGAAATCCATGCAACAAAATTACTATTGGCCCCTCTTTCGGGCCGTCCTGGAGAACGTGTAAACGAATACCATTTGTCTCAATATACTGATGATCCATGATAGTCTGTTACA
>CAZLGM010000286.1:0-3224 GCA_964558875.1 uncultured Desulfocapsaceae bacterium
TCATTGCAAAAAATCCCGATGTGATCATTATTGCCATCATGGGAAGTGAAACCGGGGTGGCCGCCAAGCAGAAAAAAAACTGGATGCGATTTTCCGTGATCAGCGCTGTTCGAACGGGCAGGGTCCATTATGTTAACCCGAATCTGGCATGCAGCCCTTCACCAATGACTTTTACGGAAGCATTGGAAATCATAGCCTCGCTGATCCATCCACAACTTGGTAGCTTGGACTGAAAAGCTCCTGAATCCGTGAGCACCCTGCAGGATGTGAACCTGGAGTGCTGGCGGATACCCCGAAGGGTAAGCAGGTATTTAACATTAAAACAGCATAATCAATTATTATTGTACTATATTGAACCATTATTAGATTAAACAACAATCTTCGTCACGGATTCAGGAATAAATGAAAATAGTCGATGTCATACAGAGCGGCGGTCCAGTCATGTATCCGCTGCTCATCTGTTCCGTAGTCGTTCTAACTGTGGTTATTGAACGATTTATTTTCTGGTTTGCTCTGGAGAGTAAACGGGATCGGAAATTGATGGACGAGTTGCTTGCTCTGGCAGAAAGCGGCAAATGGAACAGGGTCAGGGAGAAGACGGAAGCATGCAAGGATCATATTGTCCGGCTGTTGATCGTCGGGATCCTGCATCGTGACTATGATATGGGTAAGGCCATGGAGGCGGAGGCTGATCTTATCGTTCGGAGGATGAGCCGCTTCATGCCGGTACTCGATACCATGATTACCGTAGCTCCGCTGCTTGGTATTCTGGGGACAGTTATCGGGATTATCAACTCGTTTCAGATGCTGGGCGCCAGCGGTATAGCCGATCCAAAACTAGTTACAGCCGGCATAGCCCAGGCCCTGATCACAACCGCAACCGGTCTTGCCATCTCAATATTTGCCGTAATCCCCTATAATTATTTCAACACACGGATCGATCGGGCAATCCATATCATGGAAAAATATACAACCAGCCTGGAGGTCGTCCATAAAAAGCTGCAGACCACAGAGCAAGATTTAACACAGGCTTAAAACTGAAAAAGGCTTAAGAGATGAAGATTCGGCGAAGACAACCGAAACCGCCCCGGATAGAGATGCTGCCGCTCATCGATATCGTCTTTCTCCTCCTGGTCTTTTTTATCTATGCCATGCTGTCGATGGCCGTTCACCGGGGACTGGAACTGGATCTGCCGGAATCGTCCACGGCTGAGATTACGAAAAAGACCAGCCTGTCCATCTCGATACGATCAGGTGGTGCGGGACTGGAGATTTTCGTTGATAAGAGGCCTGTTCCCCTCTCGGAGTTACATTCTCATCTCAAGCCGGATACCACCGATTCAAAGAAAGGTAATGTTCTGCTTTTTGCTGAAGAAACCGTCTCATATCAACAGTTGTATCGTGTGCTCGACGAGTTAAAGAAGGCGGGTATCTCTTCGATTTCCCTGCAGGCAAGTGTGGAGTGACGAGCCATGCGAAGGCTGCTTTTTGCCCTATGCCTAGCTGTGGTTGTTCACCTGGTTGTGGTCCAGTTGCCCTGGTATAGAGGTGAAGTTGTCAGACCAACGCTTCCTACCGATCACCCGATTCAAGTTCGATTTGCCGGTCTTGCACAGAAGGATAAAGAAGCTAAACAGATTGAGCCTCCTGTTCGGAAAACAATCTCTCAACCAGTGATAACAAAGCCTCTTAAAAAGAAGGCAAAAAAACAACCCGTTTCAAAGCTGACCAAGAAGACAGTTAAAAAGAAAAAGGAACGGAGCAAGCCTCTCAAGGTACCAAAGACTTCTGTTAAAAAAATCCACAAGAAGGCTGACAGTAACGACCCGGCCAAACAGCCTTCCCATCAGGAGCCGCCTCAACCGGTGTCCACGCCTGAGCCGGAATCGACAATCGTCAAAGCCGTTCCCCTCTATCATCGGAATCCAAAACCTGAATACCCACGCCTCAGTCGTAAACGATCCCAACAGGGTACAGTTGTCCTGGAAGTTAGAGTACGAGAGGATGGGTCTGTGGCAGACGTATCCATATCAAAAAGCAGCGGTTTTGGGCTTCTTGATAAATCGGCCGTGAAAACGGTATTTCGCTGGCAGTTTATCCCCGGAAGTCTAAACGGCCGTCCGGTTGGTATGGAGGTCCTCGTTCCGGTACAGTTTGTCCTTGAGTAACTGTTGGAACAGTGTTTCTATAATTCTGTTGAATAGTTCTCGTTTAATTGTAAAAAATCTGAATACCAAGGATTATCAGTTAAACGGTAGAAGGACTATCAAGCTATGGATAATTTCCTAAACACTTAATAAGCAGGACTTGTTGTTACGAGCAAAGCGAAGTAATCTCAGGCACCTACTGAAGATAGCGATGGTCTGCAGCCTCGCGACGACTTTTAGGATTGCATTGGAAAAAACTATGTTGAACCGTAAGCGCTATTAGGCGGGGATCTATTGATAATTAAAGAACGTTATATTCAAATGATATGCTGATTCTGAAATGGGGGATTCGACTTCTTTTCCTGTTTGGACTCTGTACAACAGCCTATGGGGCGCAACTGGAAGCAGAGGAACAGCTGGATCGCCTGGTTGAAAAATTTGCAGTCGAATTAAAAGCGCTCAATCTCTCCATCTGGAGTAACCCGGAAGTCGGTTTGCAGGAGACCCATGCAGCCAGCGTGTTGAGTTCGTTTCTTGAAAAGCACGGATTTTCAGTTAAGAAAAGTGTTGCAGGTCTTTCCACCTCTTTTTTGGCAACCGCCGGGACCGGAAAGCCGGTTATCGGTATTTTAGCCGAGTACGATGCTCTGCCAGGTCTCAGTCAGGCCGCCACACCGGATTGTCGTCCCCGAAAAGGAGCACCGGCCGGTTCCAGTCTTGATATCGGCCACGGCTGTGGCCATTCCGTTTATGCTACAGGCAGTGTCGGGGCAGCTGTTGCCGCCTATCGGGCCATGAAAGCTGCCGGATTGAAAGGGACCATTCGGCTGTATGGAACCCCTGCCGAAGAGACAATGATCGGCAAAGTGGTTATGAGTCGGGCGGGTTTGTTTGATGATGTGGACGCGGTTCTACACTGGCATGTGTCGCAGTCCAATGGTGTGATGTATGGAACGAGCAAGGCAGCTGTCTCCGTTAAATTTCGTTTTACAGGCCAAACGGCCCATGCCGCCGTTCATCCCGAGTTTGGACGTTCCGCTTTAGACGCGGTCGAGCTGATGAATATCGGTGCCAACT
>CAZLGM010000287.1:0-1275 GCA_964558875.1 uncultured Desulfocapsaceae bacterium
CGCCGCAAAGCATTCCGCAAAAAAAGACCGCTCCTGTGGATGGAAAGAAAGAAGGAAATATTTTTATGCAGGCCAAACAGGCCTATACCAAAGGCCAGTACCAGAAATCATATATTCTGTTTGAGCGTTTCGTCAGCCAGAATAAATCATCCCCGTCTGCTGTTGAAGCTCGCCTGTTGATGGGTGAGTCACTGTACAACATGAAACAGTACATCCAGGCAATCATGCAGTATCAGAAGATCATTACCAATCATCCCCGAGATCCGCAGGCCCCGATAGCCCTTTTCAAACAGGGAAGTTCTTTTGAAAAACTCTCCGATTTTGAAACCGCTAAAATGATCTACAAAAAACTCATTTCCACCTATTCCGCATCATCGGAGGCGGCCAAGGCCAAAGAACGAATAAACAAACTATAAGGCTGCCTCAACACCATGAACCTGAATCCCTGAGCGCCCCAAAGGGCGAGTCGTTCAATAAGATTAACGCCATATGGCTGAAAAACCTAAAGATATATCAAGGTGTTATTGGCACAAACAATGAAATCCGTCACGGATTCAGGATGAAGATACGGCTCGACCATCTTCTAGTTAAGCATCGAATTGCTGACTCCGTTGAATTGGCGGAACGGCTTATCAGGGCCGGCAAGGTAATGGTCGATGAAACGATTATTGATAAACCCGGCATCCAGGTCTCTGCCGACTGTTCAATTCGGTTAAAGGAAGAGCTCCCATTTGTCTCCCGCGGCGGCTTGAAACTTGAGGCTGGGTTGAAGAGCTTTCAAGTCGATCCAGCCGACATGATCTGCGCCGATATCGGTGTGTCTACCGGTGGTTTTACCGATTGTCTGCTCCAATACGGCGCTAGAAAAGTTTATGGAGTTGATGTGGGATACGGCCAGATCGACTGGAAACTGCGTCAGGACCCTCGTGTCATATTGATCGAGCGGTTCAATGCCAGAAACATCACCACCGGACAAATTCCAGAACCGCTGGACCTGGCTGTTATCGATGTATCTTTTATTTCCCTGACCACGATAATCCCTCCGCTGTTGCCTCTTTTCGGGAAGTCTATCGACATCATATCCCTCATTAAGCCGCAATTTGAATTACCTCCTCAGAAGATCGCCAAGGGTGGAGTCGTGGTTGATCCGAATCTCCATCAGGAGGCCATTGATAAAATCACCGCTTTTGGCAATTCTGCAGGCCTTCTATCCAAAGGAGTTATTCCATCCCCCATTCTTGGCGCAAAGGGAAACCGTGAATTTCTCATTCATTT
>CAZLGM010000287.1:1375-3170 GCA_964558875.1 uncultured Desulfocapsaceae bacterium
ACCCAACCTGCCACAATGATTATTGCACATCCGGCAACCTGCAAACCGGATAGTGATTCACCATAAAAAAAATATCCGGCCAGAGCGGCCGCTACCGGCTCAAGATATGAAACAGCTCCGTATTCGTAACCCTTCAATGCTTTCAGAGAATAAATAGCAAGGGAAAGAGCGATATAACCCTGCAGGAAACCGGCCCCGAGTAGAAAAAAAACCTCTTTTGGATGACCGTGAACAGGACCAAAGGACATGAAGGGGAGCAAGATACAAAAACCGAACAACAACTGATAAAACGTGCGGCTCAGGCCTGAGACATCTTTGGGAATCATTCTGTTGAGGATGATGAAAAGGGCATAACATAATGCCGAGCCAAGCCCAAACAGTTTTCCCAGGCCGGAACCACCATGAATAGAGAAATTCAGGTCAAGCAGAAACAGTGAACCGACAAATGAAGCAAGAATACAGCCAGTTTTGAAGATACTGAGCTTCTCTTTTAAGATGATAATGCCCAATATGGAGACTATCAGTGGAGCGAGATAGAGCAAAAAACCGCTTTGAGCAAGTGAAAGCAGCCGAATGGCTTTTGAATAAAAAACGATACCGCAGGCTAGAGCGATTCCGCTGAGCACCATGGGCCAGCGTATTCTGACTTTAAAACTGTGAATCCCGTTCTTTAGCAGAAGATGGCAACCGACAAATAGAAGTCCAAAAGTAAAACGAATAAGTGCGATAACTATTTCATCGGCGGAAACTTCACGAACAAACGGCCCATAGCAGCCCATGATAACAAGCGCGATAACGGCTGCTCCAAAACCTACGGATTTAGCCCCCATTTCTCATAACCGACTCAAGGGTTCTGCTACTCTTTCTTTCCGACCTCTTTGATCACTTTCAGCATCTCTTCTGCATCGGTTTTAAAACGCACGGAAGTATCATCCAGGGTATGGGCTGTTTTAAAATTCATCTCAGCCAGTTTCAACCGCCCTCGGTAGAGGTTGTATTTCCCAAGATAATATTGGGAGTCACCTGGTTTCTCACCAAGAGCATTGAGCCTTCCCAGTTCGAAATAGACTTTTGGATAATCCGGCAACTCCGCTGCCACAAGGTTGAAATAATGTTCTGCTTTATCAAGCTGTTTGCGGGCAAGGTAGATCTTAGCCAGATAGAAAGTGGCCAGCATATTATGCCGATCAGCCATTCGTGCCTTCTCCATAAGCCCGATCGCTTCGGATGCATTGCCGGATTCGTAGGCCAAAACTCCCTTATCTGCAAGCAGGATCGGCCTGTCGGTAAAAAAATCGACCACCTCATTCAGAAGTTTCTGGCTGCTGGCATAATTATTTTCAATCCGATCAAGCTGTGACAGCCCATATTTGGCCATGATCACTTCAAAGCGCGAGGCCCTGCTGTCTGCAATCTTGATGGCCAGAAAAGTTCTGAATTTTTCACTATCCTGTGCCTGGGCCAGAACACGATATTTCATACGTAAATACCGAAACTGGTCCCTGTCATACTTTTCTTTCAGATTATCCTTATCTTGCTGCAATAGGGACTTGACATAATCAAGTCGTGCCTCGGGGTTGGGATGGGTCTGAAGATACTGGGGAGTTGTTTTACCCATTCTGTATCTTGTAATCCGTCGCATGGTCTTCAGCATCGATTCCATTTTTTTCGGATCCCGATTCATTTTTCTCATCCACTCATAGGCCAACCGGTCGGCCTCCTCCTCATCCTGCCGGCTGAAATGGAGTTGAAAGGATTTACCGGCAGCAAGAGAACCGACAAACAGGGCCTGGCT
>CAZLGM010000288.1:0-3160 GCA_964558875.1 uncultured Desulfocapsaceae bacterium
GCATTTTTATTGACAGTAATTCCAGCCCGTTCCAGAAGCTCCTCACCATCTTTTCCGCTGATGTCCTTACTTGTTAAATCAACGAGCATAAGGTGATTGTCGGTGCCATCCGATACCAACCGAAAACCCTTCTTTTTCAGATGCTCAGCCAGACAGGCAGCATTTTTAACAACATGCTCCTGATCCTGTTGAAATTTCTTACCCATCGCCTCTTGAAAAGCCACTGCTTTAGCGGCAATAACGTGAACCAGTGGGCCTCCCTGGATCCCAGGGAAGATGTTCGAGTCAAGGGCTTTGGACCATTTATCTTTGGCAAGGATCAGACCACCCCGCGGACCACGTAATGTCTTGTGGGTAGTGGTGGTCACAAAATCAGCAAAGGGAACGGGAGTACTGTGAACTCCGGCAGCTACCAGGCCGGCGATATGGGCCATATCCACCATAAAAAGCGCGCCGATTTGGTCGGCAATCTTCCTAAAGCCCTCAAAATCAATATCCTTGGCATACGCACTGGCACCGGCAATGATCATTTTGGGCCTGTTCTCAAAGGCAATTCGCTCCACTTCAGCCATGTCGATCATTTCAGTCTGCCTGTCTACACCGTATGAGATGAAATTATACAATTTCCCGGAAAATGAAACAGAACTGCCATGGGTCAGGTGTCCACCATGAGCAAGGTCCATCCCCAGGACCTTGTCACCAGGGTTCAGTGTGGCGAAATAAACAGCCATGTTAGCCTGCGATCCTGAATGGGCCTGCACATTTGCATATTCAGCACCAAACAGCTCCATCGCACGTTTGATGGCAAGCTGTTCCACCTCATCAACATACTCACAACCACCATAATAACGTTTTTTGGGATACCCCTCGGCATACTTATTAGTGAAGACGGAACCCTGCGCCTCCATAACTGCCAGCGATGTAATGTTCTCGGAAGCAATCAGCTCCAGTTGCTGATCCTGTCGATCATATTCCTTTTGAACAGCATCATAAATAGCAGGATCCGTGGTCTTCAAAGATTGCATTTCTTCTATTCCTTTTTTATTCCTATTGGTAAAAACCGGTAAATTTTCAATTATCTGACTACCAATAATTCTCAGCCTAAACTGAAAAAGAAGTGTTGTCGGTTTGGCAGTCGTGTTCCAAAGATCATGTATTTCAACCGGTTTTTCACTATAAACCTGGAAATGCAAATAGAGTACTGAGTTATATTACCCAATTGAATGATCATTGACCGGAGGCTAGACTGGCAAATCGACAGCACCTCGCAGCAAACTGAGCTTTATGGGTAATCAGATTTCAATATGATCAATCAACACTCTTTTAGCAATGAAAAACCCGGCACTGTCGTGCTGACAATACCGGGTCAAGAGCAACTGGTTTGTAGTTATCGTATTGCGGACAAAGAACGAAATAGTCCGGTTTCAAGTCCGATAAATCAACATCGATTTCAACTGAATAGTTGAATCCGTCTCAAATGTCGATCACCGCCAAATTCAACCGTCATCCATGTTCGAACGATTTCTTTAGCCACCCCGATACCAATGACCCGTTCACCCAGGCACAATACATTAGCATCATTATGTTCACGGCTCATGGCCGCTGTAAACTGATCGTGACAGAGAGCGGCTCGAATTGTTCTGTGTCTGTTGGCAGCCATTGACATCCCGATTCCTGTTCCACAAACGAGAATCCCTCTTTCAGCCTCACCATTGATTACTTTCCGGCAGACCTGCTCGGCTAAATCCGGATAATCCACCGATTCAGAGGAATAGCAGCCGACATCATCAACCTGGTAACCAAGCTCTTCAAGCTGTTCTTTGATGACCTCTTTCATCAGAAAACCGCCATGGTCTGAGCCTATCGCTACTTTCACAGCTACGCCTCCTTGTCAGCAAACCCCTTATTCCGTAAAGCGTTTAAAACAGACAACGCCGTTGGTGCCACCAAATCCGAATGAATTGGATAGGGCAGCTCGAATCTCCATTTCTCGTGCCTGGTTTGGTACATAATCGAGATCGCACTCAGGGCTTGGTTCCTGAAGATTGATCGTTGGCGGAGCAATCTGATCCCTGATTGAAAGCGCCGTGATAACTGCTTCAACCCCTCCAGCGCCGCCAAGCATATGACCGATCATCGACTTTGTTGAGCTGATTGCCAGCTTATATGCATGATCCCCAAAAACGGTCTTGATTGCCTGGGTCTCGCATCGGTCGTTTAATGGGGTTGATGTGCCATGGGCATTAATATAGTCAATGTCTTCAACGGACAACCCGGCATCATTGATTGCCCTTTTCATACAGCGAGCTGCACCCTCACCGTCCTCCGGCGGTGCGGCAACATGATACGCATCACTTGTGTGACCATACCCGATAATCTCTGCAAGGATATTGGCACCTCTGGCTTTGGCATGTTCCAGCTCTTCCAGAACCATCATGCCGGCTCCTTCCGACAGAATAAATCCGTCACGATCCTTGTCAAAAGGCCGTGATGCCTCCTGAGGCGAGTCATTTCTGGTGGACAAAGCCTTCATAGCCGAAAAACCACCAATACCCAGGGAGCAGACAACTCCTTCGGTACCACCGGTGATCACAACATCACTGTCACCATAACAGATATTACGAAACGCCTCACCGACAGCATGGGTTGAAGCGGCACAGGCGGTTGTATGACATAGATTTGCACCTTTTGATCCAATACGCATGGAAATATGACCTGAGGGCATATTTGGTATGGCCATGGGAATGAAGAAAGGGGATATTCTCCTTACTCCACGATCACGGCTGATGATATGGTTCATTTCAATTGTCGGCAATCCACCCATTCCACAGCCGGTAATGACACCAACCCGTTCACAGTTCTCATCAGTAACGGTAAAACCGCTCTCTTTGACCGCTTCAAGCGCTGCTATAATGGCATACTGAACATACAGATCAAGATGTCTGAGCTCTTTCTTGTTAAAATAGTCCAAGCCATTGAAATCTTTTACTTCTGCAGCGATCTGAACCTTATAACCATCGGCATTGAAACGGGTTATTTTGTCCACCCCGCTCTTACCTGCACACAAGTTCTTCCAGCTTTTTTCAGCTCCAGTTCCTAGCGGTGTGACAAGCCCTACTCCTGTAACAACAACCCTACGACCCACGTTCATATCCTCATA
>CAZLGM010000289.1:0-3157 GCA_964558875.1 uncultured Desulfocapsaceae bacterium
ATGGGAAAACGATCACCGAGAATTGTACTGTACATCTTTTTAATGTCGCTCATTTCATAACCCGTTTGGAAATATTGTTGTTGAACCGCTTGGTATCATTCAATGCGTTTTAAATTACAGGTGGTATTGAAAAAAAACACTGTAACACAATCAACATGGCCTTGCATTACTATAAGGTAGTGGTGTCAGCTATTGCACTGGAGGGCTGCCTGGAATTCCCTGTCCCAATCTTTATAAACCGGGTCGAATCCCTTTTGGCGTATCATTTCACTTACCTCCTGGATTGACCGATGGTCGCCAACACTGAACTGCTCGCCTTCCAGTTCCGGGTTGGCGTATCCACCGGGTACGGTGCAGGAGCCCGCTGAAAAGCGAGTAGGGCCGAGTCCCAGCATGCCGTTTCGGTATCGCTGCTCCTCTCGGGTTGACAGGATGAGGCCGACATCATGGTCAAAAAGCCGCAGTGCAAAGATCAGCTGGCTGAGATTGCTCTCATTCACCTGAACGTAAGGGGCGAATTCGCCGGCGGCAGGCCGGATCCTGGGAAAGGAAACGGTCAGTCCGGTTCGCCAGAATTTTTTTCGGAGCCACTGCAAATGCAGTCCGAGAGCCAACCCTTCACACCGCCAATCGGACAGCCCTAGCAAAGCACCAATGCCGATCTCTCTCATTCCGGCAGCACCCACCCGATTTGGTGTATCCAGCCGATAATCGAAATCTTTCTTTTTGCCGGCCGGGTGCAGTTTATCATAAAGATTCCGATCATATGTTTCCTGGTACACGGCAACGCTTGTGATACCACTTTCAAACAACAGTCGATACTCTTTAGTTGACAACGGTTGAACCTCAATGGAGATGGAGGCGAAAGAGTCACGAAGCTTACGAGCGATTTTTGAGAGATAGTCAACACCGAGTATTTTTTCCGCTTCACCGGAAACAAGAAGGATGTGCTGGAATCCTCTTCTTTGCAGGATGTCTGCTTCCTGAACCGCTTCTTCAATGGTCAGACATCGTCTGGCTATTTTATTTTCAGCAGAAAAGCCACAGTACAAACATCTGTTTGTACAGTAATTGGAAAGATAGATCGGTCCATAAAGCTGGGTTGTTTTACCAAAACGTTCAAGGGTGATCTGTTTCGATCGGGCAGCCATCTCAGGCAGATACGCTTCGGCGGCAGGAGACAGTAGAGCCGCTAAATGATCGAGGTTGCATCTTGTCGCACCCAGAGCCGTTAGCACATCTTCTGAGGTGGCTGAAAGGATTCGTCTACTCAGATCTGGAAAGGTTGGGATTGAGAGTGTCATTTGGTTAAAAATCCGAGATCTTCAGTCAACTGGCCTTCCCGGGGTGAAGAGGCGCTGGCCATCATTGATGGTGCTCCGAGACCGGCTTCGAATGCCAGGCGGCCGGCTGTCACTCCCTGCATAAAAGCTGCTGCCATGATGATCGGATCACGGGCAACAGAGATGGCAGTGTTGACAAGAACGGCGTCGGCCCCAATTTCCATGGCTAGCGCGGCATGAGAGGGAGCGCCGATGCCGGCATCCACCACTACCGGTACGCTGGCCTGTTCAATGATGATTTCTATCTGGTAGCGGGTAAGCAGCCCCTGGTTAGTACCAATAGGTGAACCAAGAGGCATGACAGCAGCTGCGCCAACATCCTGCAACCGTAGTGCGAGAATCGGATCTGCGTTCATATAGGGCAAGACGATAAATCCATCCTTGACAAGTTGCTGGGTAGCCTCCAGTGTTTCCGAGGGATCGGGCAAAAGCGTTCTCGGGTCAGGAGTCACCTCAAGTTTCAACCATTTGGAACCGGATGCTGCTCTGGCAAGGTGAGCAAGGCGGACAGCCTCAACCGCATCACGCGCACCGGAGGTGTTTGGTAAAAAAGTGTACCTGCTCCGGTCGAGAGCGGACATGATATCATCCTGCGGATTTTCAAGATCCACACGGCGAAGGGCAACGGTAACCATCTCGGTTCCGGATGCCTCAATAGCCTTCTTCATCACTTCTGAGGATGAAAACTTACCGGTCCCCAGAAACAGCCTCGAACCAAAGGTTTTTCCCCCTATTGTCAGCATATCAACCACCTCCTACAAAACGAATCAACTCGAGAGAATCACCTTCCTGTATCGTCTGTTCGGTTAAATCGTCCGCCCGGAGAATGGTCCGGTTTAACTCAACGACAACGGAGACTGGATCAAGCTGCAACTGATCGAGCAGTTCCTTGATCGTCATCCCGGTCGAAATCTCTTTTTGTTTTCCATTAATTTGAACGAGCATGTCAACGTACAGTATTTTTTTTGAATCTCAAGGAAAAAACGGTGGCAGGGTTTTACTCCGTAATCAGGGATTATTCATTCCTGGTGGATGTGTATGGTCCCAGGGTCGAATTGTCGGAGATAACCGCACCGGCAAGGCAGCTGTATGCACCAATTTGTACATTGTTTCCGATGATGCAGTTATTGAGAATGACACCGTTCCCAAATTCGCAGCCACTGCCGATCCGGGTATCACCGCTAATATGAACTCCAGGATGGACAGTGGTGTCACCACCTACAACGGCCTGAGGGTCAATACTGATGGAATCGGGGGCTATCATGGTAACACCGCTCAACATCAGCTGGGTGTTCCGGCGCATCAACAGTTCCTGATGGGCCAGGGACATTTCCACCCTTGAGTTGACACCGAGGACGTCGTCAGCTTCCGGATTGACGAACTTTTCAACTTTTTGCGAACCTGAGACCGCCAGCGAAATAATATCGGTCAGATAAACTTCACCCTGGCTGTTATCGGTACCCACCTGCTTAAGGGTATCGAATAGAAATTGTTTTTTTACACAGTAGATCCCGGTATTGATTTCGTTGATCTTCTTCTGGTTTTCATCGGCATCTTTTTCTTCCACAATGGCCTGAACATTACCTGAGTTGTCGCGTAGAATCCGTCCATAATTAGTCGGGTCGTCAAGCAAGGTAGTCATGACTGTGGCGGTTGCCGAACTCCGTTGGTGGATCTTGATCATTTCTTCAAGTGATTCTGTCCGGATAAGAGGTGTATCGCCGCAGAGGACCATAACAGTGTCAATGTCCGGTTTAATATGATCTTCAGCGCACAATACGGCATGACCGGTACCGAGTTGTTGGGCCTGATAG
>CAZLGM010000290.1:0-3081 GCA_964558875.1 uncultured Desulfocapsaceae bacterium
ATCTGTGCTCTATGGAATACTCGGGAAGAAATCAACAGTCCGCTATTTGCTGGTGCTGTCAATATTTGCAGTGCTGTTTGGCCTGGGTGTCGACCAAGTGTATCGTCTCAGCAACATATCACCACAGGCCATTTTGGGTGAGGCATCTGAAGTCATACCATACTGGCTGAAACTGGTTGGAACGCTTATGCTCCTGATGCTGTCTATTCAACCTTTGTCCGAGAGGATAAAGAAAAAGTGGGGAAAAAAAGAATCAACTTCGCAACCATTGGCAGATTTTCCGGATATCCCCAAGGCTGGAATTCATAATCATCAACAGGCCGATCATTCTTCAAACTCCAGCTGCTGTTCAGAAAAGAGTTTATAAAGCCAGCAAAAAGAACAACAGCAACAACCCCAGGCTGAAAATTGCGCCACTGCCTATGGAAAAGAAGGTCGAGCGGAATTTGTTAATAAAGCGTTCTTCCATTCTGTCAGCAGCTTCTCGTTCAACACCGGTCATCTGCCAGAAAGGTCTGATGGGTATCAGCAGCAGCTTTGCCGGGCCGTCCCTGAAAAAGCGGGCTGTTGATCTCATTCCTTCATCGGCGAAAAGTCTATTGGCCCAGCTGTTGAGACCATTGAGCCATTTATCGAGCATCATGTAGACAAGAGTAGCGCCTTTTCGGTAGATCCAGTCGGCATCGAGGTTAATGGCTCGGATTTCAGCAGGATAGACCCCTGATAGAAACAGCAGAGTAAAGGCCATGGCTGAGAAAAGCAAAAGCTGAAGCTGGCCGATGACATGGTCATAGGTGTACGGCTTATAGTCCACCTCATAGGGGAGGTACTCGTAGAGAAAGTTCGGGAAGGTGCCGATAAAAATACAGAGGAAAGAAGCCATCCCCATGGCAATGAGCATGTTTGACGGTGCTTCCTTCACTCTGTGACCGGCATCATGGCCGAAAAAAGTGAAGAAGGGGATTTTGATTCCGGCATGGTGAAAGACACCGGCAGCTGCAAAAAGCAGAACAAACCATATCAGATACATATGTTCATGGACAGCGGCGGACATCACCAGAGACTTTGAAACAAAGCCGGAAAAGAGTGGAAAGGCGGAAATTGAGGCAGCCCCGATAACGCAGAACAGGCAGGTAAAAGGCATTGACTTGTAGAGCCCGCCAAGATCCGTGGCGTTCACCTTGCCGGTCCGGTACATAACCGCACCAATACTCATGAACAGCAATCCCTTGTAAAGAATATGGGCGAACGCGTGCGCTGCTGCTCCGTTGATGGCCATCTCTGTGCCGATACCGACACCGACAACCATAAAGCCCATCTGGTTGATCAGGCTGTAGGCCAGCACTCGTCTGAGATCATTTTCAATAACAGCGAAGAAAATGGGAAAGGCGGCCATGGTCGCTCCAAGCAAGATAAGAGACGGCTCTCCAGGAAAGGCCCGCGCAAGAACATAGACGGAGGTTTTTGTCGTAAAGGCGCTTAAGAAAACCGCGCCACCGATGGATGCTTCAGGATAGGCGTCAACCAGCCATGAATGGAAAAGCGGCCAGGCACAGTTGATGCCGAATCCGATAAATATAAGATAACTGCCGATTCCGTTTAGTCCGATTTTGCCAAATTCAAATGAGCCGGTATCTCCGTAATGAAGAACAATGCCGGCTAAAAGGACAAGTCCTCCAACAGCATGAACCAGGGCGTAGCGAAAGGTCGCCTTCAGCGACTCCTTCGTCTTTCTGGCCAGAATGAGAAACATTGAACAGACGGCCAACCCTTCCCAGAAAAAGAACAGGCTAATAAGATCACCACCAAACACGACGCCCATAGCACAACCCCCATACATCATGCCTGCAACATATTCGAGGTTATTGTTGCAGTTGAGGATGTAAATTGCGCCGATGATGGAAATAATGTGAAAAATGATACCGAATATTCTGGAGAGCCGGTCGACTTCACCTAAGACAAGGGTGTAATCCTGAAAGGCTACAGTGAAAAGGGTCCCCTCAGGCAGGTTGATCAGGTTGATCAACCCAACCGTGGGCAGAAGAATAAGATATATTTTTTTTAGTGTTGAGGGCAGAAAAGGGATCAGAAGGGCGCCTGCAATAAAAATAAGAAAAGGAGGAAGCATGATATCAATCATAGTAGTCCTCCTCCCGCTTGACCAGGGGGCGTAAAATGTATTTGGCGATCAGCACCAGAATAACACAAGCAACAAAACCATAGATGGCATAAAAGCCGGGCCATTCTTCCCACTTCATATACGAGTGCCGATGGATAACGAAGTCGACAAGAAAGAGTGCACCACAAATTACAAACAAAATTTTCAGAAGGGTGACGATGTTTTTTCTGTCATCCCAGATATGTTTTTTTTCCTGGTCCATGATCAGCTTGACGTCCAAGGAAGAGTGAAAAACAAAATAACTGCCAGATAGATGGAGCTCAAAGCAAAAACAACCGCAAATGCCTTTTTATATCCAGGCCAGGGGTCATGGGAGAGCACCATGATCTCTTTTTTATCATTGGTTTCTGGTTGACTCATAGTTTTACCATCAGTGCAGCAAATGAAGAAAACAACTCCGGCATGAAGAACAGCACAATTGACATGAAGGCGGTAAAAACAAGCGGCACCACACAGAAGAGTGGCGCTTCATCAAACTTTTTATCAAACATCGATTCCTGTTCATCACAGAAAAATGCCTTGTAAACAATGGGAAAGAAATAGGCGACATTTAACAGGGAGCTTACCAGATAAACAACAATAACCCACACCATATCCGCCTGCAGGGCGCCTCGAACAAGCATCAGTTTGGAGATAAGGCCTCCTACCGGCGGCAGCCCGATAACGGACAGCGAGCCGATAAAAAATGCTGCCATGGTGATGGGCATGCGATAGCCGATCCCGACCATTTCCGAGATATATTTCTTCCCTGTGGCCACAAAAATGGCCCCTGCGCAGAAAAACAGAGTGATCTTGCCAAATGCGTGCATGGAGATATGCAGCATGGAGCCTGTAACGCCAAGTTTTGATGCCAGCCCGCAGCCAAGAATTATATAGGCCAGCTGGCCAACGGTTGAAAAGGC
>CAZLGM010000291.1:0-3072 GCA_964558875.1 uncultured Desulfocapsaceae bacterium
CTCATCGACCAGGACGGTTTTTTTCTTTTTCACCCTGAGCCCTCCAAACAGTTCAGCCGGTTTATTAACACCGGGGAAACACTTGTTTCCAATGAACCGGAACTGGCCAAGTTTATCGACACCCAGAAAAAAGATATGGTTGTCCTCCAGAGCCGGCAGACGTACAAGGAAACCCTGTTTGGATTTCGAAAAATTCTTTTGGATAATGGCCATGACGAAATGAAACTTGTCCAGGCTATTCAAGGAAAACCCGAAAAAACCGGGGAAACACCACCCCATTATTGGTATCTCATATCCAGCGTGGATGATGAGGATTTCCTCATGGGTTTTGAAGAATATATCAATGCGTTTTTACCATTTACACTGATCATGATCTGCGGCTGCGTCATTGTTGCCGTCTTTGTCGCCTGGTCAATGACACGTCCGGTAATCTCACTGGCAGAGGCTGCCCGGGAAATCCAGCGGGGAAATCTCACTGCCAGGGCATCCACCTATTCCCGTGATGAGATGGGTGAGTTTGGATATCTGTTCAACTCTATGGCTTCCGATCTTGAAGAATCGGTCGGACAGCTCAAAGAGTCAGAAGCAAAATACAGAAAGATATTTGAAAATTCCAGGGATTGCCATTTTGTGGCTGACTGCTCCTTCATGGTAAAAGATCTGAATCCGGCAGGCCGTCAGTTGTTTGGTCTCCAGGAAAGTGATTCCCTGGACGACATGTCTTTAGGCTGCTGTTTGAGTCCCATCGATGAAGAAGGCAGCGATCTTCCCCAGATTATTTGTGATGAGATGAGCCGCGTCGGTTACGTCAAGGAATTGGAGACAACCATCAACCGTAAAGACGGGTCCCAAAGAATCTGTCTGATCACAGCCACAACGCTGCCTGACCAGGACGGCAAGTTTGTCGGCTATGAGGGAATCCTGCGAGATATCACAGAAAAGAGAAAGCGTAAAGAGCAGGCCCAGTTTTTCCGGCAGAAGCTCAACGAAGAAATTTTGCTGGCAGAAGAGAGAGAGAGAAAAGATCTGAGCCGGCTGCTGCATGAGGAGTTGGCCCAGAACCTGGCCCTTGTCCATATGAAGCTGGAAGAGTCTGAAGAAGGCACCTGTGAACTCGAGCAAAAACCGAGGAAACAGACGAAATGCAGTCGCGAACTCTCCAGTTCAAAAGAACTGATCGAGCTGATGATCTCACAGGTTCGGACAATGATCTTTAACCTGTATCCAGCAATTTTAGATGAGCAGGGTCTTGTGCAGGCCATCCGCTGGTATGCCAACCATTATAAGAAGAGAACCGGAATTGATGTAGTTATCATTGACCACACCGACAAACCTGAATTAGGTGAAACAATCCGCATCTATCTCTACCGAGCGGTGAAAGAACTCCTGCACAATGTTGCCAAACATGCCGACTGCATGGAAGTTCTGATCACTATAAAAGAGCGGGAAGATAATCTCAGAATTATTATCGACGATACAGGAAAAGGCTTTAATACAGAGGAAGTCCTGTATCAAAGTCGTACTCTCCATGGTATTGGTCTGGCCACTATTAAAGAGTGGATGACCGATCTCAAAGGTAACTTTATCATCGAATCAGAACCTGGCCAGGGGACACGGGTTGTACTTGATGTGCCGATGAACACGATAAACGAGGTGCAGTATGCTGAAAGTATTCCTGGCTGATGACCACCAGATGTTCAGACAGGGACTTGCCGCCATGCTCTCCAAAACAGGCAACATCGACATTGTCGGTGAAGCGGCCAATGGTCTGGATGCATTAAAGGCTCTTTCCACCATCTGTCCTGATGTTGCTATTATCGATATCGCCATGCCGGGCATCAACGGAATCGAATTGTGCCGTAGAGTCAGAAAAGAAATGCCGTCTGTTAAAGTTATTATCCTCACCATGCAGGCCGATCCCTTTTATACGACAGAAGCGCTGGAGGCTGGCGCTCACGGTTATCTCCTCAAGGAGGAAAGCTTCTCCTCGCTGGAAGATTCGATAAAAAAGGTGGTCAATAATGGTGAGACTGTCCTCTCCCCGACCCTTCGTTCCCATATTCTTGAAGAAGCCATAGAAAAACAGAAAATGGGGGAAGACTGTACGATCAACTTGACCAAAAGGGAAAAGGAAATACTCCAGCAGGTTGCAGAAGGGCTGACCAATCAGGAGATTGCCCAGCGTCTCTATATCTCTCCCCAAACGGTGGATACCCACCGGAAGAACCTGATGGCCAAACTGGATATCCACTCCGTTGCCGGCCTGGTTAAATACGCCCTGCGACATGGCTATATCTCTATTTAATTCGATTCTTCGCTATGAATATCCGATCAATCTTCCACGTTACAGGTATACTTTTTCTTGTTACAGGAGCTTCTATGCTTCTGCCGGTTGTCTGTTCGCTGGTTTATGGTGAATCCGATTTATTTGCTCTTGCCATCACCCTGTTGATTAACTTCGGAGTTGGCCTTCCCCTCTGGTAGTTATATAGAAAAGATCACTAGCTTGGTGTCTAAGACGGCATCGTGATTGCCGTTTTCGGCTGGATACTGGTTTCTGCCGTCTCAGACATCCCGTTTATTTTACACGGTTCCATCCCCTCGTTCACCGATGCCTTTTTTGAAATGATGTCCGGGTACACCACAACCGGCGCCAACATTCTCACCGACATCGAAGCATTACCCCACGGCCTGCTGTTCTGGCGATCGGAAACACATTTACTGGGCGGCATGGGTTTTCTGACCCTCACTGTGATGTTTTTGCCCAAAGGCATGGGGGGACTACGCATATTCCGAGCGTAATCAAGCCCCGGACAGGTCCTGACTAAAGAAAAGTTCATCCCCCGGACCAAGGATGCCTTGATCTGGCTGTGGGTTATCTATCTTGTTTTGAATTTGATCCAGACTCTGCTTCTGGCTGTCGGCGGCATGTCGCTGTTCGACTCGCTCTGTCACACCTTCGGCACCATGTCGACCTCGGGTTACTCGCCTAAAAATAGTAGTATGGCCCATTACAACTCCGCCTATTTTGACTGGATTATCATTGTCTTCATGTTCTTGGGCGGTATGACG
>CAZLGM010000292.1:0-3067 GCA_964558875.1 uncultured Desulfocapsaceae bacterium
TTCAGAACTCCTGATCTGGTAACGTAAAAATAGGCATTTCCGGAGGAATACTCGCAAAGAGAAAATGCGGTATCTTTGGGATTATGCAACTAAACTTACCAATATTTCCCAGGGAGGCACGACTTGTCAACGACAATCTTGGTGTCTACGAGAAAGATGACCTTGTTCAGTATATTGTCAACGGTGCTCCGGTCTATTCCCACGCCAAAGATGATATAAACGCCTTCAGGTTCATTACCAGCAACTTCATTCACCATGGTACATGCCGGAAGGTTGATATCCAGAACTTTTTCGGAGTCAGCGAGGACAGCGTCCACCGATATTATAAGAAGTATCTGGAAAAAGGTGAACAGGGTTTCTTTGGTGACGATGCCCGCCATGGTACGGCCCATAAGATAACAGGTGCTCGTCGTATTCGTATACAACAGAAGCTGGACACGGGACAGAGCGTTAATAGTATCGCCAGGGAAGAAGGCGTTCGCGAGTCTGCCATCCGCTATGCAGTTAAGAAGGGGTATTTAAAAAAAAAGTGAATTCCCTTCCATCCGGGAAGAAGGAGGCACACCTGGCGAGCGAGACCATGCAGACCGCACAGCGCCTATGGGAGAGGCCACCACCCGGTTTGTAGAGCGCACTTTATGTCCTCTTGGCAAAGGCTCGCACGCTACTGTGGAGTTTGAAGAGAATAAGTCTTTATGTGGTGCCGGTATCTTATTCATGTTGCCCTCTCTTTTGGCCCAGGGACTATTAAAGGCCAAAGAAGTGTTCCGCTTGCCTTCATCCCATTATTATGGACTGGAATCCGTGGTTTTGACCTTGGCTTTTATGGCTCTGGCAAGGATAAAGAACCCGGAACAGTTAAAACAATGTAAGCCTGGCGAGATCGGCCGTCTTATCGGCTTGGACAGGATCCCGGAAGTGAGATGCCTGCGGGAGAAAATCAATATCATTAGCAAGCAACAACGATCGGTACATTTTAACAACCTTTTGATCGATCAGTGGTATAGTGATGATAACAGGGATGATACCGGATTTTTGTATGTAGACGGCCATGTACGGATATACTATGGTTACAAGGCCAATCTGCCGTCAAAATTTGTCTCACGGCAAAAGTTATGTTTGAGCGCCACTTCAGAGTTCTGGGTAAATGATGCTGTGGGCATGCCCGTAATGATGGTCATGGGTGAGCTGTCCGAAAAACTGCAAACGGTCATAGAACACCAGATCATCCCGCGGTTAATAGAAGCAAAACTGATATCGACAGATATCGTGGATCAACAGGAACCCCAATGCACCTTTGTTTTTGACCGGGAAGCCTATGAGCCTGCCTTCTTTCAGCGCCTATGGGAGAGGTACCGGATCGCCATTATCACCTATCGCAAAAACGTAAAAGATCAATGGGATAAAGAACACTTTGAATCCATTGATGTTCAGGTATTAAACCATACTATTAACATGGATTTGTGCGAGCAGGAAACAGAGCTGGGCGGATACCGGATGAGGGAGATCCGGCGCCTAGGTGCCAGTGGACATCAAACGGCAGTTATTACAACCCATCCTTATCTGGAAACCCGGCAGGTAGCCGGGAGGATGTTTGCCCGGTGGAGCCAGGAAAATTTCTTCCGGTACCTTATACAGGATTACGACTTTGATAAGATGATTTCATTCGGGGTGGAAACTATTGACATGGAAAAGACTGTGATAAACCCACAGTACCGAAAAGCCACCTATCAACTGAAAAAAATCAGGGAGAGAAAACAACGCATTGAATCAAAATTCTACCCACTCATTGAACAGGCTATGGACAGCGAACTTGAGGTATTGCCTCAGATTACCGATAAACAGATGCAATACAAACAGATACTGGATGAGTACAACCAGGAGGAAAGCTTGTTGATTATTGAGAGAAAAAATATCCAACCCCGTATCAAGCTTAGCCAGATGCCTGAAGAAAAGCGTTATAACAAGCTGAAAACCGAGAGCAAGATATTTATGAATGTGATCAAGATGATATGCTACAGGGCCGAATCGGCCGTGGCCTCACTTATATCGCCATACCTTGCCAATGCCGACAAAGAAAAGAGAATGGTCGTGAAACAAATCATACAGGCAAATGCTGATGTGATTCCTGATTATAAAAACAATATCCTCAAAGTGGTGCTCTATTCATTATCTGCCAACAGGTATAATCAGGCTGCTGCTGAACTGGCAAACCTTTTGAATCAGACAGAGACCACATTTCCTGGCACAGAATTAAGGATGGTTTTTGAAATTTCCGCTATCTTAGATTGCGACAAGTAAGGAGTTCTGAAATTTGATTTTGATACTTGGAAAACCCGAATACTGTTATCTCACCCTCAGATTCATCTACTTTATAGACAATGATGTAGCCTTTAAAAACCAGATCGCGAATATCCTCTCTGTCAAAGAATATTGATCTTCTACATGCAAATGGCATGGAAGGAATTTCTTTAATTTTCTTTATAACGTCTGTTTTGAATTTGCGGGCTGCTCCTGGTTTGTCCTTTGCGATATATTCGACCTGCTCGTTTAGCTTGTCACGGAATGATTTGAGAATTCTAAGCTTCATGTTTCCGTATGGTGGCGTCTAAAGTATTTTTAAGTTCATCAATATCAATATACTCCGCGCTGCCATCCTCAACTGTAGATAGCTCCTTTATTAGGTATTGTTGGATGGTTAAGTAGTTGTCATTCTCTTCAATTACCTGAATATCATCCTTATTAAACTTGCTAAGCAACCTAATTAAAGTTTTATAAATCCGATCATTTACTCTTAGTCGTATCGTTTGCATAGCTTGGCTTTTTTCAAAAATACGAATCTAGAGACGGATTATCATTTTTTATGGTATCAAGAATAATCATTTAATACACATAACGGTGAAACCAAGCCGCCGTAGCGTGGCGCGAGCTTTGCTTTCTCTGCAAAATGTGTGACACGCGTTAAGCGGTCGGCTTTAGTGGATTGTTAGATCGCGTTTTTCTTAGCAGGATCTGATCGATTGTCAAAGATGTCCAACAATACTATTTGGTTATCATCTATCCTATA
>CAZLGM010000293.1:0-3055 GCA_964558875.1 uncultured Desulfocapsaceae bacterium
GGTGGTGTCAATTCCAGCCTTGTGTTAAGGAGAATGAGTTCATGATATCCGAAGATGAACTACGGCTGAAAACAATTGAAGTGTTAGCCGAAGAATTCGAGCTGGATCCTGCGGATATGACACCGGAAGCAACTCTGTATGACGACCTTGACCTGGATAGTCTCGACACGGTAGACATGGTTGTTGTCCTTGAAAAAACATTTCAAATTAAGATGGGGGACGAAGAAGCGCTTCGCGCCATCCGTACAATGGACGATCTGTACCGTTATCTCCTGTTGCTGCACACGGAAAAACAGTCTTAGCCCGCATTTTTCATGAACAATTTGCACACAACAGTGCAACCTCCTGATAATTAATGATATAATCAATATTGTTTAAAAGATATTGTTTACAAACTGTTCACCAAAGGTCAGTCCAGACGACGCCATCTTCTACAGTGTTTTGGCTGTAAATATAGGCGACTATTATTTACAACCAAAAACTTTGAACCTGACGCCGTCTGAACTGATGAGAAATGCAGGTTAAAACATGAAGAAATTGCTGTTCAACCTTTACTTCTGGCCTGCTTTTCTGCTTGAACATATAGCTATTTTCATTCTTTTTCCCTTCCTCCTCTTTTACCACCTGGCTATTTGTTCGCGAAATCTTGCCTCAAGCCTGCGGCGAATCATCAGATTCCACGGTTGGCTGATTGTCTGCGTTGTGCCCTTCCTCAGGCCGGTATCAGTCACAAACCGGTCGGACAGACTGGTAACTCCTGCCATATTAACACCGAACCACCATTCGGCGATTGATCCATATCTTTTCGGAGCCTTAAATATCGAGAACTGTTTTGTCACTTCGTGGCCGTTTAAAATTCCTTTCTACAAATACTTCATGCACCTGGCCGGATACATCAACAGTGATTCCGGTTGGAAGACTTTGCTAGACAAAGGGAAAAAAGTTCTTGAATCCGGTTCATCAATTACCATCTGGCCGGAGGGGCATCGAAGTAGGGATGGCAAGCTCCAGAGATTTCGGGGTGGAGCCTTCCGGCTTGCTGTAGAAACAGGCTACCCCATACTGCCGGTCTGCATCCTCGGTTCAGGAGATATTCTTCCGCCGGGCCGCAGGTTTCTTAATCCAGGTCATGTGGAGATGATCCTGCTGAAACCTATCTATCCAAAAGATATGCAGGATAATCATGAAGCGGCGACTATTTTAAGAAAAGAGACCCGCTCAGCCATTAATTCCGAGTTGGCCAAGAACCGAAAAGCAATTAACAATTCTCGACATTCCTCGAAAAGGACCTTGACCACAGCCTGAAAGAACCATCCTGAATCCGTGAGCATTCGATAGTGCTGTAGCTTTGCTTGACTTAATATTTCGATAATAGTTTGCTATATCGAGATGTTAAGTCAAGCAAAGATACAGTGCTAGCGGATGCCCCAAAGGGCGAGTAATTCTTTTGAGTTAAAAATATATAATCCAATAATCTGACGATTTATCAAAGTGATATCAAACAAAACAACATCCTCTGTCACGGATTCAGGAGCCATGATACCGTCTTTACATCTGGCCGACAAAACAGGCTATAGTCTGGAAGAGGCCATCAAATTACGTACAGCATCACCACAAACAATCGAGTCTTTTCAGACAGATCGTCTGAAATACCACCTTCGCCATTGTTTACAGGTCCCCTTCTACAAGCAACTGTACGCAAAGATTGATTTCAATCCGGAAACACTCTCAAGCCTGCAGGAACTCAGCCGTCTTCCTGTTACCAGAAGAAACCACATTGATGACAATCCGGAATTATTCGGCTGTTCCGGTTTTCCCGTTCTATCCGATATTGCCATCACATCCGGAACAACCGGTAATCCTGTTGTCGTTCCTTACACCATGGACGATTTGGATCGGCTGGCCTTTAATGAAATGATGGCTTTTTATTCTGCCGGTATCCGTCAAGGAGATACCGTGCTGCTCACTGTCACGCTTGATCGCTGTTTCATTGCCGGACTTGCCTATTATCTTGGCGTTGTCAGGTTGGGTGCTGCCGCCATCCGGTCAGGGCCCGGACAGATCGAGAAACAATGGCAACTTATCGAGAAGCTCAAGCCAAACAGTATCGTCGGAGTTCCCACTTTTTTATTGAAACTGGCCCAATTTGGCAAGCAGGCTGGTTTTCACAATAGAACTGTCAGGAAGTTAATTACAATTGGTGAACCGATTCGAGACAAAGACGGTCGATTGACCATTCTTGGCGAGCAATTGGAAGAGACCTGGAAAGCAAAGATATACTCTTCTTATGGCGCAACTGAAGTGGAGACGGCATTCGGCGAATGTGAGCTGTCAAATGGCGGGCATGTGCATCCTGAGCTGATGATTGTAGAGATCATCGATGATAATGGAACTCCCGTTGAACCTGGAGAAGCAGGGGAAGTTGTGGTCACACCCCTTGGAGTTAAGGGCTTTCCCCTTGTCCGTTTCTGCACCGGCGACATGGCACGGCTCCACTCCGATCCCTGTGATTGCGGCTGGAACAGTCCACGACTGGGAGCTATCGAAGGACGGTTGGCACAGCGGCTCAAAGTAAGAGGCACAACACTCTATCCTGAGGCGATCTTTCAAGCCCTGCAGCAACTCCCCGATGTTGCCGAATCATACATCAAAGTACGTTCCACCTTTGACCTCTCCGATGAGATCACCGTTCACGTGGCGGTTGGAGATCACAGGCTCGATGAACAGACCATATCCGACAAGCTTCAATCCCATTTACGAATCAGGCCCAATATCATCATCGAGCCGCTTGATTCGATTATAGCAGCAATCACCAGTGATGACGGACGAAAACCAAAAAAGTTTTTCGATTTAAGATAAATTCACACTCTACCAATTCAGAGGAAAGATGAACGATAAACCAACAATCTCTTTAACAGGCAACGATCTTACTTTCCGTGACATTGTCGCCATCGGTATTGGCGATAAAAAAGTCGCATTGGATGAAAAAAGCGTCAAGAAGTGCCTGGCCTCAAGAGCATTTCTTGAACAGGCCATCAAAAACAAGAAAATCATC
>CAZLGM010000294.1:0-3051 GCA_964558875.1 uncultured Desulfocapsaceae bacterium
TCTTTTTCAAGGGACGGGCCAAGCAGCCGTTTATAGCTGTCTGCTACAGCCATCTCAACCTGATTGCCGACCCCATCTTTTTTAACAAAACGGTTGTTCACAAGCGGCAGAACCAGTTCATCGGACGGGCGGACAGACAGGGAAAGGACCTTTTCTTTCTCACCCCGAAACATGGCCAGTAGACGATGGCTCGGTGCTTTGGCCACACCTTCGCGCCAGTCGAAATAGTCGCGATATTTTATACCGCTCTCCTGGTTCTTTTTAACAGCAGTCGAGACAATCTCAGCCTTTTGGGCAAACAGTCTTCGCAAACGTTTACGAACATCCTGCGTCTCACTGACCCATTCGGCAATGATATCCCTTGCCCCTGCATGAGCATCTTCAACCGACTCCACTCCCTCCTCAGCATTGATATATCGAGAGGGATCGACATCATGACCATCCTGCCGAAAAATTGCCGCGGCCAAAGGTTCCAACCCCTTTTCACGGGCGATCATCGATCTTGTTCTTCGCTTTGGTTTATGGGGAAGATAAATATCTTCAAGGCTTGCCAGGTTCTCCGCCTTTTCGAGACTGACCCTGAGCTCATCGGTCAACAGGTCTCTTTTAGCAAGTGACTCGACAATGGCCTGCCGCCTTTTGTCCAACTCTGCCAGCGCACCAAGCCGGTCCCTGATAGCTGCAATTTGTGTTTCATCAAGAGAACCGATCGCCTCTTTTCTGTATCTGGCAATAAACGGAACAGTGGCTCCATCAGCTAAAAGGCCGGCTGTTGCCGATACCTTGCTGATATGAACCCGGAGTTCTCCGGCAACGATATTTTGATGGTGTTGATTGTGATCCATGAGATATTGATAGCGTTTTTAAGGTAAAAAGAAGTATCGGGATGTTTTAGCAAAAGCCTTTCACCTATTCAACACTCACTTGCAATAGTTCAGGAATGCAAACCTGCCTTGTGATAATTTATTTTCTACCAACAGGCTTCAAACACAGGATAGGACAGAACTCTGACTTACAATGACAAACGGCCCCGTATAAAGATATTTCCCTGAAATGATATCATGTCCTCTGATTATACTGCTCTTCAATAAGCGGAATTGTAAGGAAGAAAGTCGTTCCCTCACCAATACTACTTTCCACCTTAATCTTTCCCCCATGGGATTCAATTATTGTTTTGCATAGGCTCAACCCAAGCCCAAAGCCGCCGGTCTGGCGGGATCTTGATTTATCAACACGATAAAACGGCTCAAATAGCAAAGGAAGTTCATTCTCTTCTATTCCTTCTCCATAATCTTTTACAGTGACCAGTCCGCTATTGTTAACTCTCTTGAGTTGCACTTCAACAGCTCTGTCCTGATCGGCTGAGAATTTTATACTGTTGTCGATGATATTGGTAAAAACAGTGCTCAGAGAGCTCTCATTGGCCAGACAATCAAGCGTTGTGTTATCTGAAGTATAGCGAACACCTGGAACCAGGTTGCCATACTTCTCTGCTACCCTTTTGAGTATCCGATCAAGATCACATTGGACGAGATTCTGTTTACGCGAATCATGATGATCTCTTGCTGATTCGAGTATAGCTGCGATCATTTCTTCCATCTCAATAACATCCTGCTGTATCCCAACCTTGGCCTCACTCTCATCCATCAACTCAAGGGCCACCTTCATACGGGTCAAAGGAGAACGCAACTCATGGCTGATATCCCGTAGCAGATGTTCTTTTGTCTGCATCATTTTTTTAAGCTTCAACGTCATATCATTGAAGCTGTGTGCCAGCTCGGAGAGCTCATCATTTCTCTGTACAACCACCTGGTGGGAAAGGTTGCCGCCGGCCACTTCAGCCACTCCGATCCCGAGTGATTTGAGGGGGAAAAGGAGCCTTTTCAAGGCAAGGTAACAGCCGAATAAAATGATAGAGAGGAAAAGGAGAAGGAGCAGATGCCCCACCTTTTGACGAGAATCCTCTTCAGCGCCTCCTGCAAATTCAAAAAAGAAGGTGCCGTCGTCCACCTGTACACGAAGGCCGTGATGACCGAATTTTCCACTGACCTGGACGTTGTCATTATCACTGATATGGATTCTGCGAAACTGCATTTTGGTAGTATCCGGAAAATGGTCTCGGGTTGTCCACCTGCCGTTCGCCCCTGAAAAGGAGATATGCAGCCCGGTTTTTTTATGGATCTTTAATCCATTCTGCTTTTGAGGAGGAGTGCCAAGATCATCAATGATATATTGAATGTATTGACTCACATTTTTATGAAATGGACCTTTTTCACCACTTTTTGAGAAGAAAAAAGCAAAAACAACGGCCATCAGAATGAGAAACCAGGCCACCAGATTGATGAAGATCAGCTTGGTGAAAATAGAGCGAAAGAATCGTCTCAACCTGATAAACCTAATTTGAGCCATCCTCTCTCCCTATAAAAACGTACCCTGAACCCCAGACAGTCTTGATATAACGCGGCTCCTTAGGATGATCACCAAGCTTTTGGCGGAGCCGGCTGACAGCGATATCTACAGTCCTGTTAAAGGCGTCACTGTCTATTCCCCGTAACTCCTGGAGAATCTCATCCCTGTCAAACACCCTGCCAGGATTGCCGGTAAGAAGAGTGAGAACGGTGAATTCTCCGGTTGTCAGATTAAGATCTCTGTCTTTGAGTAAAGCCTTTCTCTGGTCAAAATCAACAACAAGTTCCCCAAAAGAGCACTGTTTTGTATGGTGACTTTTGCTGCGTCTCAGTACTGTATTGATTCTGGCTACCAACTCCCTTGGTTCAAAAGGTTTTGCAAGATAATCATCACTGCCCAGTTCAAGGCCGACAACCTTATCGGTCAAATCTCCTCGAGCTGTCAACATAATTATAGGAATTTCGCTCTTCTGCCTGATGCGTTTGCACACTTCAAAGCCATCCATTTCAGGCAGCATGATATCGAGAACGATCAAATCCGGTGCAAAATCATGCATCAGCTTAAATCCTTTGGACGGTGTGTGAGCGGAAGCGATCCGAAAACCGAAATCACTTAGAAAACGAGTCAGCAATCCGGTTAATT
>CAZLGM010000295.1:0-3034 GCA_964558875.1 uncultured Desulfocapsaceae bacterium
TCATGGCGATCTGATTTCCCCGGATTGCTCGAATTTCCTTAGTTGAAAGATCAAAGACATTGTTGCCTTCAAAACGGATGGTGCCGCTATAGTCCACCCTGGCAGCATCTTCGAGCAACCTGAGAACGGAAAGGGCGGTTACCGATTTACCGGAACCGGATTCACCCACCAGGGCACAGGTTTCCCCTTTCTTTATTGAAAGTGAAACATCAAACAGGACCTGGCTGGACTCCAGGGTACCCTCAATCGAGTCACTGTTAAACCAGGTGTTCAGATTCTCTATTTCTAGCAGCATGGTAAAGGAAGCAGCAGGATTAGTATCGAACTTCAAATGAGGAATATCTGTCATCGGTATCAAGTTCGTCTACCTGGACATGATCAACCTGAGATGCAGGAGAACCCTTGTGCAGCCAGTCGATCATCTGATCAACACTCTTACTGTTTCCAGAAATAACAGCCTCAACCGTTCTGTCCGGCAGGTTACGGACCCAACCGGTTAAGCCAAGATTGATTGCCTCTCTCTGTGTATAATCCCGGAAGAAAACCCCCTGAACCCTTCCGGAAATGATGGCGTGTACGATTTTATTAGCCATGGTGAGCAGTTTCTTGTATATGTTTAAAATTCCCTCAGGTTTAAAATATAAAAAACGTACTATAATCAAAGAATACAAGAGATACTAATCATTTTCTTCGGTACATCAAAGGCTCTTTGCCATAGAAGAAGACTATCTATTTATGAATTTTACCTTTCTGTTGTTTATCTCCATCGGTATTGTTTCACTGGTCCTGACAATGATCGGACTTGGCGGAGGGCTGATTTTTTCACCGCTCTTTATTCTGTTGGGATACACGAAGCCTGTAGCTGTTTCAGCCTCTCTATTCTTAAACGGTGTGGCTGCCGCATCGGCGGCAATTGTCTATGGGCGGAAGAAAATGGTCGATTACCAGCTTTCTCTTCCTTTGATCATATCATCTTCCATAGGAGCCCTCTTGGGGGCCTTGGCTGAGTCATATATTAACATCAGACTGTTTTTGTTTTTCCTGGCAACAATTGTGTTTGTAGCTGCTTTAAGAATGATGATTGGCGGTTCGCCGAAACAGACACAGAAAGAGTTTCGCCAGTGGCAAAAGGGGATTGCCGGCGGAACTATTGGATTGGTCATCGGTTTTATCGGCGGCTTGTTGGGTATCGGTGGGGGCGTTTTTATTGTGCCGATGTTGATTTACTTCCTTGGGGTCAAGACCAAGACGGCGGCGGCTACTTCAATTTTTGTCGTATGTTTTTCATCCTTTTCCGGTTTCTTTACCTATGCAGCGGCAGGTGTTGTCGATTGGTCGTTTATATTACCTGCAGCGCTTTTTTCCCTGGTCGGTGGCCAGGCTGGTTCACGCATTATGGTTGAAAAACTAAAAGGGAAGACCGTACGTAGATTGTTTGGTATTATCCTGCTGCTTTTCTGCGCAAAACTCATACAGAAAGCTTTCATGTAATTTTGTAGATTCCGTCCTGGAAATTCTATTCCACTTGCCGTTATTATCTTATCTTAAGACTTTCAATACCGGGAAATTATTTAGACCTCTCGATTGGTATTTGTATGACTTATGGAGGGGTAGAACGCTTGTTGACAACGTAAAAATGGGATATGTTTGTTGCCGATAAAGATGATAGGCTAACGGGAACTTTGAATAATTGCTATTTTGGAGTCTCGCAAACTCGCTTACCTGCCCAATTTCTGCGTCGCTACGAAAAACAAAAATGCTCATCACGCCAAGGCGTGACTGCGCTTTTTATTTTCCTATGCTCCTTGAACTAGAACAGGTAAGCGAAGACTCCGAAATATCTAATTATTCAAGGTTCCCTAACTTGTTATTATTGAAAAGGAAAAGATATGTCTGATCTGAAACTGGAAGCTCATGAAGGGTATTCATCCTTTGACGGTCCCGTGGTAACAGTTGTTATGGACGGAATAGGACTTGGCCCTGAAGATGATTCCAATGGGATTTATGTTTCCAATACCCCTGTTCTGGACGGATTGTTCAAGGAACAGTTGGTTACCGATCTTGCCGCCCACGGATTAGCCGTCGGTCTGCCCTCAGATGGTGATATGGGAAACTCCGAGGTTGGTCACAATGCGCTTGGCGCCGGTAGAGTGTTTTCCCAGGGTGCCAAATTAGTGAATGAGGCCATCGAATCCGGCACCATATATGACGGAAAAAGTTGGAAGGAGCTAACAGCCAGAGCAGACAATGGCGGGACTATCCATTTCATTGGCATGATCTCTGATGGCAATGTCCACAGTCATATCGATCAGCTTTACCTGCTGCTTGATCAATGTGCACAACAGAATATACAGAAAGTGCGGGTTCATGGTTTGCTGGACGGCCGTGATGTGGGAGCAAAGTCGGCACTCGATTACTTCAAACCCCTGGAAGAGAAGTTGAGTCAACTGTCTTCCAATGGCAGGGATTATCGCGTTGGTTCCGGTGGCGGGCGAATGGTCACAACCATGGATCGCTACAACGCCGACTGGTCGGTGGTGGAAAACGGCTGGAAGGCCCATGTGCTTGGAGTAGGCAGACAGTTCTCGTCAGCCTGCGAGGCCATTGAGACATACTACGCCGAAGATCCTGAAATAACCGATCAGTATATGGAGAGTTTTGTCATCACTGAAAACGGTAAGCCTGTGGGGAAAATTGAAGATGGAGATGGAGTTGTCCTTTTTAACTTTCGCGGCGACAGGGCCATTGAAATTTCAAGGGCTTTTGATGAGGCCGATTTTAAAGAATTTGACCGGGTGCGGATGCCCGATGTTTTTTATGCCGGGATCATGGAATATGATGGCGATGCCTCTGTGCCGGCCAACTATCTGGTGGAGCCACCGGCAATTGATAAAACACTGGGTGAGTACCTGTGTGTTGCCGGTATCAGTTCATATGCCATCTCTGAAACTCAGAAATACGGACATGTGACCTATTTCTGGAATGGTAACAAGTCGGGCTATATCGATGAAACACTTGAGAAATACGTAGAAAT
>CAZLGM010000296.1:0-3034 GCA_964558875.1 uncultured Desulfocapsaceae bacterium
ATCGGGAGAAATTACTCAATTTCAGCGGCAGAGGTCGTTCCAGGCAGATAGCCCTGGCAAAGAAATTTGGGATCACCGATTTTCCTTCACCGGCCGGCGGTTGCATTCTGGCAGATCCCATTCTTTCAAAACGGGTGGAAAAGCTGTTTACAGGCAAGTTTATTATCGACCAGGATAGGATCACAACCGAAGATATCCTGCTGCTGCTGGTTGGACGTCAGTTTCTTCTCCCAGGAAACATCTGGCTGATTCTTGGCAGGAATGAAAAGGATAATGACAAGATCACTGCTCTTGCGGGAAAAGACGATATCCTCGTCTATATGGAGGAGAGGCCGGGCCCGACGGCCGTCCTGCGTACCGGAGCACTCTGTTCAGCCGAACATGAGTTGGAGGACCTGATCAATCGGGCTGCTGGACTGGTGGTCAGTTATGGAAAAAAAGTACCGGATGGTCCTGCAGGCTGCCGGGTGGAAGTTGTTTCACACGGTAAGCAGAACCAGGTTTTTGCTGAACCGCTGCCAAAAGAGCACTCCAGGGAGTGGATGTTGTTTGTGCAGGATTGATTTCTGAATCAGTTAAAAAGGATTAACTCCGTCAAAAAGATCCCGTACATATTTCTTATATTGATCTTCACTTTTTGAGCGCAGTACTTTTTTCGTCAGTTTCCTGTGTTGTGGAAACGAGAATTGTAAGTATACCCATATTTGCTTCATTCGACCAAGCAGATGCCCCGGCCCCGAAAGCCTCAGCCGGTTCTGTTCATACAGGTCTCCATGGAAAGAGGCCAGACGATGAAGCCATTGGTCTTTATCAATCCTCTTCCCTTTAATCCTCTCGCCAATAAAGGGATCAGCCAGAGCTCCACGACCGATCATCCACCGGTTGATATCCGGAAAACGTTCTTGTAGTTTTGTAAACGAATCAACATCGACAATATCACCATTGTAGACAAGTTGATGACGGCTGAATCGCCGACAGCGATCAAAGGCGTCGGCATCATTTGTCCCCCGGTATCGCTGTTTACCTGTCCGGCTGTGAATAATGATCTCAGTTAAATTGAAATCATTTAACAGTGGGAGTAGTGTCTGGATTTCTTGTTCACTTTCATAACCAAGACGGGTTTTAATAGATAGTTGGTCGTCCAGTTCCACCATAACTCGTTCAAGAAGCGAAATAATTTTTTCAGGATAGGGCATTAGACCGGAGCCCCTTTTTTTACGGGTAACCATTGGCGCAGGGCATCCGAGATTCCAGTTCAGCTCTTTGTAGCCAAGTTCCAGAAGTCTTCGGGCAAGGGACAGAAAGTCGGCGGGATCGGTGTGGAGAAGCTGCGGGATGACTGGATAGTTGTTGTTTTCGGGCACAACATCAGCCAGATGTTTTTTCTTGAAGCTGGAAAACCGCTGCGGATTAATAAACGGCGCAATCGTTCCGTCAAAGCCTTCGAAGTGGTTAAAAAAGATGTTACGGAAATAGTGGTCGGTGACTCCCCGGATTGGAGCCAGATATAGAAATACCGAATTATCGGTTTGGCGCTTCATGTCAGGACTGAAAAGAAAACAGGCCGGAATCACCCACTAGGAGGCTGTCCGAGAAGGCCCTTTCGGAGTCTGCGCTTACCTTCCCCAACTCTTCGTTATCTTGAAAAAATAATGCTCGGAATATTACCTATATGCCTGTGCTTATTTTTTCAAGATGCCTTGATTTGAGAAAAAATTGCTATTCTCGGACAGCCTCCTAGGTGATTTCGGCCAATAAAGTTGATAAGGAACGGTTAGTGTTTTTCCCTGCCGTCCGGTAATATCTGGATATACAGTATGGTGCCCGGCTATTTGTAGTGAACTTTCAAAACCTGCTTGTGATTACTAAACCGGTTGATAGAAAAGGTGACATGTCCATAGTTACCATAAAACCAGTCCATCCTGTGAAAGTCAGGTCCCACATAATAGGGAATAAACTGTTTGCCTGTTGGATACACGTTTTGTCGTTCCGGATTGCCGATCAGGTTCCTGACTTGGTTGGGAGTCATTCCCTTTTTCACATTGAGAAGAATGTTATTGGGATTTGTTGGAGTGGTTTTTGTGACTTTCTTGGACTGTTTCGCAGGTGCCGGATCATTGACTTTGGCTGCCTGGTGATGATTACAGCCGAGGGTCATGACCAATGAAAAGACAAGGACGGTCAGAAGCATAAAATATTTCATAATGGTCTCCATGCGTAAAGGGTTGGTATGAAAAGTCAGTTATTGTTGAGTACAGGATAGAGAAAAAATGTTCACAAAATCTTTTACCATTTTATCTGCTGTGAACATAAAATAATAGATTTTTTTCAATCTTGCCGACAAAAAGGGAACCAAGTGAATATTGGAAATTGGTGGCGTAAGTAAATGTTTTTATAAAACATTGTTGAGTTGCGTATTCCCTTTTTTATAAGAGGTGTTATCAGTTTTCTGTTGGGCGCTCCTGTTTTCAGCATATTGTCGATCTTGTCAACGATTAGCTGTCGGGATTGTTCAGCCATTCCTCAAGCTGATGGGGCGTTGGCTGGCTTCCTGCGATTTTTACCTTGCCGTTGATCATAATGGCCGGTGTGGCTGTAATATTGTGTCGTCCAATTTCATCCGGGTCATATATCATTTCGATGTCAGCGGCTACACCTGCTCGCATCATGGCATCGATAATCATTGTATGAATAGAGCTGCAGACAATGCAGCCGGTACCGAAGATGCGAATGACCAGGCTGGCGTTGTCACCAGGGTCCAGACCGAGAAGTTTTTTATATTCCCGACCGATGGCCTCTTTGTACTGATGAGAAAAACCGATGGGGATATAGTTCTTTGATTGGACTTGCTTGAAGACGAATTCGGTTGCCTGGTCTATGTTCATTTCCTGGGCGTATGCCGAGTTGAGGGCAATATCCAGGCCGATAAGACCAATGGAGGCAGTGCCGATTTTTATCATTCTCCCGGTAGGGCTATCCATGGGCTTGGTGATATGTTACTGTTTTCTGTTGGCAGCAAGAGTTTATACTTGCG
>CAZLGM010000297.1:0-3017 GCA_964558875.1 uncultured Desulfocapsaceae bacterium
AAAAGTATGGAGATAAAAAACCCATGTGGCAATCCAAAGACGTCTACTATATTTCAGGCAGCACAGGTATCCTGGCAAAAGATCTTGGCAAAGCAATACTTTGTCAATTTCCGGAAGTCAATTTCTACGAGGAGCTCATCCCGTTTATTCGGAGTGAAGAAGACGCCCATAAGGCCGTTGAGCTTATCAAGTCTAAATCGACGGGAAGATATCCAATTGTTTTCTCCACCCTGCTTTCCCGGGAGTTTAATGAAATCCTGGATATACCCGAGTTTGAATTCATCAACATCTTCGACCACTTACTGGGCCAGGTGGAGGAGATTTTGGAACAAAAAGCCTTACGCGTACCCGGACAGTCCCGCCACATTGATGATGAGACCATGCAGCAACGGGTCGAAGCCATTCATTATTGTCTTGAGCATGATGACGGAACCCGCATAAAAGAGTACGACGAGGCGGAAATCATCCTTCTTGGTGTCTCCCGTTCCGGTAAAACACCGATCTCTGTATTCCTGGCAACCCAGATGGGTATCAAGACCGCCAACTACCCGCTGGTCAAAGACGATCTTGACTCCTATCGTCTGCCCCCTGATATTCTCAGAAACAAAACCAAAGTGCTCGGCCTCTCAACCGACCCGGAACTCCTCCACAGATATCGGCAAACCCGCTATAAAGATTCAACTTACGCCAAACTTCATACCTGTGTAGATGAAATGAACAAAGCCAACCAGATCTATCTCTCCTACCAGATTCCAACAATCATTACTGACGGAAAATCAATCGAAGAAACGGCAACCGAAGCTGCTCAGGCCATGAATTTAAAACGGCGGGTAAAGATTTAGAACTCTACATTCTAATCACTATTCTTAATATACATGTCATAATTTTCTATCCAATCTTCGATACTCTCAATAAACGCTTCTTTATACTGGGAAGAAAAGTATTTGATTGCTTCCTCTTTATTGCTTTTTAACTCTTCAATATTCTGAGCAGTTGCAGCGGCTATGTAGGCATTATAACGGGCTGCTGCGAATAAAAAGGAAGAACTGACCTCTCCATGATTGGCATCCTTGCTTTGTTCATTGGCCAGGTGAATGAACTGGTCAGCCCTCTGCTGGAAACGTTTGTTGAAGTCATCATCTTTCAATGTTTATCTCCTTATAACGACAATTATCACTTCTATTATGGATTAAAGTGCGCCTTTCCTGCTCAATTAAGCACCTGTTCAGCCACTTGACAGCATTTCTTAAAATCAGAGTTTGTAAAATACGCGATACACTCTTTTATGGATTGCTCTACCTCCTTCCCTCTCGGTTCAGGAAAGCGTTGAATGAGTTCCTGTATCATCAAAGCCGCTTTCAATGCCTCGGAGCTCTTTTCAGGAGTAGTAATGAGAACGCCCTGTCTTCCATTGTCAGGCCAAAGAGGGATTATGGCTACGTTATTCTTGTTATCAAGAAAAACATTTCTATTCTTCCGATCCAACCTGAATGTGGCATGTGAGAAATGCGGGGAGTCGGGATCACTATCCATGACCTTTACTGTACCGGAACCCTCAATAGCAGCAAGATCCACTTTTAATATAAGTATACCGCTGTCCGGCAAGAGGCGATCATATCCGGTAAGTTGCCGATTTTCAACAAGATAATAATGATTCCCGCTGTTGTCCCATCTCCGTTTTAAAGGTATTTTAACGGCCATCGTTGTACCCTTTTGTGAAAGAGGGGATAGAAAAGTCCATTGGGTACTGCCGGGATTTACCAGGAGCACCTGGTCAGGGGATATCCAACCCAATCTGATTTTTGTAAAGGATGAGATTCCTTGCGGGGGCTTTTTTCTTTCTATGAAATGTTGAGACATAATGTCCCACGGACCCATATATATGGCATGATGTTTGAAGGTGGGAAGCCTGGAAGAGTCAGACTGACGCTCGAAGCTATACAGGCACGGGACAAGCCGTATGTTTTTGTTTATCCCTCCGAGAGCGTGGAAAAAATCATGGGCAAACATTCCCAAATGAGCGTTTTCAGCAGCTACACATACTCCTGCCCTGAATGTCCGGCCTCCTTCTGATTCCACCGGTACGTACCTCGGTTCTTTTCTTACTCCTGAAAGCATACCGGGATTGGCACAATAGCAGATCATTCCGTAACCCTTTCCAGGAGTGGTGAAGGCTCCGACTGTAACAATTATATGCTGGTATTGAGAAAAATCCACATCGCTTTCAACGGCAGACATAGAATCCTCGACAAGCTTTTTGACCCTTGTTCGGTCAACTTCAAAATTATAAGGACTTACCTTGTATTCATGAATCGAGTGAGGCAGAGTTATCCACCCTCTAAAATCGGCCTTGATCCATGTCAAACCATACGATTGTTCTTTGACATATTTATTGAGGCCTCTGACCACTTTTTTCCGAATTCTCTTGAGAACAAACCTTGGTTCTACGTCAGGAAAGCGAACAGCAAGTACAAGTACGCGCTGTTCACCTAAAGCCTGTTTTGATTGTTGACCCAAGATATTTTCTTTCTCGTCCCCCTTTGCCAGAGGTTCCTGCAACCCTGCTAATGAAAGAAATAAGATTACTATTAGAAAAAGAGAAATCTTAAACAGTCTCACATCAGACCTCATCAAGCTTATTTTTTATTTCATTTCACTGCTGTCTTTTCCTCTTTAATGCTAATCGTCGTAATCGACAATATACGCATCACCATCGAAAAACTCGAAACACACACCCCAATTCCAGGTACTCTCATTGAGTATTGACCCTTTTTATGTTGGTGAACTCAGGGTGTCCGTATTATAATTGAAAAATGAAGAAAAACATATGCCAACACCATTCAAAGGGGTATTGACATGACTGAAAAAAAATATAAACAGGTCTGTGCCTGTGAAAACTGCGGGAACGAAGCCGAAATGGTAGTCACCTGCCAGTTGGTTGAAGTGGAAGAAGCCGAGAAAAAAAAGAAAGACCCCAGAGTCCCTCCAAAGATCAAGGGAACAGGCACATGCACCAA
>CAZLGM010000298.1:0-2990 GCA_964558875.1 uncultured Desulfocapsaceae bacterium
TATAAATTGTTGTTAGGAATTGTAAGAAAAAAGCCTCTGTTCTAGTCATGACCCAAAAAATAATCTGGTTACCAATAACTCTCAGCCGAGACTGAAAAAGAGGTGTTGTCGGTTTGACAGACGTATTTCAAGGATCGTGTATCTCAACCAGGTTCTACTGTAAACAACGAAATACCAATATAAAACAGAGTGCTAGTATCTAAAAAGACATGATCCTTGACTGGAGGCTAAACTGGCAAATCGACAACACCTCGTGTTAGGCTGAGTCGCAGGTCATCAGAAAAGATAAACTGACCTATTTCAGGACCAGCCTAACTGATGGCGCTGATGACGAATAAAGTCCTTTGTCAATCGGGGGTGTTCTTCGATATGGGTTCGAAGGTCTTCCGGTAATTCCTTTTCCAGGTATTCTCTTGCTTTGGCAAAACTTAACCGTTGTCTGACAGTTTCATTCACATATTCGGTAAAGCGGGCCCGCTGTTCGTCACCTTCGATGTACCGAAGAATATGCATGGGTGGAGGTAGATCATCGGCAGGGGCATTTGTCGGAGTCTGGTAGCCTGTAAGTTGCTGATTGACCGATTCCCGAAGAGCAGCAAATTCCGCTTTTAAAGCACCTAATTCCTCCGACAGCCCTTCAATTTTCTTTTCCAGCTCAGGCGCGGCATAGGTCTGGACCTCGGGATCTTTGGCCTGCTGAGCCTTATGCTCCGAATCGCCGGTTACAATGTTGGAGGTTTTGACCTTTTCCGTCAACTCACCCAGTTTCCTGGAGATGTCCTTTACCTGTTTGGTCAAATGCTCTTTTCGTTCCTGAAGCTTTTCTGAGCGCTCCATCTCATCTTTCTTTTTAAGAAAGAATTCTTTGGCTGACTCCCCAAAAGCTGTTGCTGAAGCCCAGAGTTTTATCGACATTTCCTTGGCTTTTGGCCGTGAATAGATGGCCGTGCCTCCTAAAAATAGACCGGTGAGGATAATCAGTGACAGCAGGATAGCGACTGTCACACCGATAATGAAGGTGATGGTTGAGAAGAAGGCAGAAATAATCATCTTCAGGTTACCCCAGAAACTGCTCTCTCCCGTGGCCAGACCAAATGAGATAAAGAACAGACAGATAAGGACGATGATAGCGGCTCGAACAAACGGTTTGTTGAATTTCTTGTTCATGACAGTGCTCCTGGTAAGATGTTGTCTGTTGCCGTCTCGTTAGTGCCTGTCCACAAATGGCCTTTCGGAGTCTACGCTTACCTTCTCCTAAATCTTCGTTATAGATAAAGTTTTATCCTCGGAATACTTACTGTATGCCTGTGGTAAAATTTTATCTACGCCTCGATTTAAAAGAAAAATTCTCATTTCTGGACAGACACTAGTTATGTTCTAAACTTTCTTAAAGTTCGTATGCGTTCTAAAAGCGGTGGATGCGAGTAATGTAAGAATACATAAAATGGATGTGGCGTCAGGTTGGCAAGGTTTGCCCGGCTTAATTGTTTCAGACCGCTGATAAGATCAAGTGACGTTCCGGTACTCTTTGCCGCGTAATTGTCTGCCTCAAACTCGTTCTTTCTTGAGAAGATATTAAAGAGTATGGAAATCAGCAGGTTGATTGGTGAATAAAGGAAACCAAAAAAGAAAAGACTTGCGTATATTGACAGGTGATCCATGGAAAAAGCGGCGAAAAGTCCTTCATTTTCGATAAAAAGTGAGAGCAGAAAAAACATGATGCCGGTCTGGATGATGGAAGCGACAATGAGCTTTGGGATGTGATACAGTTTATAATGGCCCATCTCATGGGCAAGGACCGCTACTATTTCATCTTCGGAGAGTTTTTCTAATAAATTATCAAAAAAGACTATTTTTCTAAAACGTCCAAACCCTGTGAAAAAAGCGTTGGCTTTGCTCGATCGTTTGGAGCCGTCCATGGTAAAAATTCCCCGCATTTTAAAATTCTGGGCCTCAGCGTAGGTCCGAATCTTTTCCTTTAACGGCCCATCATCAAGAGGTGTTAATTTATTAAACAGGGGCAGGATGAGAATAGGAGCAAGCAGTTGGAGGATGATGGAGAAAACAACCATGCCGACCCAGCAGTAAACCCAGGCCAGTTTGCCTGCTACTTCGAAAAACCAGAGAACAACAGCAAGCAGCGGACCGCCGATCACAATCGTCAACAGGAACATCTTGATCAGATCGGTGATGAATATCTTTACTGTTGTTCGGTTAAAGCCGAACTTCTCTTCGATAACAAAGGTACCATAGGCTGAAAAGGGCAAGGAAAGAAGGGATGAGATCAGAAGGAAGAAACCGGTATAGATAAGTCCGGTAATGATTGAACCATAGCCGAAACCACGGGCAAAAAGATCAAGGTAGTTAAAGCCGCCAAGCAGGAGAAAGAGCAGGATCAGTCCGGTTGAAAAACTGGACTGCAGAAGGCCGAACCTGCTCGTTTCCCGGGTGTAGTTCTGGGATTTACGGTATTCCTCTTTATTCCATGTATCATGGAATTCGTCGGGCAGGGTGGGTGATAGAGCCTTGACGTTCAATGAAGTAACGATCAGTTCAAATATATAGCCAAGTCCGATTACCAGAAGAATAAAGATAAGCCAGGGATTCATGGAAGTTATGTCTGATAATTTAACATTCTTAAAGTTGGATGAGAGTGATCGCTTACAATCACATTGTAATGTTAAAAAGCTAAGAGTCAAATAGAAAACAGAGTGGATTTACTTCGCTTGTCCCGGAGTGGAACAGGCGGGATTATTACTAATACTGTGGTGCTCGCAATCAAATAAAAACGGGATGTCCAAGAAGGTTGGACATCCCGTTTGCGATATACAGGGCTGGTCGTTGTTACTGGATGGAGCCGATAACTCCAGCAGCATAGGAGAGGAACCCGGATGGAACAACGCCCATAACAACAATGGCTGCCAGCAGCACCATTGAGGCCAGACGTACTGAAAAATCGACCGGTATGGCCTCCTTTTTTTCCTCAGGAG
>CAZLGM010000299.1:0-2921 GCA_964558875.1 uncultured Desulfocapsaceae bacterium
GCGGCAAAGGAGACCGTCATGATTTCACTTAAATTGCAGGAGAGCAGATATCGGACAAAGGCCCTGATATTCTTAAAGATAATCCTCCCCTGTTTCACCGCGTGCACGATGGAAGAAAAGCTGTCGTCTTTTAAGATCATATCAGCAGCCTCGCGAGCGACCTGAGTACCCCGCTCACCCATGGCAATACCGATATCCGCCTTCTTAAGCGCCGGTGCATCGTTGACGCCATCACCGGTCATGGCTACGATGGCGTTGCGTTCTCTGTGCAGTTCGATCAGGTCGAGCTTCTGGGCCGGACTGACCCGGGCAAAAAGCGATGCTGATGCCAATTGTTCTTTTTCTTCTTCGGTGTGCAATTCCATCTTCTTGAGGTCGCTGCCATGAACAACCATGGCGTCTTTCTCATCGACCAGACCTACGGCACGGCCGATGGCTCTTGCTGAAACCGGCTGATCTCCTGTGGCCATGATCACTCTGATACCGGCATCGCGACACTGCGCAAGAACCTCTTTGACCTCTTCTCTGGGAGGATCCATAAGGCCGACCAGACCAACCAGGTTCAGGTCTGTAAACGGCTCTTCGTCCAATGAGGCCACCTCTTTCTCGGCAAAGGCCAAAACCCGTAGTCCCCGAGCCGCCATCTCCTCATTATCTCCGGTCCATTTTTGTCGATCATCCTCGGACATCTGCTGCCAGTCCCCATCCGCAAACATCCCCTGGCAACTCTCCAGCACCCCTTCCGGCGCCCCTTTAACAGCAACACGGTATCCTGAATCGATTCGATGGTAGGTCGCCATCATTTTGATCTCTGAATCAAAAGCAACCTCTTTCTCCTCCGGAAAGCTCGAAGACATTTCTTCTCGGGTGACACCGGCAGCAGCACCCATGGACAACAAGGCTATTTCCAATGGATCTCCCACCGACTTCTTCTTTGTACCACCGGGTCCTTCACCCAATTCGGCATTGTTACATAAAACACTCAGTTCCAGCGCCTTCTGCAAAACCGCCGATTGGTCGCTGGAAAGCGGTTCTCCATTCGTTGACAAAAAGATACGACTCGACTCAGCCTGTTCGTCGATATTGACTGCTGCTCGAGCAAAACAGAATTCAACGGCTGTCAGCCTGTTCTCGGTTAAGGTCCCGGTTTTATCGGTACAGATGATGTTGGTAGCTCCCAGAGTCTCGACGGCTGACAACTCCTTGATCAAGGCGTTGCGCCTGGCCATCCGCCACACGCCCCTGGCAAGAGCGATGGTTGCAACAATGGGAAGCCCTTCGGGAATAGATGCCACGGCCAGGGCAATACCGGTTTCGACCATCAGCAGTATATTCTTGCCGGTCATTATACCTGTAACCGAAACCATAGCAGCCAATCCAAGGCTGACCCAGATCAACCAGTTGCCCAACTGATTCAACCGCTTCTCTAAAGGTGTATCCTCTTCTACGGTCTCCTCCACCAGAGAGGATATCTTACCCAGTTCCGTTCCCATACCGGTAGCGACAACCACCGCCTCACCTGCTCCTCTGGTGAGAGCCGTACCTTTAAAGAGCATATTGGTTCTGTCGGCAAGCAATGTCTCAGTCGGCAGCTTTTCAATATCCTTGCCCACCGGAAGCGACTCACCGGTCAGTACCGACTCATCGGCCTGCAATTTAGAACCGTCCAAAATCCGCAAATCGGCGGTCACAATATCGCCGCCCTCCAGAATAACAATATCACCAACAACCAATGCCTTTGCCGGAATCACGCTCTCTTTGCCATTTCGTCGGACCCGGGAACTGACTGACCCGAGCTTTCTTAAGGCCTCAATGGAACGGGCACCTTTAAGTTCGGTAACAAAGCCGATTGCTGCGTTAATGATAATGACAACGGCGATGGCAAACCCTTCCACATGATCACCGAAGATGAAGGAAAGCAGGGTGGCGGCAACCAGAAAGAAAACGATGAGGTTCTTGAATTGATTAATAAGGATAGTAAGAGCGCTCTTGGGCTTTACTTCACTGAGCATATTGGCGCCGTAGAGCTGACGGTTTTTGCGTATCTGCAGCCGTGACAGCCCTTTTCGCTGATTGACGCCTATAAGTTCTGTTATTTTAGATGGCTCAAGAGACCAGGGATTTGCGGACAACGTTGATTTGGGTTTCATAGTTTATTACCTGTATCCGTGACGGAGAGTGTTATTCTATTTAATATCATTTTGATATATCACAAAATTATTGGACTATACAATGTTAACCCACAAGATCATCCCGCCCTTTGGGGCATCCGCTAGCACTGCATCTTTGCTTTATTTAATCGTCCGATATAGTTCACTATTATTGGACGATTAAATAAAGCAAAGCTACAGCACTATCGGATGCTCACGGATTCAGGTATCAGTTCTCTTCCAACAGAGTTTTTAAGATAGTTTTATTCTCTTCCATTTTTTGATATCCAAAAGAAATCAGCTCTCTGCTTCGATCAAAATCGAGCGTTCCACATAGATTTCTCGGAATATCGATAACCAAATCTGGTGGGTAGGCCGCCAGTTTCTGGCGGGCAATTGAACCCTGCATGGCTTCAAACGACTGGCTGGCAATATAATACATGGACCAGTCGCCGAAATTCTTCTTCATATCGGTTCCAGGGAGATTGTCGAAGAATTGTTTGATCTTTTCTTTAAACGGGAAAAATGTTGAATTGTCTTCAATCTGCTTGACTTCAAGACGCTTTTCAGCAACAGGCGCGCCGTTAAGGTTAACGGCAATGGTGACATCCGTATGGTCCTGAAAGGTCGGGGCGATTGGAACAGGATTTAGCACACCGCCATCGATGAGGTTGGTCCCCCGGTAGTTGAAAGGAGTCAATAGAAACGGTAGAGAAATGGAAGCCCGAATCGCATCAAAAAGGCTGCCTTTGGTTATCCACACCTCCCGCT
>CAZLGM010000300.1:0-2915 GCA_964558875.1 uncultured Desulfocapsaceae bacterium
CCATACCATCTCAAAATTGGAGACAACCATGGAAAGTCAACTTGCAACAAGTGTTCTGCTGGTCGACGACGAAGAGGACTTCATCGACCTGATGTCCCAGCGACTGGAGACCAGAGGCCTCAATGTCATTGCGGTAACCAGTGGCGAAGAAGCGCTGGTGGTTATCGAAGACCGCAATGTGGATGTGGCTGTGGTCGATCTTGCCATGCCGGGAATTGATGGCATCGAGACCTTGAAAAAGCTCAAGGAAAGAAGAAGCGATGTTGAAGTAATCATGCTCACCGGTCAGGGAACAATCCAGAGCGGTATTGAAGCAATGAAGCACGGCGCCCACGATTTCCTTGAGAAACCTGTGGACCTCAACATCCTGCTCGAAAAAATACGTCAGGCAAAAGAGCAGAGAACAGCCGCCCTGGACAAGAAATCTGATGAAGATATGAAAAACATCCTCAAGAGCAAAAGTTGGTAGCACAGAGCAGTCCGTAAAACAGGAATTTGACTGACAGTCCGGGTTAAACGCTATCGCCCCGGGCCTGCACTCTGTTCAACGCGAAGACATCCAAGGAGAGAAACAGTGGAACTAAAAGAAATTATAGACAAGTCAGTGATCGCCATTGGCGAGTTTCCCCAAATCACAAAGGATCAGACCCTCGGAAATGCTATTGGTGAGCTAATCGGCTTCAAGTTAAAAAGAGAAGACCAGTACATCCGCTTCCCCTGCCTTCTGGTTTTTGACGAAAAGAAGCAATTGACAGGTTATATCACCATTGAGAACATCCTTCGAGCCATGGAACCTCGTCTTTTCCAGGAAGATGATGGGGTGAAATTCGAAGGAAAAAAAATGGATCTGCCGAATCTTGCATTTCTCTGGGAAGACTCCTTTTTCAAGCATTGCAATGAAAAACAATCTATCCCGGTTACGGATGTCATGTCTTCAATTGATGAGACTGTAAAGACAACCGACCCGCTCCTCAAAGTACTTTATATCATGCTCCAGACAGGTGATCGCTTCGTTCCTGTATTTAACGCCGAAGCCCCGGATGAGGCTATCGGTATTCTGCGCATTGAAGAACTCTTTGAAGAGATTTGCAGCCTCTGTGAATTGTAGGGTGCCTTGAAAAATTAGCATTTTCGTTCAAAATCAAGGCGTGAGATAATTTTTACCACAGGCATATAAGAGATATTCCGAGGATGAAATTTATCTCACAACGAAGAGTTTGGGCGAAAAGGCAATTTTTTAAGGTGGCCTGTGAACGGTTTTATCGATAATTTATTTCAAAACTCAAAAGGTATAGCTATGTCTCAAGCAAAAAGTGTCAATCGATTCGACTGGAAACGGCTCATCCCGATGCTTACCGGAGTTGGGCTGTTTCTCTTTGTCTATTATTGCCCACCCCTGCCGGATGCCATTGATCCAATGGGAGAAAATTTTGTTCTCAGCCAGCAGGGCAAAGGAGCTCTAGCTGTATTTTGTCTTGCGGCGACCTGGTGGGTGTTTGAGGTTGTTCCTATTGGTGTTACCAGCTTAACCATCGGTGTCCTCCAGGCACTCTTCCTGATCCGCGACCCCAAAGTCGCCTTCAAGGACTTCATGGACCCATCCGTCCTGTTCATCTTCGGTTCGATCGTTATCGGAATGGTGTTCACCAAAACCGGGCTTACCAAGAGGATCGCCTACAAGATGCTTTCCATTGTCGGTGAAAAGACATCAATGATCTATCTTGGCTGTTTTGTGATGACCGCAGCCCTGACCCATGTAATGGCGCACACTGCCGTTGCCGCCACCATGTTTCCGCTGCTGATGGCCATCCATGCACTTTACTCGGACAGTGATGAACCCACTAAATTCGGTAAAGGTATCTTTATCGGTATGGCCTATGTTGCTGGTGCCGGCAGTATTGTCACACTGCTCGGAGCGGCCAGGGGCGCGGTTGCCCTTGGTTTTTACAAGGACATCATGAATGTTGATGTCAGCTTTTTTGAACTCACCTGGTACATGTTTCCCATTGGCTGGTTGATGACCTTTATCCTGTGGGGATTTTTTATGGTGTTTTTCAAACCTGAACGTGCTGTCATCCCTGGTCTGAAAGAAAAGGCCAAGAGAATGTACTCTGAACTGGGCAGTTGGAGCCGTAATGAAATACTGACCGCAGCCATCGTTGTCGGCACAATCCTTATCATCGCTCTGAAGAACTTTATCCCCGCACTTGCCCCACTCCATAAGACCGGCATTCTGCTGTGCTCCACAATTTCTTTTTACCTGCTCAAGATTCTTGATATTGATGATCTGGAAGAAATCCCCTGGAACATCATCCTGCTCTTCGCCGGTGCCATGTCTATCGGTTTCTGTCTCTGGGAAACCGGAGCAGCGAAATGGCTGGCTGTTAACTGGCTGGTTATGTTTCAGAAGTCCCATCCAATCGTTTTCATCCTCGGCATGGCCTTTTTCGTCATGATGATGACCAACTTCATCATGAACGTTGCCGCAATAGCCATTTCACTGCCTGTGGCGCTGGTCATCGCGCCATATCTGGGTGTGGGCGGAGAGGTTATTCTCTTTTCCGCGCTTGTGGTTGCCGGTATGCCGTTCCTCCTGCTGGTGGGGGCCGCCCCTAATGCCATCGCCTATAACTCGAAACAATTTACTACTGGCGAATTTTTCCTCTGGGGTGTCCCGGCCTCTATCATCCTGATGATTGTAACCTGGCTGGCAGTCCAGTTCGTCTGGCCGATTATGGGAATGGAGATTTATATTCCAAAATAATCCCAAGCACTATTCTCTCATTGGCGAACGGGTTCCCGTTCGCCAATGAGGTTTGTGGATTTGTTTTCTTTTCACCTGTTGCAGGCAACTTCTTATCTTTAGGGTGCCTTGAAAAATTGAGTTTTCAAATAAAAGCCATATTTCTGATAAT
>CAZLGM010000301.1:0-2878 GCA_964558875.1 uncultured Desulfocapsaceae bacterium
TGGTTGATTTCGGAAATGAAAACAAGGGATGGACAGGACAAATAATCAGTTTATAATGAACCAGACCTGTTCCGGTCAGAATCGGAAATATTATTAATTAATCAATATATTTTAAGAGGTTAGTATGAAAATCTCAGTTGAATATTGTCAGAAGTGAAACTATAAACCCCGTGCTTCCAGTTTGGAAGAGGAATTAAAAAATGAGTTTGGAGCCGATGTGGAGTTGGTTGCTTCAGATGGCGGTGTCTATGAAATTACTGTAGACGGTAAACTGGTATTTTCCAAAAAACAGTTGAACCGTTTTCCAAATGACGGTGAAATCGTCAGTCTGATTAAGAATATTTAACCGGCTGAATCGTTGCTGTATCAGGCTGTCTGTAACAGTGAACGATGACAAGTGTTGCTTGACAAATACGTTTTATGCTCTGCGAACTGAAAATTGAAAACCTTGCTCTTATAGAGTCGTTGCGCCTGAATTTCGAGCCGGAACAAAACGGCCGGTTGGTGGTGATGACTGGAGAAACCGGGACGGGCAAGTCGATCATGCTCAGAGCCATTCAACTGCTTGCGGGTTCCCGGGCATCTGTCGACTGGATACGGGATGGAGCAGAACGTTTAAGCGTAGAGGCGCTTTTTGAAATAAGCCCGGACCACAAGGTGCTGATGAACAGTCTTGAAACAGGCGGATTCGGCAATGATACAACCATCGTTATCAAGCGGGTTATCACTTCGGCAGGACGTTCACGACTCTATATCAACGGGTCGCTAGCCACCGCCAAGGTCGTTTCCGCTCTGACCGCCAATCTGTTTAATATTGCCAGTCAGCATGATCACCAGCAGCTTCTGCAGCCGCAATTTCATCTTGATTTTCTGGATACCTTGGGAGAACTATGGGCTTTGCGCAATGAACTGGGAAATCTCCATGGGCGTCGAATGGCAGTCAAAGCTGAATTTGACCAGTTAAAACAACAGGAACAGGATAAGGAGCAGAGAAAGGATTTGCTCTTGTTTCAGGTTGATGAGATTACTCAGGCAGCAATCGAACCTGGAGAGGATGAACAACTGGCCGTTGAAAAGAAGCGGTTGAAGAGCGCTGATATGTTGATCAGGTTGAGCCAGGAGAGTTATATGGCTCTATCGAATTCGGTCATGGACGAACTGGCTCAGATTCGAAAATCATTTGATCAGGTGGCTCAAATTGATCCTGATGCTGCAGAACTGGCGGAAGAGTTGGGTTCCTATGCCTATCAAGCCGAGGATTTTATTACCAGGTTGAGAAATTACCGCGATTCTTTGGATAGTGACCCTCTGCGCCTTGAACAGGTAACAGAGCGGATCGATCTGTTGGGACAGATAAAACGTAAGTATGGTGAAAGCCTGGAAGAGGTCCTTGACTATTGCCGTGATGCGGAACAGGAGCTTTCGCAAATTGAAACCATGGATCAGCAGTTGGTTGAGTTGGAGCAAGACATGACAACACTCACCGCTGAACTGGAGAAAAAAGCGGCTGATCTTTCCGCCAGGCGAAAGCAGGTCGCCTCTTCCCTGGAAGAAACCATGGATAAGGAACTGCGAACTCTGAGCTTTAATCAGGCTGGCTTTGAAGTTCGCTGGCAGGAGAGTGAACAGAGCGTTGAGTCCATATCGCCTTCCGGGTGGGATCGGGTATCGTTCTATTTTACTGCCAACCCAGGGGAGGAAGCTCGTCCTCTGGCCAAAGTGGCTTCCGGCGGTGAGCTCTCACGGCTGATGCTGGCATTGAAGTGTCTGCTGGCCAAAAAAGATATGGTTGAAACGGTGTTCTTCGATGAAGTGGACGCCGGTGTCGGCGGTGAAGCGGCTGAAGCTGTTGCCAGGAAGATACAGGAGCTTGCCGGCCATCATCAGGTCTTCTGCGTGACCCATCTGCCCCAGATTGCTGCCCGGGGAACCGGCCATTTTCAGGTGTCGAAACATGTCAATGCCGGCCGAACCATTTCCAGTATCGACAGGCTGGAAGAGCATGCCAGAGTGTTTGAGCTGGTCAGGATGCTGGCCGGTGATTCGGCAACACCACAGACTCTTGATTGGGCAGAAGAACTGCTGCGAAAAGGTCGGGCCGGTCAATGAAACAACCTGAATCCGTAAGCATTCGATAGTGCTGTAGCTTTGCTTGACTTAACATTTCGATAATAGTGAACTATCTCGGAGTGTTAAGTCAAACAAAGATGCAGTGCTAGCGGATGCCCCGAAGGGCGGGTAATCCTTTTGGGTTATAATTAAATAATCCAATAATTTTTTGATAAATCAAAGTGATATCAGACAAAAAAGCAACATTCTCCGTTACGGATTCAGGACAGGTAAAAGCGTTGTCCCTCTTCTCCGGGGGGCTCGATTCGATTCTTGCCACCCGTGTTATCATGGCCCAGAATATTGAAGTCCAGGCTATAAAGTTTGTATCTCCCTTCTTCAATTACGATATTCTGGAAGATTCTGAACAGTATAAACGTACGATCAAACAAAAATATGGGATAGAGGTTATTGTCGAAGATATAACCGAGCCCTATATGGAGATCCTTTTCATGCCTCAGCATGGATTCGGTAAAAACTTCAACCCGTGTATCGATTGCAAGATCCTGATGTTGAAACGGGCCAAAGAGATGATGGCTGAGCTGGGCTGCTCCTTTCTGATCACCGGAGAGGTCCTTGGACAGCGTCCCATGTCCCAGAGACGGGATACCTTAAATGTTATCGAACGGGATTCGGATAACAAATCTATTCTCCTGCGTCCCTTATGCGCCAAGCTGCTTACTGAAACTGAGGCTGAAAGGAAGGGCTTGGTTGATCGGGAGAAATTACTCAATTTCAGCGGCAGAGGTCGTTCCAGGCAGATAGCCCT
>CAZLGM010000302.1:0-2868 GCA_964558875.1 uncultured Desulfocapsaceae bacterium
GTTGTTCCTTGTTGACAGGCATCAGGATAATAGCCGCTGCAAATTAAATTATCAAGCTATGAAACAGTACCATCAACTGCCATTGTGAATGAAAAATCAAAAGAATTCATTTGTTTTTCCGGCTATTGTAACCTTGACTCATCCAATGATGTGAATTATTTACTTTAGACTTGGTCGAGAAAAAGAATTATAACAGCTCGACGCAAGTGAATGGGAACAAGGTCTGCGAGGGTGGCGGAACTGGTAGACGCACTGGACTTAGGATCCAGCGCTTTTGGCGTGGGGGTTCGACTCCCCCCTCTCGCACCATCTTAAACAGGAGCTTTCTCTACCCCAGTCGGAGAACCGATACAGCGGCCAATGTTGCCGGAAACCGGTTGGCAGGATTGGATTATTTTTCGAAGTGACTGGAGGCCACCTTGAAAAAATAGATATTTTGTTCGAGGACAAGGAACAAAAGAAAATAAAAGCGCAGTCACGCCATGGCGTGATGAGCATTTTGTTTTCTCTTTTGTGACGCAGTAATCGAGCAAAATAGCATTTTTTCAAGGTGGGCTGTAAGAACTTCGGGTCAATTAAAAAAAGGATGGTATCTAAGATGCAGGTTGTAGTTGAGGAGATGAATGAATTAACACGGAAGATAACAATTACCCTTCCCGGTGAAGATGTTCAGAAGAAGCTGAACAAAGCCTACGATAAATTGAGAAAAGAAGTCAAAATGAAGGGCTTCAGGCGAGGGAAGGTGCCTCGCTCGATTATTGAAAAAAGCTACAAACAGCAGGTCCAGGCCGAAGTTGGTGAAAAACTTGTTCAGGACACCTACTTTGATGCCATTGAGCAGGAAAAGGTGGAGCCTGTTGTCCATCCTGAGATTCATGAGGTCAACTACGATGATAACGGTTCGTTTACCTATGTTGCCATGGTGGACATTAAGCCTGAGTTTGAGGTAGCCGATTATAAGGGTTTGACTGTTACCCAGCCGGACATTTCTGTGAGTGATGAAGAAATTGATAACGAGCTGGAAGAGATGCGTAAGGAAATGGCAGCTCTTCAGTCCGTTACGGACAGGGAGATAGTAGAAGGTGATGTCGTTGTTGTCGACTTCCAGGGCTTTCATAAAGGTCATCCGATGAAGCAGGTTAAAAATGACAATTATTCGGTCGATGTGGGTTCCGGCAGAATGGGAGCTGAGCTTGAGGAAAAGCTGATCGGCATGAAAACCGGAGAAGAAGGGGCTCATGATGTTGAATTTCCGGATACCCACCCGAATCCGATTCTTGCCGGTAAGACCGTTGAATTTAGAATTCAGGTCAAGGATGTCAAGGAGAAGGTGTTGGCCGATCTGGATGACGAGTTTGCCAAAGATGTGTCAAATGAGTTTGGTTCTCTGGATGAACTCAAAGACTCCATCAGTACCACCATGAAACAGCAAAAGGAAGAAGCATCCAAGAGCAAGATCACCGACGGTTTGATGGAAGAGCTGCTCAAAGTCAATGAGTTTGCTGTTCCTGAACGGTTGGTTCATTTTGAAGTCGAAGAGATGATCAAGCAGACGGAGAAAAGTCTTGAACAGAACGGTTTGACTCTGGAATCAGCCGGGCTTAATCGTGAAGAACTTGCCCAGGGCAACAGGGAGGTTGCTGAAAAACGGGTCCGTGGAGATTTTATCCTCAAAAAGATCGCAGAGGTTGAAGAGATTAAAGTCAACGACGAAGACCTGGATCGCGGTTTCAAACGGGTCGGTGCCCAGTACAACATGGAAGTTGCCAAGGTTAAAGAGTTCTTCCAGTCACGCGACGACCTGATGCCGTTCATGAATGAACTGCTCAACGAGAAGATCCTGGCATTCCTGGAAGAGGAAGCCGTTCTGGCGGAATCGGTGGAAAATGAGGCAGATAAGGATGAAGAGCAGGAGCAGAAATCCTAAGAATTGCTTTTCATTCTGTGGTGTAAGCAAATCCCTTTAGGAATGCCCTTATTACATTTAAGGAGTTCAAAATGAATCTCGTTCCGATGGTAGTGGAACAGAGCCCGAGAGGTGAGCGGGCCTTTGATATTTATTCCCGGCTTTTAAAAGAGCGTATTATCTTTCTTGGCAGTGCGGTTACCGATGATGTATCCAATGTGATCATTGCCCAGCTTCTCTTTCTTGAAGCTGACGATCCGGAAAAGGACATCACTTTTTATATCAATTCGCCTGGCGGCTCCGTTACTGCCGGCCTGGCAATATACGATACCATGCAGTATGTGAAGAGTGAAATCGCGACCCTCTGCATGGGACAGGCTGCCTCAATGGGAGCGCTGCTGCTTGCCGCGGGTACCAAGGGAAAACGCTACGCGTTGCCCAATTCCAGGATCATGATCCATCAGCCCATGGGCGGCTATCAGGGTCAGGCAACGGACATCGATATCCACGCAAAAGAGATCCTGAGAATGAGGAAAGATCTTAATTCGATTCTGGCCAAGCATACCGGTGGAACGGTGAAGAAAATACAAAACGATACCGATCGGGATAACTTTATGTCTGCCCACGAAGCATTAAAATATGGTATAATTGATAAAGTGCTTGTTGAGAGACAGGACGGTTGACGACAGTTCACCTCCGTCTTTTACTGAGCTGTGCTGATTTTCGAGTAGTAGTAAGGAAAAAGAGAGAACGCTTCATGTCCGATATTGATGATACGGAATATAACACAAGTTGCTCATTCTGCGGTAAGCATCAGGATGAGGTTTCCAAGCTGGTTTCAGGCCCCGATGTGTTCATCTGCGATGAATGTATCGAGTTGTGTAATGAGATTGTACAGGAGGAGGATGGCGAACTTAATGAACTGGAGCTGGCACCTCCCGTTATTCTGACTCCCAGGGAGA
>CAZLGM010000303.1:0-2867 GCA_964558875.1 uncultured Desulfocapsaceae bacterium
CCAGGTTCGATTGACGGAAAAAGATGACCTCGACGAAGTGATTGTCGAGGGGTAGGTTTTTAATGAATTCTCAAAATGTCATCTCAGGTCATCGCGAGCGAAGCGCGGCGATCTCAAGATCGGAGTCTGACGCGTACCTGCCATATCTTTTTGCTTTATGGAGCTCCTAGCACCTGCCGGCACCTTCGAGACCTTCATCGCCGCCCTTGATGCGGGAGCCGATGCGGTCTATGTAGGGGCACCGGATATCAATGCACGCTCGCTTTCCCGGGATCTTAAAATGGAAGAGATCGGCGCCATGATCTCAATCTGTAGAGAAAAGGGAAAGAAGCTCTACCTGGCTGCCAACAGCCTGGTCAGACAGCAGGATTTACCCGGACTGATCAAAACTCTGGCAGTACTCGAAGCCCTTGAGCCGGATGGTTTGATTGTCCAGGATATGGGACTTATTAATCTTGTCTCAACCCATTTCCCTGCACTTCCCCTGCACGCCTCCACCTTGATGGGAGCCCATAACAGAGACAGTGTTGAGCTGTTTGCTTCCATGGGGTGCGAACGTGTTGTCCTGGCAAGAGAGTTGACCGTTGATGAAATAGACTCCATTGCAAAATCAACATCGGTTGAGTTGGAAGTCTTTATCCATGGAGCCATGTGTTTTTCCTACTCCGGTTTCTGCCTGTTTTCATCCTTTCTAGGTGGCAAAAGCGGCTTACGCGGTCGATGTGTTCAACCTTGCCGCAGGCGCTATGGCTGGGATAGTAGAAGTAGAGGTAAGAAAGGTAAGCGGGGCAAGAGTTTTAAGAAGACCAGAGGACAGTCCAAGGGCGGTTACTTATTTTCAATGAACGATCTGTCCGGACTCGAGGCGGTCCCAAGATTGAAAAACATAGGTGTAGCCTCACTGAAAATTGAAGGCAGGCTGCGAACAACTCACTATGTGTCCAATGTGGTGAAAGCCTACCGGCTGATGATCGATGCGGATAAGCGTACAGCAGCAGAAGCGCTGAAGACCAGCACCCGTCTAGTTAAAGAGGCCATGGGCCGTAAAGTTGCCGGCGGCTACTTCAATGGACCGCAGCCGGCAAATGCCATAACACCTTTTCACTCAGGAAATATGGGAATCCATCTTGGCCGGTTGGCCAGGATAAAGCGGGTCAGCGGTAAGCTGGTGGCAAAGTTGACCTGTAAATATGGGCTTGCTCAAGGCGATCGACTTCGATGTCATTTTGAGCACAGTGGGGAGCGTAAATCGTTCAGTGTCAGGGGATTGTTAATGAACGGTTTGAATGTGGAGGAGGTCAAATCAGGACAGACGGCGGATCTTGAACTTCCGGATAATTTTCCCCACTCTGTTTCCGGCCCGATAGAGGTCTTTAAAGTTGATGTGGGTGCCCAGGTGATCAGCGTTTATAATAAAAAATGGCTGGCAGCCGCCAGAAAGCAATTAGCCACCATAAACGCTGAGCAGAAAAAACGAATTGAAGTTGCAAGCAGTAGAGCACTTGGCCACTATCAGCCTGGAAAAAAGAAAAAAACAACCCAAAAACCAAAAAGCGGACAAAGAAAACATCGATCAGCACCAAAACAGAGGCAAGCGTCTTTTGAATACTGGCTGAAGCTGGATACGGTTGAACCGCTGCTCTATAAATCGGTGATTAAAGCGGACCGTTTCATTATCGCAATAAATCAGAAGAATGTGGCATCTTCGGGTAGGTTAAAGCGATATCTCGGCAGATCGATTCGCAATGTGATCTGGTCGCTCCCTCCTATTCTGCTCGAAAAAGAGCTTGGCCGTACGCGAAAGATGGCTTCAGCGCTTATCCGTTCGGGTTTTGTTAGTTTCCAGATTGGTCATATTTCCCAGGTGGAGCTTTTCGGGGACGACCGTATCCATCTGCATGGAGATTACACACTTAATCTGATGAACCACCAGGCTGTAGATTGGGCTGCCAAGGGCGGCCTTGAATCGGCACAGCTCTCAATCGAACTTGATCGGGGCTGCATCCAAAAAGTTGTCGAGACAGCCAAAGACAATAGCCGGATTAACTGCCGCCTTGGATTGACCGTCTACGGAACCCCACCGTTATTTACAGCCAGACTGGCGCCCAAGCACTTTCAGTACGAGCGCCAGTTGACAAGCCCCAAGAATGAACAGTTTGTTATCAAGAAAACAGCTGGGTTTACCCAGACCTTTCCTCAGAGACCTTTTTCTCTGTTACCATATATGAAAGAGCTGCAGACCATTGGGCTTGACTATGGAGTGATTGATCTGACCAATATGAAAACCTCGAAAAAAGAACTGCTCAGACTTGCCGATATCCTCTCAGGTCGTGCCAACCATCCGAAACTACCGACCTTTAATTACCTGGGAAAACTTCAGTAGTCCTTTTTTGCAATTAACACTAAATATCCAGGCTAGGGGTGAAGAGCAGTAATGACAAAACGTGTTTGCCCCGTTGTCGGATTTATTACCTCTTTCAACTCAAAGTCGATACTCACAGTGCCAAGGAGTCGAATCATCCAGGTTTGGCTTGATTTGTCGTACATAGGCCGGCTGAATTGAAGAGAGAAGAGATCGATCGGTGCTAGAATCGTTTTTAGTTGTTTAAAGGTGTAGCTGTGCCTGGGTTGATTTCCGATTGACTGGAGATCACCAAATTCCAGGATGGCAGGGGTGTCATCCTTCCGGATTGACTGAATAAAGCCTGTGACAACATCTTGAAGATGTGAACTGTCTGCAAAGAGGCAATGAGCAGGGTTGAGCAGGACAACAACCGGAACAACGAGTAAGAAAAATTGTTTCTTCATCGATTTTCAAGCAGTCTAAAAAAGAGAAAGAGCAGCTCTTTAGTATACCCGTACCCATC
>CAZLGM010000304.1:0-2846 GCA_964558875.1 uncultured Desulfocapsaceae bacterium
CAAAGTTTTATCCTGGAGAAAAATTGTAGATGCTGATAAATGTAGACTGGAAAAAATAGATCCAGAAAAAAAGAACACCTGATACCTGTATGAGCATAGAGCATCAGTCCATAGTTGAAATGACAGGGGAAACCATACCGCCTGTCATCATCATCGGCATGCACCGATCCGGCACCAGTCTGGTCAGTCTTCTTCTGGAAGAGTGCGGCGTCTTTTTTGGATGGGATAAGGATGAGCATAACGAGTCGTTGTTCTTCCAGGCCGTCAACGAAAACCTGTTCAGGCAGGGAGAGGTTGAGTGGGACAGTCCGGAAAAACTGCAATCAACCCTGCAGGACCCAGAGAGTCTGCATCTTGCCCGGCAATATGTGATCAATCTTCTTGAATATTATCAAAAAAAGGACCAGAAAGTCGACGGCAGCCTCTCTTCCCTGTGGGGCTGGAAAGATCCAAGAAACTCATTCACCTTGCCGGTATGGCAAAGTATTTTCCCAAAGAGCAAGGTGATTCATGTTATTCGAAACGGTATCGATGTAGCAGTGAGCCTGTGGCGGCGCGAAACAACAAGACGGTTCGGTCAGAATGATCCCCATTATTCCAGGCGTTGTCAGACGCTTCCCGGTTGTCTGGATCTCTGGCAGAGTTATGTTGAAGCCGGCAGGTTTTTCTGTGATCAGCATGATCAGACGCTGACCGTCTTTTTTGAGGACCTGCTCCTTCAACCGCAACCGGTTATATCAAGAATTCTCGAGTTTCTGGAAATAGGTGAGAATATCTATCCACATCAGGAGGCTGCTCTGATTGAGTCTGAACGGAGATTCGCCTATCTGCGGGATGACCAGTCTAAAGAGTTCTACCGATATGGAGAAAAAAACGAGCTTATCAGGGAGTTGTACGGCAATGCCGATGGCTATGATCGGCTGATCGGAGAGTATCATTTATCATCGGCTTAGATAAGGGTCGTTGCGAGGCCGCAGGCCGTGGCAATCTCACACAACCATTAAAGATTGCTTCACTTCGTTCGCAACGACGGAATTTTGCTCAGAAAGTAATTTGATAACGAAAAAGATCAATCAATGAAGCACCAGAACCTGATACTCACCTTGGCTGTTCATGATTTCCGAACTCAGTACATGGACTCAGTGCTGGGTTTTTTCTGGTCCTGGATCAAGCCGCTTATTCTGGCGGGCATCTATGTTTTTATTTTTTCATCGGTTGTCTCCTCCTCTGATCCGTTAACCGGCAATCCAGTCAACTTCGGACTCTATGTCTTTGCCGGTATGCTGCCCTGGTTCGTCCTGCAGGAATCGCTGCAACGCAGCACCAACGTGCTGATCGACTATGCCCACCTGATCCGTCACCATGCGATGCCGCTTTATATCTTGCCGCTTCATCTGGTTGTGTCGGCTACAGGGTCGGGTATCATGGCAATTTGTGTCTATTTTGTGGTTAAATCCATTCTTTCCGGATTGCCCGATTACCACGCGCTTCTGCTCCTTGTGCTGCTCCCCATGCAAATACTGTTTATTACAGGATTGAGCCTGCTGGTCTCAACGGTGACCGTCTTTATCAGGGACATTGCCCATTTGACCGCTGCCATGTTGACTATCTGGTTTTTCTCCTCTCCCATCGTTTTTCCCCTGGAAAAACTGCCGGTGTTCCTCCAGTCTCCATGGTTTAATCCGTTGGTCAGCATGACCCAGATCTATCGGGATATATTGTTGTTTCAAAGAATTCCCAGTGTGGACACTCTTTGCGCATTTGCCTTTTTCACAACCCTGTCGCTGCTGATCGGTTTTTTCTTTTATCAGCGGACCCACAGGGAAATCGTCGACTGGGTGTGATATGGCACAGATCCGTATTCAGAACGTATCGAAATATTATCTGTCCTATCCCTCCAGGAAAAAGCTGTTGTTTAAACTGCTTTTCGGCAGGCAGAAAGCGAAAGCTTCCGAAAATGTATGGCAGGCCCTTGAGAATATAAATCTTTCCATCGATCCGGGAACATGCGTCGGATTTATCGGCAGAAACGGTTCGGGAAAGTCAACACTGCTCAGATTGCTGGCCGGGATTATCGAACCGAGTTCGGGCACCATTCAGGTCAATGGACGGCTGTCGATGGTGCTTGACGTTCAAAGCGGCTTACACCCAAGGCTTACCGGTTTGCAGAATATCTTTTTAAAAGGCGCTCTGCACGGTCTGAACAGAAGCGAGATAAAGCAAAGGCTGGATAAAATCATCGAGTTTTCCGGTCTGGGGAAATATATCGAAAGCCCCATCCAGACCTATTCTTCCGGTATGATTATCCGGCTTGGGTTTTCCATTGCCATGCACATGGATTTTGATATTCTGCTGATGGATGAAATCCTGTCCGTGGGCGATCTTGTATTCCAGCGCCAGTGCCTGGCAAGGGCAAAGCAGTTTATCAAAGAGGGTAAGACCATCATTCTGGCGACCCATAATCTGGGAGATGTGTCGGCCATTTGCGACCGGGTTGTTCTGCTGAGAAAAGGAAAGATCAAGCATGACGGTTTGAGCGAGCAGGTCCTGCAGGATTACTGGGACGCCTGTGAAAAGGCCCAGAATACAATCCCCCGGGCCATGCATCCGTTTAAACCGGAAAATATTTACGGCACAGACACCAAGGAGATAACAATCACCGAGGTGCTGTTTACCGATGCCAATAATGAAAAGCGTGACACCTTTGAGACCGGTGATCTTATGCGGGTGACCATCCGGTTTCAGTGTGAGAGGCCGGTGAGTAATCCGATTTTCAGAGTCCAGTTCTTTGGCAATAACGGCCAGTTGATCCAGGGATCAAATACCGGCAGGGTCGGCATGGATAT
>CAZLGM010000305.1:0-2791 GCA_964558875.1 uncultured Desulfocapsaceae bacterium
ATAAATTAATGATACCCACCGGGACGATTTCCATTCTTTTCATTTTTACCTGTTCTCTAGAAAACATCATCAGCCACTGTATCAGGATATTCACACAGCACTTACCACTGGCGGGTAAACCCCATTTTGCTTGTCTGTTTTCCCCGCTGGTCTTCCGTCTGCCCATTATGCCGCATCGGCTGGACAGACTGGAACAATAAAAACATAAACTGCTTAAGGAGGATTGTTATGACATTACTAGAACGTGGTTTTACTATCATGGGCCGCCTGCTGATGTCGGCGGCATTATTGGCATTTATTGCTCTACCCGCCCAGGCCATGGAAAAGCAGTTGACAGTCGTCACCTCTTTTCCCAAAGACCTGACCAATGCGTTTAAGGCTGCTTTTGAGAAGCAGAATCCCGGCGTAAAAGTCGAAATGCTGAAGAAGAAAACAACAGCCGGGGTCAAGTACATTCAGGAGACGGCCTCAAACAATACAACCGATATTTTCTGGGCTTCAGCCCCCGACGCTTTTGAAGTCCTAAAAGGTGACGGTTTGCTTGCCAAATACACTGTTAAGGCCAAAGGCATTCCCGATGTTATCGGTTCCTATCCCATCAACGACCCAGAAGGGTATTACAAAGGGTTTGCCGGAGCCGGGTACGGCATGATGTGGAACACCAGATACCTTAAAGCCAAGAAACTGCCGGCACCTGCTGAGTGGGCCGATCTGACAAAAGCCGTTTATCACGGCCATACAGGTATGTCCGCCCCGTCGCGTTCGGGAACCACTCACCTGACCGTTGAAACAATTATTCAAGGCGAAGGCTGGGAAAAAGGCTGGGCGATGATGAAAGAGATTGCCGGTAACTTCAAAACTGTAACAGAAAGGAGCTTCGGAGTACCGGATGGCGTCAACTCAGGACAGTTCGGCATCGGTATTGTTATCGACTTCTTCGGTCTGTCTTCAAGAGCCTCCGGCTTCCCGGTTGACTTTGTTTATCCTACAGTGACCACCCTGGTTCCTGCCAACGTGGCCATTGTCAACAATGCGCCTCATCCTGAGGCCGCAGCAGCATTTATCGAATTTCTGCTTTCAACCGAAGGCCAGGAACTGCTGCTCAACCCCAAAATCCGTCGTCTTCCGGTACGGCCTGACATTTATGCCAAAGCACCGAAAACCTTTCCAAACCCCTTTACTGATAAAACCATCGGCGCCAAAGTTAAATTTGATGTTAAAAAATCAAAAAGTCGCTACAACCTGGTTAACTCCATGTTCGATGTCATGATCACTTATCGTCTTGATGATCTGCGCAAGGCGACCAAAGCGATCCAGGATGCCGAAAAAGCTCAGGCCGGCAAGAACAACGCGGCGGCGGCTAAAATGATCGGTGAAGCCAAAGCACTTGTTGCCGCTCTGCCCATCGATGAAGCGACCTCATTGAAAGAGGACTTTGCAGCAATTTTCAAGAAAAAACGGAAAAAGGCAACCGACAAGGTCACAGGCCGTCAGGCTGAAGTTGAGCAGAAGTGGGATACCATGGTCAAAAGCAATTATGTGAAAGCCATCCAACTTGCCAACAAAGCCAAGTCTATGTAATACTAATCAATCTACCTGAACCACCCCGCAGCCGTTCCCATCTGTTCGGCTGCGGGTTTTTTGTCACCCTTTAATCAATAAAGACCTGCAAGATGAGAATTCGCTCTTCCTATATCGTTGCTTCATCGTTGGCCCTCTTTCTGCTGGTCTTTCTTGTTGTGCCGGTCTTCAAGGTCGTGTATGTCGCCTTTCAGGACCCGGCCACGGGAGCGTTGACCCTTGTCAACTTCATCGATTTCTTTAAGACCTCGCTCTTTCAGGAATCGTTTATCAATTCGTTTTACGTGGCTGGTATGGCCGTACTACTGGCCACAATTCTTGCCTTGCCGCTGGCCTATTTTACAACCAGATTCAACTTCGGCGGCTCCATCCTTATCCAGACCCTCGGAATTGTACCGTTGATCATGCCCCCTTTTGTGGGCGCTGTTGCCATGCAGCTCTTCTTTGGTTCCAATGGATCAATTAATCTGCTGCTCGATCAATGGTTTGGCATCAATATTCCATTCATGGAGGGACTTAATGGTGTCATTCTGGTTGAAAGCGTCCATTATTTTCCTTTTATTCTGATCAACCTGTCAGCGGCACTCAACAATATCGACCGATCGCTTGAAGAAGCGGCCCAGAATCTTGGGTGTCGGGGTATGCGATTGTTTCGCCGAATCGTCTTTCCACTGGCGCTGCCTGGATATCTTGCCGGGGCCTCTCTTGTTTTTCTTAAGGCCTTTGACGATCTGGGCACTCCACTGCTACTCAATGTTAATAATATGCTGGCTCCGCAGGCTTATCTGCGGATATCCTCCATCGGTATTTCCGATCCCATGGGGTACGTCATCTCATGCATTCTTGTTTTCTTCTCTCTGCTCTCTATCTGGGCGGCCACTCTTGCAACTAAGGGCAGAGACTACACAGGGGGCGGCAAAGGGTCTGCCGGTCTGCTGAAGCGGGATATGCGTGGCTGGGAAAAGGTGGGGGCGTATTGTCTGATCATATTCCTTTTACTGCTGGTTCTCTCACCCCATATCGCCTTGATACTTCTCTCGTTTGGTACCATCTGGTCATTTTCTGTGTTGCCGGACGCCTATACATTGGCCCATTACACCGAGATTTTCAGCACAACCGGTGACTATATTTCCAACACGTTAATTTATGCCACTCTGGCAGCACTCTTCGATGTGGCCTTCAGCGTGGCTATCGCCTATGTAGTGCTGCG
>CAZLGM010000306.1:0-2741 GCA_964558875.1 uncultured Desulfocapsaceae bacterium
TGGTCGAAAAAAGAAACCGAAACGGCTGTAATTTGTAAAAGATTGTCTGGATATTCTTCCGTTGATCAGAAAAATAGGGATGTTTCGCCTGTTGAGATCAAAAAGCATGTTTGGCCAGAAATCGGTTTCAACGAGGATATAGATATCCGGCTGGATAATTTTAGCATACCAGCGGACAACTGGAAGGGGGTCCAGAGGTGACTCATACAGAAGGTCGACTTGGTCTGTCAGCGATTCATTGGCTAACCTGGAGCCACTTTTTGTCGAAACGGTCATCACAATAAAAGCATCAGCCAACTGTTTACGTATCTCGTGGATGAGCACTACAGCGGAAGTCACTTCACCAACGGAAAGGGCGTGCAACCAGATTGTCTTTTTATTTCCCCTTTGGGCGGAGTGCATCTTGGCAGCAAGACCAAAGCCCAGTCGCTTGACCATTCGAGACCGATATTTCTCTTTGATAAGAATAACAAAAAGCAGAATAGGCCAAAAAATCGCCAGGAAAATTAGTTGTAGAGTGTTATATAGAAAAAGCATGAAAGGATGTTCCCACCAGGAGTAGAGTATCGGATCGCTCTATCATAATGAAAGAGTAAAAAAAAGAAACAGGAAAAAGAAAAGACATCTTTAACAAATTGTAGATATTTATCCTGAATCGGTGATCATTCGATAGTGCTGTAGCTTTGTTTGATTTAACCGTCCGATAATAGTGAACTATATCGGACGGTTAAATCAAACAAAGATGCAGTGCTAGCGGGTGACCCGAAGGGCGAGTTGTTCTTTTAAGTTATAGTTGGAAAATCCAATAATCTTGCAATATATCAAAATGATATCAAACAAAATAACGTTCTCCGTCACGGATTCAGGTTTATGAATATTATCCTTCTGGAAGCCGAAGAGGCCAACAATCAAACTGTTGTGCTTGCTGATCGTCGTGCGGAGCATATCGTACGTGTCCTGGGAGCCAAAGTTGGGGACAACCTTAGAGTGGGGGTAATAAATGGCCCCGAGGGGACTGCAACTGTTCTCTCTATAGCTAAAAAACGGCCATATACGGTTGAACTTGCGGTGAAACTGACAGCCAAGGTCCGGCCGGAACCAGCCATCGACCTGCTTCTGGCTCTTCCCAGACCGATTATGCTCAAAAGGATTTTCAGCCAGGCTACCGCGCTTGGAGTAGGGCGTTTTTATCTTATTCACGCCAGAAGGGTGGAAAAAAGCTATTGGAGCGGTTCGATCCTTAAAGAAGATCAGACTCGATTTCAACTGCTACAGGGGTTGGAACAGGCCGTTGATACCAGGATACCGGATGTCGAGATCCACAGAAGATTTAAACCGTTTGTAGAAGATCAATTGCCGTTGATAAAAGATATCTACTCACATCTGTTGGTGGCCCACCCTGAGGCCGGAGCTACCCTTTTACAATCCATGTCTGGGAAACCGGTTTCACGGGTTCTGCTTGCCATTGGGCCGGAAGGCGGCTGGATAGATTATGAAATCAATAAACTCAGTGAACAGGGCTTTTTATCGTTTACCATTGGAAATCGTATCCTCAAAGTTGATACGGCAGTGGTTGCCCTGCACAGCCGGATCACCCAGGTGAGGGAGTGTATAATATAGTTAGCCATTCTTCAACCTGAATCCGTGACAAAGAACGTTGTTTTTGTTGTTAAGATACTGATACAGCGAAAAAATATCGGGTTATACCAGTTTAACCTAAAACAACTTTTCGCCCTCCGGGGCATCCGCTAGCACTGCATCTTTGTTTGATTTAACCTGCTGATATAGCTAACTATAATCAACAGGCAAAATCAAACAAAGCTGCAGCACTATCGAATGCTCACGGATTCAGGTTCAAGAGTAGCCGGTTGACAGGTCCTGGTATTGATGCTTACTGTAATTGTTGTCAAAAAAGATCATTTATCAAGATAGCCACATCCTATATCTTCGCAACCAGAGAACCAGCAACGTCGTCGCGAGGGAGCGAAGCGATCGTGGCGATCTCAAATAACATATCGATTTTTCGATCATCTACAACCTACATATTTTAAATGCAGCCATTAACCCAAATCCCCTCAGCGTCTGAGATACCGCTTGCCCAGATCGGTCCCGATGATGACGCACCATGTTGAGGTCCGAAAACCGACCCCAGGAGTGGGGTCCATGACTTGCCTGGCTACCGGCTTCTCCCTTATGTTGAAGGTTTTGTCGAGACAGCTGTTGTTTCGGTTCCCCGTGTGTATACCCGGTTAAACGGCCGGGATTATCTCGGCAGTGCCAGGGCCCGAATGGGTATTGCCAGAAACCAGTATAAAGTTAATCCAGGCCTGTACTGTGTGGGCAATCCATCGTCAGCATCTCCTGTTCTGGTAACTGCCAACTACAAGTTGAGTTTTGACAGTTTGCGCAAAGAGTTGGCTGCTATCGATGCCTGGATACTAGTGGTCGATACCAGAGGAATTAATGTCTGGTGTGCGGCAGGGAAGAAGACGTTTTCAGCCGAAGAGATTGCTCTGCAGGTGGAAAGAGCGCAACTAGCAGAAATTGTGTCACACAACGAATTGATATTACCGCAGTTTTCAGCGCCAGGTGTTTCCGCCCATACCTTGAAAAAGAAATGCGGTTTTAAAGGTGTTTTTGGCCCGATCCGGGCCGAGGATATTCCTCACTATCTGCAAAACGGCAGGAAGGTAGATGAGTCAATGCGTAAAGTGACCTTTACCTTTTTGGAACGAGCGATT
>CAZLGM010000307.1:0-2729 GCA_964558875.1 uncultured Desulfocapsaceae bacterium
GTCCCCGGACAAGGCCCCAAAACACCATGTGATTAAATCCAGCACCCCCGGCCCGGACAACGAAGAGTACTGCTGGTTTCAATGCACGGTTCAGGGCGGCAGGAAAGACAGGGATCTGGATGCCGTGAACCTGGCCATCGCCTGTGAACAACTGGGTGCCGGGGAGATCCTTTTAAACTGCATTGACAAAGACGGCACCAATTCAGGCTTTGATCTTGAGCTGATCAACATTGTCAAAAACGCTGTCTCTATTCCTGTCATCGCCTCCAGTGGTGCCGGCTGCGAAGCACATTTCAAAGAGGTGTTTCAAAAAACCGATGCAGATGCTGCACTGGCTGCCGGAATCTTTCACAGGAAAGAGGTTCCCATTGAAAACGTAAAGTCTCATTTAGTGAAAAACAGGATCACAATTCGGGCTATAATGTAGCTTTTTTGTATTTTTTTCTTGTAATCTTTCGTTTCCGGGCCTAAGATAGTTGCTGGCTATTGGGGATAAAATATTCGGGATTACATTCTTTCGCATCTAGTCATATTTGTTCAAGAGTTTAAGATGCCCCTTGCATTTTTGCATGGGGCATAGTGGATCATTTTACTGATACGAAGGAGACGAAAATGACAAATATCGGTTTTGATAAAAAACTATATATCGGTTCGCTTGGAATCATCCTGCTGACGATCCTGATCATAGCAGTGGTCAATTTCTATCAAAGCAAAAGCAGCTTTCTTCATAAAGGGGAAACCAGCATTCAAAACGTCTCCGATGTTCTGCTCAAAACAGTCCAGCTAAAATACAACCTGCAAAAAGAAAAAATCGAATCCGATATGGGAGCTTTGATAGCCGAAGCCACGAGTTCCGAGACCATTATGGTCGTGGACGCCAGAACCATTGATATGGATATCCATGATATCAACTCCGGTAAGAAAGAGAAAATAACCATTCCCAAAATTATCTTCGGTCTTGAATTTGTCACCGGCCATTCTGAAACCGTGGACAAGGTGGGTAAATCCAGCACCTCGGACATTGCCGTCTACCAACTCCATAAGGACAAACTGATAAAGGTCTCCTCCAGCATCAAAAATGAAGATGACTCCATGCCTGTGGGTGAGTATTATGCCGCAGATACCGATGTCTACAAAGCCGTGATGGAACAAAAAGATCAATTTATCCTGACCAAGAGCGGCACACAGCTTTCCATGCAGATGATCAAACCCTTTGTTGAAACACTGGAAGGCAAAGTGTCCGGTGCCTATTCCGTTACCAGCAAAGTCCTGACATCCGATCTGGTTGACCTTACCAAAAAGGTCAATGTCGGGGGGTATGGATATTGTTTTATCAGCAACCGGGACGGCAAAATCCTGGTCCACCCGGATAAAAATTATATCTCCATGAATGTCAGTGAGTTTAAAAAAGGCAAAACAATGCTCACAGGCAAATCCGGTGCAGCCACCTATGAACACAAAAACAAATCCTACTACGCCCATGTTAATTACTTCAAGGAATGGGGTCTTTATTTCACCGTTGCCGTATCTGAAAAAGAGCTGATGACCGGTGTGACCCGGCAAATTATAACAAGTGCTACAGTCAGCGGGGTACTGGCCTTAATTATCGGCGCATTAATTATCTTTTTTATGAACAAGCAATTGATGAAGAGCATGAAGGGGATGGCAAAGCTTGCCAAAGAGGTGGCACAGGGAAATTTCAAATACTCTTTCTCCTATGAGGCCAACGATGCCATCAAGGAAACCGTGGACTCCATGAACCAGATGGTCAAGGGGCTTGCCCACCTGATCGAACAGCTCAACTCAGGTGTTCACACATTGAGCGAAGCATCCGGTGAACTCAACCAGATGTCGGATAAAATGAGTGGCAGCTCGGAAACTTCGGTTGCAAAGGTCAACACAGTAGCGTCTGCAGCCGAAGAGATGAGTGTCAACATGGATTCCGTGGCTGCCGCCATGGAACAGGCCAGCACCAACGTGGAAATTGTTGCCACAGGCACCAATGACATGAAAGACAGTATTGACAAAGTATCCCAGAACTCCAACCACACCAGAGAGATTACCAATAAAGCGGTTACACAGGCCCAGGCTACATCTTCCCGGGTTGCTGAACTTGGGCGTGCTGCTGAGGAAATCAACAAAGTTACGGATACCATCAACAGCATCTCATCACAAACCAACCTTCTGGCGTTAAATGCCACCATTGAGGCTGCCCGGGCCGGGGAAGCCGGCAAAGGATTTGCCGTCGTGGCAAATGAAATTAAAGAACTGGCCGGACAAACCGCCGGTGCCACCGAAGACATCGCCAAGAACATCCAGGAAATCCAGGACCAGATCAAAGGTGCGGTCACTGAAATTCAGGAAATTTCAGAAATCATCAACCAGATTAACGATTTTGTAAATGAGGCTGCCACTGCCATTGAAAGCCAGTCCACCACCACGACACAGATTGCCGAAAACATCAACCAGGTATCTTTGGGCATCCAGGAAGTTAATGTGAATGTCAACCAGAGCTCAGAAGTATCGGGCCAGGTGGCCGAAGAGATCAGTGACGTTCTCACCGCCTCCCAGGAAATCAACACATTCTCATCCACCGTGAAAGAAAAATCGCAGGTACTGAACAAGGTGATGCAGCAGTTGCAGGAGTTGACACAGAAATTTAAAGTATAGACATTTTTAGAACATTGGGGCCAATAACCTGACTTTTTCAGGTTACTGGCCCTTTTTTT
>CAZLGM010000308.1:0-2677 GCA_964558875.1 uncultured Desulfocapsaceae bacterium
GATCGAGTTGATTGCACCCCATCTGATGGGATTGTCTTTTCACCATTGTATTTATTGCTTTATTCAGACAACAGTGGATGGGGCTTTGATTCTGCTGCTTGTTATTACTGGCACATTTTTGCTTGCGGCACTAACCCCAATTTATCTGTTGGCCCACTCCTGGACTGAAGAAAGACTCCTTGGCAACGTCCTGAGCCGGTGTATGGTGATCGGTCTGCTTGGTTTCGGCGGCTCGCTGGTTATGGTCTCAGTCCATCTGCTGCTGTGATTGAAGTTTCGTTTTTCAAGTTTCCGGTTTTTTGATTTGAGATTATAAATGACTGTCGATTGATTATTAATTGCAACGTAAAATCAATAATTTAGTGGCCTTGTTAGTTGTTTGTCGGTATCTGTATCGGTATCGCTATCGCTATCGGGATCGAACTGTAAGTATTTATTCCGATTGCGATACCGATACCGATACCGATTTTACCACTCCACAAATCCTTGAGTTAATGACATTGATTCGTAACATCTGACACCATGAAAAAGATCTCTTACATAACCGCTTTTTTTTTCCTGCTCATCCTGATAGCTGTGTTTTCCGAACTCCGGCAGAAAGGGGATGATCGCTGTGATTTTGACGGCAACCGGATCAATCCGATTCATAGAGTTAGTTTGCAAGCGGCTGAAGGAAAACAGTTTCAATTCTGTTCGTTATGCTGCGCCTCAAACTGGCTTGATCGGAATCCGGATGTTCTTCGGTTGATAAAGGAGTCAAAAGGCGGAACCATTAGTGTGGTTGATGAAATAACCGGTGAAACAATCGATGCAGCTCTTGGTTATTGGGTCAAGTCGAGCAAAATCAGTGTTCATGAAAACAGTTGCAATCTGCATGTTTTTATGGATCCAGGAGATGCGGCACGACATATTCATGATTATCAAGGCAGGGAGGTAGAAGGGTTTCTCGCTGGACAGGGAAAGATGTTACCCTGGGCCCCAAATTTCTACACCCATGATGTGAACGGGCTGATGAGCGACCTGCTAAGGTATCGGGGCAAGGTTGTGTTCATCCGTTTCTGGAACAGCTCAAATCCTTTTACAGCAAAGGATCTTGGCTATTTGCAAAAGAGCTACAACCGTTGGCGTAAACAAGGATTTGTTGTGTTGGCGATTAATGTTCAACAGAGCAAAACCCATGTGAAAACATATATCTCCGGCCTCAAACTTCCCTTTCCCATTCTGTTGGACCAGCGTGGGCAGATTGCCGATCTTTACAAAGTGAAGGGATATCCAACCGGTTTTCTCATCGATCGATCGGGAATAATCAGAAATCAATCAATTGGTGAGATCCTGCCGGAAATGATGGAACCACTTGTCGCTCCCTTGCTGCAATAAATAACTTCTGTAAAATGCGTTGTTACAATGGTTGGTTTTGCCGTCTGGATATTGTGAGTTGTAAATAAAATTAAACCACAAGGTGAGAATAAAATTCATCATTTCTACCGGGAACAGGGGATTGTAATTCCAGAATAGCATGTTAGATTAAAAATTTTAGCATGGTTACAGATACAATTTTACCTTTATATATGAAAAGCAGAGACAAAAAGGAGACAGTAATGAAGAAGAAGTTAAAATGGCTGACAATCGGCCTGGTAACTGCACTGGTAATTGGATTCACTCAAATGGCTTTTGCGTTTGAAATGAAGATCAAGTACACAATTCCGACCATGAAGACTCAGGAAGATGTGACAAAGATCAAAGCTTTTATCGATACCTTGCCAGGGATCATGGAGGTTGATTTCTATCTGGAGAACAACACAGTCATCATCTTCTTTGACGATGAGGAGCTTGAAGATGAGAAGTTTGAATTCAGAATCCCGTTGAAAAAACAGCATGGTTATCCGGTAACAAAGACGGATATTCTCTATCAGGATCCCGAAAAGAGAAATTAGCGCATAAACGACCACAGATACCAGCCTTAATACAGTCGTGGCTGTAAAATATGGCGTTTGGGATCGTTAAAAGATTCGTTGAAAGATTAAAGAATTTAGAAGCATAATAAAAAAGCCATGAGCAGTGCTGCTCATGGCTTTTTTATTACAGGTAAGAAACTGGCAAGACTAATTCATCACACCTTCTTTTGGTTCCAGCATAAGAGAAAGTCGTTTGACTTTAAAGCCTGCTTTTTCAAGTGCTGTTTTGATGACTTCTTCATCCACATAGGCATCATCAAAGGTCACAAACAGGTATTTCCTCTCAAGGTTGACATCAAGATCGAGTACGCCTTTGATATTTTCAACGGTTTCCCATATTTTTACAGCGGTCTGTCGATCGACCATTGAGGGGATATCGTACTGATACTGAAATTCCAGGCTTAAGCCGTTGGTAGCAAATAACAGTACAAAGCACACAGGGAGAAGAAAAGCTACTAATCGATTTTTTATGTTTTTCATGCGTCAGTAAAAATTATAAGGTTAGTGGTTTGACAGTTGATCTTGTTTCAGTGGTCCCCTTTATACTTTGTTCAGTTGTTTTTGTCACTTTTTGTGATACTATTGGCCCAGTTTTTTCCATACTGCTGCATCCGATCCAACAACCTATTAAAATTCACTAATTAGAGGAAGTTTGCTGATGAAGTATTTATTTTCGATTGTATCTGTTCTGGTTTTTACTTTTTCCGTCGTCACACCGGTAT
>CAZLGM010000309.1:0-2668 GCA_964558875.1 uncultured Desulfocapsaceae bacterium
CGGAAGAAAAAAAATAGAAACAGATTGACGTGCCGAAGTGGTGGAACTGGTAGACACGCTATCTTGAGGGGGTAGTGGCCCACGGTCGTGCGAGTTCGAATCTCGCCTTCGGCACCAATTTTGTTGTTATAGCCGCAATGCGTTAAGCATTGCGGCTTTTTTATTGGATTATCCGCTGTGGTTGAATGGTTTGTTTTAGAAAGAGTTGTGTAATTTGTTTTATACAAATTGTTAGAAGCTTGGAGCATACTGATATAAAATAAGCTCTTCGATAAGAAAATTTGGGCTGGCCCATTCCTTTTCAAGTTCAACAGTGCTATTTTTTACTATTGAGTGACTCGTTTGTCTGTTTGGGACAGGGGCGAGAAAGCAGCTTTCTATAATCGTTGATTCTCATGAGCATTGTGGATCGAATCTTCCCAAACTTTACAAATACCGGTTACTGGAGAGGAATGGTGAGAAAACCGATCTCCTTGGAGTGTTCCATGAGTTGTTTATGATGCCGACGTTTTTTGTATTTGGTCAGAGCCTTTTTTTTACTCTGCAGTGTACCAAACGGCATTAAAATTAATCTAAAATACAAACTTGAAAATGTAACAATAGTGACAAAACTACAGGCAAGAATTATCGATTATTCGATGTATCCTTAACGAGAACGAGAGAACCACTCTACTCGATCTAAAAAGAAAGTATAGGAGACATAGGAGACGCAATGACTAAATTATTGGATGTGACAGAGTTAAAAAAGGAAGAACAAGCGGAAAAAATCGTGACTGAGGTGAACGGGCTTCAGGAAGGAGAACAAGTAGAGATTAGAAGTAGCGGTGATTTTAATGAAATTGTCGGAGGATTGGTGAACGATCTTTGGGGAAAAGTTGAATACTATCCTTTACTTAAAGAAGAGGGCACCTGGAGTGGTCAGTTTACTAAAAATGCCAATGCGCCAACCACTGTTTTGGGTATCATGGAATCACACCATAAATATTGTGATACTTTATATGTAAAAGGAGAAAACGAGATTTCTTCCGGAGATGAAGAGACTGGCAAAATGTACTTACGGGCCTTTTTATACGGTATGGAATTGCACTTCAAACGGGAAGAAACGATTTTGTTTCCAGCTTTTGAAGAACGAACCGGTATGACCGACGGACCAACGCAGGTAATGCGTATGGAACACGAACAAATCAGAGGTGTGTTGAATGAGATGAAAAAATCATATGAAGCCTCTGATTATCAAAAGATTTTTGATCACGCGGAAACACTGCTGATTCTCATCCAACAGCATAACTCAAAAGAGGAAAATATTCTCTATCCAATTTGTGATCAACATTTATCCGACATGGTGGAAGAACTGACAAAAAAGCTTATTTTGCTACAATAATAAGAAATGAAAAGCAAACCAAACCATTTGCGTGAACAAATTCTTATTGACTGCCGGCATATGCAACCGCCTGAACCGTTGATAGCGGTTCTTGAAAAAGTTGAGCACATGCAAGCGGATCAGGAAATTATCATGTGGCATCGTCAAGAGCCATGCATCCTGTTTGAGAAATTGAAAGAAAGGGGGTGTGATTATCTACTGACGCATGAGGATGATGGCTCTGTAAAAGTATCCATTTGGAAATCTGCCTATGAAAACCAGCCATCTTAGCCTGGATCAGGCACCACCACAAGATATACCGTTTCGATTCATGGTCAGCGCGCCGATTTTCGGTATCCTTACCGGAATATACCTTTTAGCATATGGTGATCGATTATTTATCACGGCATGGAGTATTAAAACCGTTGCCCTGGTTCACATGGTTACTTTGGGTTGGCTGGCAATGATCATGATGGGGGCATTTTATCAGATAGTACCTGTGCTGGTTGGAGGACATGTCCCTGGTATTCGCTTAACCCGGTTGAATTTTTATTTTATGGTGTTGGGCATATCAAGCTTGATTATCGGATTGAATTTCTGGCTTCCTGTTTTTCTGTTGATCGCTGTCACCTTGCTTGGCATAGGTATTACGAATTTTGTGTCACAACTGAGTATTGCGCTTTTTCGCATGAAGGCAAATCGTCCGGTGGTTTTCTCTCTACGGTTGTCGATATTTTTTTTGGCAGTAACGGCAATTATAGCCATACTAATGATCGGTTCTATGTACGGTTGGTGGCGTTTGGGTGTGGATCGATCTATTCTAAAATACCTTCATATAACATATGGCTTGGCCGGGTGGGTTGGTTTCTTGCTAATGGGAGTTGCTTTTCACGTTATTCCAATGTTTTACCTAACAGAGGCCTTTCCTGATCGTCGATCATATATAATTATCATTTCGCAATTACTCGGTATCATCAGTTTAACCATTGGATTTATTTTCCAGGTACCACCCATATGGCTAACCCTGGCGTCTTTTCCAGTTTTGCTTGGATTCTCGATTTTTATTAGCCAAATCGTTTTCTTACTTGCACATCGTCAGAGGAAAAACGTAGATACAACCTTGCGCTATTGGCGACTAGGATTACTCTGCCTGCCGCTCTCGCTGATCTGTTTACTGATCAGTTTATACAGAATTGATGAGACCTTCACCTATCTCTTTGCCATATTATTTTTGATAGGTTTCGCTTCAGCGATTACCAATGGCATGCTCTATAAAATCATTCCTTTTTTAATCTGGCTGCACCGTTT
>CAZLGM010000310.1:0-2581 GCA_964558875.1 uncultured Desulfocapsaceae bacterium
GAGTTACATCGATTTTCGTTCAAATCCAAGTATGCTTTTAAAAAAAGCGGTGAGAACAATCTGAATACCGACAACAACCATTGTAACTGCCGGAACCAGAAGGCGCATCATTTTCTCCGGGATAAGATCACCGAACTGCACCTGGCTCCATAAAAAAATAGAGTAAAAAATAGTGATCAGTCCTGTTACAATAATTATACATCCGAAGATCAGTAAAAATTCCAGCGAGAAAAAGTTCAATATTCTCTCTACAGAACGATCCTTGGGAAGAAAACCGGAATTGATCGCATACTGTTTTGTAAGAAAGGCGAAGCTGACCGATTGGGTTCCCGAAAGGATTGCACCACCCGACAAAAGCAAAGTATGGACGCCAATAGAGATATTACCGAACTGTAAAGGTCCTTTTGTAAGAAATGCCATGCCGATCAGGCCGATCAGGATTAAGAAGATGCCCGGATAGAGAAACAACCAGCGGGGACTGAGCATCAGTAAAAAACGCAGGTGCCGCCATCCGTCACGCCAGCTTTTTAAATGAGGCGGACGATTACGGCCATCAGGATACAGAGTGATCGGCACCTCTGTGATTGATAGTTTATGCAGACCGGCCTTGACAACCATCTCACTGGCAAACTCCATCCCAAGAGTACATAAGCCAAGTTTTTCAATCGATTTTCTATGAAAACCACGTAAGCCACAGTGGAAATCACAAATATCGGCAGAGTAAAATAACCGGCCAAGAGAGCTGAGGACAGGATTGCCCAGATACCGGTGTAAAAACGGCATAGCGCCGGGCATGATAGTGCCGCCAAAACGATTTCCCATGACCAGTTCATAGCCTTGACGAAGTTTTGCCAAAACAGGCATCAGGTCATAGAAATCGTAACTGTCATCGGCATCGGCCATGATAACATATTTCCCTTTTGCGGCGGTAATTCCTCCAATTAATGCGCTGCCATAGCCCTTAACAGCCACTGGAACCACTTTGGCCCCCATTTTTTCGGCCAGTTCCTGTGAACCATCACTGCTGCCATTGTCTGCGACAATAACTTCGCCGGAAACACTATTGTCAGTTAAAAAACTTTTCGCTTTTGAGATACATGTTCCCACTGTGTCAAATTCATTGAGACAGGGCATCACAATTGAGAGTTCACAGTCTGCATATTCGGTATGACTGGTAGAAACCATGTTTATTATATTTGTTTCCTGATTCGGTTCACTTGAATACGAGAATATACCCTCTATTTATCTGCAGGTCGTATTGTCGAAGCAATCCTCATTCCATTACTCATAATGGTAAAAGTCGGGTTCTGGGCAGACATTGTTGGAAAGGTTGATGAGTCGACACAATACACACTACTATATCCATGTATTCTACCTGCAGGGTCTGTCTGTAAAGCTTTCGGGTGTTGTTTCATGGCCAGTGAGCCCCCCACATGTCCGGAAAAGCCAAAGGGTGTTTCTTTGACAACAGAACGAATTGGCAATAGAGATGTCAATTTACTGTGTTTTTTTAGATAGTCCAGGGTCTTCTTCAACAGATGCCGAGACGGAGGAGCATCATCAACCTGGATATGGATGGATGATTTGGCCGTTGACTCCTGACTGCAGGTGATCGTTGCCTGTCTCGATTCATCACTGTGAAAATAGATGAATCCTATGACCAACCTGTTTGAAAAGGCCTGTATCTGTTGCCGCATGAATTTGGGAAGTTTTTCCAACAGATCAACCAATGATCCCAGAAAGTAGTCGTTGAATGGGTAGAATTGAATATGCACACCTTTGGAGCCAATAATACCGGGCCGTAGATGAAAAACAGCCTCACTGAGTGAGAATTGCGATTTACCCCTTTGTCTGAGTTTGTTATCAGTTTTTCTCACAAGAAAAGGAACTATATAGAGATCGTTATCAATAAGAGGGATAGAATCCTGGTAATGGCATAAAGAATCCGATACCAGCTTAAAGGTCGATATTGGCCCACCGGCCAGAAGAAGCGTTTTATATTTCCTTTGCCGATGGTCTTGAGTCGAAGGGTTGATTCCATGGACCACGACACTTGAGTCGCTTTCGGTAAATCTTGTTGCAAAAAAATCCGGTTGATAATTGAAAGTAACTCCCTCATCCAGTTGTGTTATTAGACTGCTGGAAGAAAAGATAGCTCTACACGGGCACCCATAAAAACAGAGACCGCATCGAAGACAACCACCTGTTTCTTTGTTTTTAGAATCGGGCGACTGTACGGCCAGTCTTGATTTTCCGGCATATATCCCCATGTGTGACAATAGTTCTTTGCGTCTCTCCCATTGATCTGTCAGAAAATTGAATGGAGAATTGGGGTTGCGTTCAATATCACTGTTGGGTTGTATTTTGCCAAACAGTGGATAGACACCGGACAGATTATCAGCATACTGCCAGAGGTTAAGGATCTGTGCGCTCTGTTCGTAAAAATGGTCTAGTTCATTGGAGTCAATCGGCCACTCATCAATATCCGTATTAGTCAGGCCGTAACAGGCAGCGCCCCAGAGATTCGACAATCCGCCGCGTGCCAGCGATAACGGAATGTCTGCGCCGGCCGTTGGCAGGA
>CAZLGM010000311.1:0-2580 GCA_964558875.1 uncultured Desulfocapsaceae bacterium
AACGCAATTTTTTCTGCATTGTCCGGCTGAGGCTCTGCCATGACAGCTCCTTCTTTTCGAGCTCCTCAAAGACCTGATGGCAATTTGTTTGAGCCATGTTTAGAAGTGTTTTTTTATCTCCACGCTGAGGAACAAAAAGGTGTACTTTTCTGCCAAGACTATCGGAAAAACGCTCAGCCAGCAGCTCCTAATCTTCCGGTTCAAAAGGCAGAATAATCTCGGTGGGCAGTGTCTGTTGGTCGTAAAAGATATTGATCGCCTGGCTGAGGATGCCCCTGTCATCACCGTAAGGATCATCGAGAAAGTAGGTGCGGCTGCCGCTGATAACTCCTTCGCGGATAAACAGGATTACAACGGCAACAGCCGTTTCTTTTCTTAAGAAACCAAAGACATCCTGGTCTTTTAAGTGTCCTGCAACCACAACCTGCTTTTCAAGGGTTTTCTCAAGGGCTAGCATCTGATCACGCAGAAAGGCGGCCTGTTCATAATCAAGGGCTTCAGAAGATTCCCGCATCCTTTTATTAAGCTGATCAATCACATTTCTATTCCGGCCTTCAAGAACCAGAAGAACGTCGTCCACCATTTTTCGATATTCCCGGTTATCGGCCAGGTCGATACAGGGAGCCGGACAGTTATTGATCTGATGATTCAGGCATGGACGTTTACGTTTTTTTACTTTTTTCCCCTTACATCGTCTCAGTGGGAAAATTGAATGAATGAGGCGCAGGCTGGCCCACATGGCTGAAGAGGAAGAAAAAGGTCCAAAGTAAACAGCGCCGTCTCCCATCCTTCTTCTGCTCATCAACAGTCTGGGCCACTCTTCCTGAACGGTCACTTTGATCAGTGGGTAGTTCTTGTCATCTCGAAGGATGACATTGTATTTTGGTTTGTGTTTCTTGATCAGAGACGCTTCCAATATCAGCGCTTCTTTTTCCGTGTGGGTGATGATGGTATCAACCTTGACCACCTGGGAGAGCATAACACCCGTTTTGTTATGGGCTGAACCGGAGAAACGGACATAGGAAGACAATCGCTTGTGCAGATCTTTTGCCTTCCCCACGTACAACACGGTGGTTTTGTCCAGCATGAGATAAACACCCGGTGAGTGGGGAGCTTTTTGTAGGAACTTAGACGGCAGCATTATGGGTGTTGGTTTTGAGTATCTGATCGTTGGCTGCGAGGAATCCGGGCTTGTGCAATGTGAAGGTGCACCTTTTACAATGCTGCCTCAAAAAGAGTCCTGGTATATTCCTGCCGGGGGTTGGAGAACACTTCATCGGCATCACCCTGTTCGACGACCTGCCCGTTTTTCATAACGATAATCTGGTTGGAGAGTGCCCGGACAACCCGAAGATCGTGGGAAATAAAGAGATAGGTCATGTCATATTTCTGCTGCAGCGCAAGAAGAAGTTCAATGATCTGGGCCTGAATGGTCATGTCGAGCGCGGAAGTGGGCTCATCGAGTATCAACAGCTCTGGCTTGAGAATGATAGCACGGGCAATGGCAATTCGCTGCCGTTGGCCGCCTGAGAATTCGTGGGGATAACGGTAGGCCATATCCTGCTCAAGGTCCACTTCTTCCAGGATCGAGGCGACAGCAGTTCGTCTCTCGTCTTTTGTCATTTCAGGATGATGGATAGCCAGACCTTCCGAGACAATTTGAAAAATATTCAGACGCGGGGAGAGGGAAGAGTAGGGGTCCTGAAAAACAACCTGGATATTTTTTCTGAGCGGCCGCATCTCCTTGTTTGAAAGGTCGCTGAGCAGACGATCCTTAAATTGTATTTTTCCCTTGCTTTTTACAAGTCTTAAAATTGACATGCCGAGAGTCGTTTTGCCGGAACCGGATTCACCGACAATACCACATGTTGATCCCCTTGGAATAGACAGACTGATATCGTCCACTGCTTTGATGGTCTTTATCCGTCTTTTAAAAGGCGATATCCAACCGGTTTTCAAGTGAAAATGACAGTTCAAACCGGTTATATCCAGCAGGAGTTCCCCTGGTTCTTTTTTTCCAGGTGAATCATGGGGAATGGAGGACATGAGATGGATGGTGTACGGATCGGACGGATGACTGAATATCTGTTCTGTGGGGCCGTGTTCAACAATTCGTCCGTCTTTCATGATGTGAACATTGTCCGCGATCCGTTTGACCATCGGTAAGTCGTGGGTAATCAGCAGTACAGCCATACCGAATTCCTGTTGAATATCCTGGATCAGATCGAGGATCTGGGCCTGGATTGTCACATCGAGCGCGGTAGTCGGTTCATCGGCAATGAGAAGCAGTGGTCGGCAGGCCAGAGCCATGGCAATAATGACCCGCTGCCGCTGTCCGCCGGAAAGCTGATGGGGAAAGACCTGCAGTCTCTCCCGAGGGCTTTTTATTCCGGTTCTCGTAAGTAATCGGACAGCTTCTTCCTCAGCCTCCTGCTTGTCCATGTCCTGGTGTTCCATCAGCGGTTCAATCAGCTGATTGCCGATGGAATAGACCGGGTTGAGCGAGGTCATCGGTTCCTGGAAAATCATGGCGATCTGATTTCCCCGGATTGCTCGAATTTCCTTAGTTGAAAGATCAAA
>CAZLGM010000312.1:0-2574 GCA_964558875.1 uncultured Desulfocapsaceae bacterium
GGAAAGACCGCTGAATGAGAACATACCGCGCTGTTCCTTGATAAAAGAAAAATCCCCTTCGACACCTTGGGCGGCAAGACCGTCAACAAGCTTGACCCGCATATCAACAATCCTGTTCCTCATGTCTGCAAGCTCCGAGATCCACATTTCACGCAGCTCGAAATCAGACAGGACAATTGAAGCCACAAGCCCGCCATGGGCAGGAGGATTGGAATAGATGACCCTGACAACGGTTTTCAGGTGGCTCAGGGCAGTGGCAGCCTCTGGTGCTGTTGGACAAACAACAGTCAACGCGCCGGTACGCTCATTGTAAAGGCCAAGATTCTTGGAGAAAGAAGAGGCGATCACAAAATCGTTTCCCGCATCACTAAACTGTTCTATTGGAAAACGGTCGTGAGCGACACCGGAACCGAAACCCTGATAGGCAAAATCGAGGAACGGCAGCCAGCCCTTTTCCTTACTGATCAACGCCACTTGTTTCCACTGGTCATTAGTCAGATCAACTCCGCTTGGATTGTGGCAGCACGTATGCAGCACAACAATATCTCCGGCTGGTATTTGTTCCAGATCAATAACCAGGCTGTCAAAATCCAATCCTTTTGTCTCTTGATTGTAATAGCGGTACCTGTCAATAGTGAAACCCGCAGCCCCGAAAACACCATTATGATTGGCCCAGGTCGGTGAGCTGACCCAGACCATGGCACCTGGGTTGAATTTATTGAGCAGTGCGGCTCCGACACAAAGGGCGCCCGTACCACCTGGAGCATGGGCTGTGGCTGCTCTTCCAGACGAAAGGACCTCACTCTCATCCCCAAAAAGGAGCTTCTGAACTTCTTGCCCAAAGGAAGGGTCTCCGGAAATCGGCAGATAACTCTTGGTCTTCTGCTTCTCCAGGAGGATTTTTTCAGCTTGTTTGACACATTCAAGAACAGGCGTCAATCCCTGATCATCCTTATACACGCCTACACCCAGATTCACCTTATCCGGGCTCGGATCATTGCGAAAAGCTTCAGTCAGGCCCAGGATCGAATCGGGCGGTGCCGGCTCAACATTTTTCCACATATTCCCCTCCAGTCACGCTGAGATAAATTATTTCATATCACCTGCAAAGATCGACAGGTTTTATGTTTTCATTAGTTAAAGTTTGACCTGAATTATTACCCGTTTTTTCCTGTGGGTGTCAATACAAACTAATACGTTACACGTCGTATTGTCATCTGACCTGTTCAATTTTTTCGTACTCTCTATGATTTATTTGGATTACTGGAAAATAATAGTTGCATGTGCAACTAATATCGTTATATTTAAGACATGTTTGAAGATTGTCTCTATTTTAACTCAAACGCTCTGGCAAGAACTGTTTCCAAAATCTGGAACCGAGCGTATAAACGATTCGACCTCTCCCCGCCGCATGCCTTTCTTCTCCGGCTTGTACTGGGTGAGCCTGGAATTCAACCTCGTGAGCTTGCAGATATGCTCCAATTGAATCGTTCCACGGTCACACGATTTTTGGACAGTCTCGAAAACAAAGGGTTTGTTACCAGACAGTTTGGGGAACGTGATGGCCGGGAAGTCTCCGTTTATCCCACACAAAAGGCCCAAGAAATTCATGAGCAGCTTCACCAGACCCGGGATGAGTTACGACAGAAAATGAAAAATCTCTTAGGAGAGCAAGAGCTTGCCAAAGAAATTGAGAAGTTAAGAACCGTGAGAAAAAAATTAACCGGTTGCTGATATTTTTTTACACGTATAGTTGCACATACAACTATACGGAGAGTTGTATCAGTACCACTGAACCGAGGATTAAATCATGGACAAACTTGAAGTGAGAAATCTTTATCAGTCACTCGGCAATGAAAAGATAGATTCCGATGCAGGAATCAGTTTGTCACATCTTGCCGGAACAGAAAAATTTTCCTTGTACTGCACAGAAATCGGGCCAATGAAAATACTCAAGGCCCACTACCATAAAAAAGGTGCTGAATTTTATCAGATTATCAGCGGTATAGGCAAAATCCACCTAGGGGAAACAACCGGTAACACTTCAACATTATGGAGACATCATGTCGAAGTTAAACAAGGTGATGTCTTCATGATTCAACCAAAACAGACACACACTCTGGAAAATTTAAGCGAAGAGAAACTGGTAGTGGTCTTCGGCTGTCCTCAATCCCACATTACTGATGACCGAGTTATGGTCGAAATCATAGAATAACAAGGAGGGTAAAATGCCATTTGTCCAGATCATCCTGCAAGACGGAAAGAGCCAGGAAGCACACTCCCACATTTCAGACGCAGTCCATGAAGGACTCGTGAAACACTTTGATATACCTGAAACGGATCGGTTTCATATAGTCCAGGTAGTGGCTGGACATCATTGCTGTTATCCCGCAAACTATCTCGATATCCCTCATTCTGACGACATCGTTTTTATCAGTATTACTGCAAAAGGTGGACGAACAGCCGAGATGAAGAAACAGCTATACGGGGCCATCGCAACCACAATTGAAAAAAGGACAGACATCTCATCAAATGACGTTGTTATTGTTCTTACCGAAAACAGTGAAGAAGACT
>CAZLGM010000313.1:0-2566 GCA_964558875.1 uncultured Desulfocapsaceae bacterium
CTTTCAAGGGTATCTGAGACAATTGAATGAACCCGACCTTCCATAACATCATCGCCTTTTTCGATAACATCAACGACACGGTCGGCGAGGTCTCTTCTTCTCTGGTCGGTTAATTGCTTGGCGGTAACTATCACCACCGGGATATTCATGAATCGATCATCGGCCCTGACAACTCTCAAAAAGGTAAATCCATCCATTTCAGGCATCATCAGATCGAGAAAAATCAGATCAGGCACCTCTTCTTTCAATATTTCAAGAGCGAGTTTGCCGTTGGCAGCCGTCTTAACTCTAACCGGATGGTCACTGAGTATTTCTTCAAAGAGAGCCAGCACATCTTCATTGTCATCAACGACCAGAACCGTTCCTTTAAGCTGCTGCTTGATATCATGCTCAACGATCTTGCGTAGCTCTTCCGGATCAAGGGGTTTGGTCAAGGCATCAAGGGCGCCGAGGTTGAGCGCTTTTCTTTTGTCGGCCACAATGGAGACCACAACAACCGAAATTGATTTCAGCTCCGGATCAGCCTTTAAGGTCTGAAGGACCTCCCATCCGTCTATCCCGGGCATCATCAGATCAAGGGTGATAATATCAGGCCGCCACTGCTTAGCCAGTTCTAACGCTTCAGTCCCATCGGAAGCGGTCATCACTTGAGTTCCAAGCTCCTCAAGATAATCGGTAAGCAGATCACGGGCATCCTGGTCGTCATCAACAACCATCACCTTTTGCCTGGATGAAATAACCGATTCCATATCCATACCAACAGGTTGATCTACCCGTCGAACCTCTTCGTCCATCTTGATTTCTGCAGACTGCTCTTCCTTAAAAATCGGCTTTCTACCTTGATCTTCAACCGGCTGCTCCGGCTGCTTATGTGAATCGGCTCTTGCCACTGGAACAAATAGGGAGAATGTCGACCCATTACCTTCTTCACTGTCAACCTCTATTGAACCATCAAGAAGTTCCATAATATTTTTGCTGATTGTCAATCCCAACCCAGTACCACCGAACTTGCGGGTGGTCGACGAATCAGCCTGCCTGAACGGCAAAAATATCTTATCGAGTTCATCGTTCGACATACCGATACCAGTGTCGATGATATCGATACGCACCTGGCCGTCCTGCAACCATTGCGGACGTATGGTAACTCCACCGGCTACTGTAAATTTTATGCCATTACCGACAATATTGATAAGAACCTGTTTCAGCTTCTCCATATCCGTATCAACCAGCGGCAGATTGGCCGGAAGATCTAGAGAAAGATCTATTTTTTTAGCATCAGCCTGGGTGTGGAGCATATCGACGACATCCAGAAGCAGTGGAGAGAGCTGTATTGAACGGATAACAATGTCCATCCTTCCCGCTTCGATTTTTGAAAGGTCAAGTATGTCATTGATCAAGCCAAGCAGATGTTTTCCGTTGCGATTGATTTTCTCAGAGAAATTCAACTCTTTTTTCCCCAGCACATCGCCTGTGTTTTTTAGGAGTATGCCGGAAAAACCGATTATGGAGTTCAGCGGTGTCCTGAGTTCATGGCTCATATTGGCCACAAATTCGCTTCGCTGCCGATCCGCCTCAATTAATTCTTCATTAGCCAGTTCCAGTTTCTTTGCCTGCTGCTGCACCTGTATATAGGTAAAAGCGTTATTGAGTCCCGAACCCAGCGCATCGATACTGTTCTGGATATTCTGTAACCGCTTTTCACTTACCCGGTGCAAACAGGCCAGAATAACAACGCCAAGACCAATGCCCTGAAAGGATACGGGCAAAGCGTAAACCGTTCTTAGACCGGTCTGTGTAAAACCCAGATTCACTTTTGGGAAGACATCGTCTTCAATGCCGTCGATGACAATCCATTCATTCTTTCTGAATGCTTCACCGGGCAATCCTTTGTCGGGTTCATTCACAACCATCCCTTTCAAAGCTGAATGATCTATCCCATTTTCAACGATCTTGAACAGAAGTTCGGTGCTTTTGTCGACAATATAGAACTGTCCCAAAACCGCCTCCGAGAGATACATCAAATAATCAAGCCCCTTCTTGGTCAGCTTATTAATATCAACGGTATTGATCTCGGAGAGAAATTGGCCGAAAGAGGCCTGGCGCGTATGTTCTCTTGACAACTGTTCGTTTTTTTCTTCCAGCCTGACTCTGCTTTTCTCGAGCTCCTGCTGTTGCGTGTGCAACTGGTCAACGGAATTCTGAATCCGCCCTGCCATATCATTGACTGCCGCGGCCAGATTGCCGATGGAGTCGTTGCCTTTTTCCTCTGAACGTGAGGAAAAATTACCTGATCCGATCTCAACAGCTACAGCGGCCAACCGTGCGAGACGCTTGTTGGTACGTCGCAAAAAGACCAGGACAAGTACAAGAACCAGAATAACCAGGCCGAAACTGGCAAATTGAACGAACGAATCGTTCAAACTGAGAAAACGAGGGAGCGTGACAACTCCAAGAAGAATGAACAGAATGGCCAGAAGCACCCAGGTCAAGGGACCCATCTGAAGTTGCGCGCGAAGAGTTTTATTCATGTCTTGTTACCGTTTGAGTAGGCGGTTGATCGGTTCAC
>CAZLGM010000314.1:0-2564 GCA_964558875.1 uncultured Desulfocapsaceae bacterium
AAGTGCAAGGTGCAGCAGGATCACGTAGGCCGCTTCGAAATACTCACCGTCATCACTGTGAATAAATCCCGCTTCCACCAGTTTCCTAATCCGTTTCAGTGTTGATGTCTCCCTGATTTTATTACGAAGTGCCAGGATGCGCACCGACTCGATAATAAAGATCAGGCCGCTTCTCTTAATCTCGAATTCGCCACGGTGTTCGCCGCTCTTTTCGGTAATGAACCGGCCGAGTAAGCCTGTCGGCACTTGATGGCTACCCTCTTCTTCATGCATGATCCTGTGGATCTCGTGGTTGCGACTGAGAATGTCGAAGGCAAAATCATTGAGTTTGTGAAAGAGGGAAATATCTCCGTAGATCGGGTAGGCATCAAACAGCAGGGTGGCAAAACGGCCCAGATTATCCACCTGGTGGTCGACCCAATACTGAATCTGTTGCTGCCATTCTTTCAGACTTTTTCGCCATATCGGATTACGGCACATGATCTCACCGGGACAGTAAATAAAACCGATTTCGGCCAGCATGTCAGAGAAAAGTGATGACATCTCGACCCAGTATTCCTGGTATTGAACCAGCGGATCTTCTGGGTCGTCCTCAATGATAAGGCAGTGGTCCTGATCGGGTGCCAGAAGGTTTTCGAAGCGTCCATGGCTGCCGGTAACAAACAGACAGAATGGAGCTGGCGGTTGGCCACATTGCTGAAGCACCAGGCCCATAACCTTTCGATGGATATCCTGGTTGACCATCGATAACATGATGGCAATATCGGAAACCCTGATTCCGGTACTGAGTTTGGATGAAACGATATCAGGCATCATATCCTTTATCTGCTTTAAATCATTTACTGATTCAGCCCCGGTAATACCTTCGAGCAAGGTGATGGGTTCGGGATATCGCAGCTTGAGAAGTTGGCGCAGGGTAATGATACCGGCAATCTTGCCGTCTCGAATCAACGGCAGATGTTTAATACTTTTCTGGGAGAAAACAGCAAGAGCACGATAAATGGTATTTTCGGAAGAAAGAGTAAACAGATTCCGCGTCATGACCTGGTGGGTCAGTACCTGCTTGGTTGTGACGTTGTCATCGGCAACGATTTTTAAAATATCTCTTTCTGTGATAATGCCGGCCGGAGAATCATCTTCCCTGACGACTATGATACTTGATACGTGGTTGGCAGTCATAGTCTTGACAGCACTTCGCACAACCGTGTCAGGTGAACAGCAGACGACATCACTGTTCATGATGGAGCGCAATTCTTCACTGTAGGGGAAAGACTGGACTCTGGTGAGGTCGGCCTTCGTCTTCTGCAGACTTTTAAAAGATAAATGATCAACTGTAGCCCTTTTTTGCATAAGCGATACTCACCTTGTCAATGATAGTACACTATTGTTAAAGTTGTTTAACATCAGGAACTGGTTAAAGCCTGTCAAGAACACAGGTAATGTCAGCTTATAAAAGGAAGCCGGGGTACCCTTCACTAAAAAAGGTGTAATGACATCAACAAACTATAACCACTTATTACAACAACGCAGAATTAAATAGTCCGGCTGGTTATGGATGTCAAATACCTTTTCCCTGAAATCAAGACGATAAGCATGAATAATGTTGATGCAATTTCACTATATAATTGTTGGATTTCTATGCGTTAGGAGTGGATGACGATTCGTCTTGGGACAAAACAACCAGTCTGGAATTTATATACTTGAAAGAGGTCTGATGGAATTTTCTGTTATCAGACGATGGCTCGGGATAGGCAAAAGTGGGATGTCAAGTATGAAATATTCATGTTTTCTACAACCAATACGGCCAAAATATGAAAATATACTTGAACTTTCTTGTACCGTATTTCAATATACGCATTTCTTGTATGTGGATGGTACAACCGTTTCAGAATGATCAGAGGATAATAAGATGACACAAAAGGTTTTATTGACACCCGAAGACTGTTTTCTGCATGTGATTGACCCCCAACAGAGATTGATGGAACAGATTGTTGAGAGTGAGCGGGTGTCGGCGGTTATCGGCTTGATGTTCAACGTTGCCCAAATACTAAAGATGCCGGTGATTGCCAATACTCAATACGCAAAAGGTTTAGGGCCGTATGTGGAGGAACTGGACTCGCTGATGGCCGTTGTTGAAAAGTTCGATAAAGTCGAGTTCTGTTGTTGCTCGGACACCAGGACAGCCGGAGCTGTAGCCGGGTTGCCGGATTCAGCGAATACGGTCCTGTTAACAGGTGTGGAAACCCATATCTGCGTCTATCAGACCGCTAAATGGTATCTTGATAGAGGATTTTCTGTTTGGATTGTGGCCGATGGAGTTTCATCGAGAACCACGGCAAATTATGAGTTTGGTCTCAGGCGACTTGAACGGATGGGCTGCATTATTGGGCCGGCGGAGATGATTATTTATGAATTGCTGGCCAAAGCCGGTACCAAGAAATTTAAAGCGGTGCTGCCGCATGTTTTGGAATGCAAGATATGAAATACGAAATCCGAAGCAAATTTGAATATATTTTAATTAAAAATCGCTAACCGACGGTACCCAATATGACTGGAAACGAAAT
>CAZLGM010000315.1:0-2546 GCA_964558875.1 uncultured Desulfocapsaceae bacterium
AAAATGAGGTAGAAGTGCAGTAGGTTCGTTCAATTTAGCCTGTTCGCTATAGCTACAAACCTATGCGGATGGGCCAAATTGGACGAAAATGCTGTGCTTCTACCTCATTTTGCGTATTCTACTGCTCTTGTTTCCCTTATCACCGTCACCCGTATCTGCCCGGGATAGGTCAGCTGTTCTTCGATCTTCTTGGCGATATCGTTGCTCAGTAGTGAGGTTTCATCGTCTTTGACCTTGTTGGCATCCACAATGATCCTCAGATCCCTGCCCGCCTGAATGGCATATGACTTTTCCACACCGTCAAAGGATGTTGCGATATTTTCCAGATCTTCCAGCCGCTTGACGTAGCTCTGCAGCATTTCCTTCCTGGCACCAGGCCGTGCACCGGACAGGGCATCTGCCGACTGGACGAGAACATCCAGGACGCTCTGGGGCGGCTGGTCTTCATGGTGGGAGCCGATGGCGTACACCACCTCTTCCATCTCACCATATTTTTTCGACAGATCCCGGCCGATAATGGCATGAGAACCTTCCACCTCATGGTCGACAGCCTTGCCGATGTCGTGGAGCAGCCCAGCACGTTTTGCCATTCTCACATCTATTCCCAACTCAGCCGCCATTACACCACAGAGGAATGCGACTTCAAGAGAGTGCTGCAGGACATTTTGACCGTAGCTGGTCCGGTATTTGAGACACCCCAGTAAGCGGATAAGTTGCACATGAACGCCATGGGCACCGACATCAAAGGTTGCCTGTTCACCGGCTTCCCGAATTGTCACTTCAAGATCTTTGGTCACTTTCTCAACTACTTCCTCAATTCTGGCCGGATGTATCCGCCCGTCATTGATCAGCTGTACGAGAGCCAGCCTGGCAACTTCCCTGCGAACAGGGTTAAAACCGGAAAGAATGACCGCCTCGGGAGTATCATCAATGATAATATCGATACCAGTGGCGGCCTCAATAGCTCTGATATTCCGCCCTTCCCTGCCAATGATTCGTCCTTTCATCTCATCACTGGGTAACGGCACCATGGAAACGGTCTTTTCGGCAACATAGTCTCCGGCATACCGGCTAATCGCCAGAGACAGAATATTTTTGCCCTTCCTGTCCGCCTCCATTTTCATTTCGTTTTCGATCCGGGCAAGCTTCTTTGCCGCATCCATTCTGGCTTTGCTCTCTAAGGACTCCATAAGAAGTTTTTTGGCCTCTTCCTGGGTTATCCCTGAGATACGAGCCAATTCATATCGCTGTTTACCGATCAGATTTTCCAGTTCTTTACCTTTTTCGCCAAGCGACTGCTCAATGGAAGAAATCTTCTTCTCACGTTTATTGATTTCTCCGCGTTTCCGATCAACATCCCGCCATTCACGATTGAGGTTGTCTTTCTTCTGTTTCAGCTGATTTTTCTCTTCTCTCAACTCGGCCCGGTCCGCAGACATTTCCTGCTCGGCTTCCTGCTTGATACGATATGCCTCCTCTTTGTTATGCAAAAGAGCCTCTTTTTTAAGCTGTTCCGCCTCAACAATGGCATTTTCGACAATCTGCATGGCCTGGGCCTTGATATTCTTCCGGTGGGACTCTGCATACATCTTCCGTAGAATAAATCCGAAAATCACACCGATAATGAGAGTAAGGGGTGCAATGAAATAAATGGATGATATCAGATTCATAGAAACTCTATTCCTACTGGTAATTGAACCGGCAGTCAGGGAGCTAAAAGAGAACTACGTTTGAAGTAAGGAAAAACAAGGAAGGGGACCAGTTGATCGAGTCTCGATCAATCGTTGGTCACAGGGATATCTAATCTGTACTACAAAATCCCGAAAACAATACTCTGACCGTAAGTTTGGGCCGCATTATCCCATTGGACATCGGCTTAAATGGGTCTTTTATCTTCATCAACAAATCCATTTTACGAATCAGAAAGGAAAAAGCAGGATAGAATTGTTATCGGACAGCACAATTTAAACCGTCGTTTCCCGGTTGTCCGAGAATACATCTATTTATCTTCAACCGTCCGAAGGCATCTACCCATTTTCCTTATCGAACTTTTCATCTAATTGGATAACTCTATAAAAACCCGCGGCCACCTCCGATCACTCATCAACAAAGAAAACAGCTTTACAGAGATCTTCGGTTTACCGGCAACCATCTATTAGGACAAAAAGCAGCTATTGCTCCCCTGTTACTCCTTACTCCGGCGCTCCTGCTACAGCCGGATAGTTATGTGTAATTTTCAACGGATATCGATTTTACTCCAGGAATGCACCAGTGACAGCCCTATTCAACATCCGTTATTTATATAAAATGACGATATTTCGTCATTACAAAGCGAAAAAAACTTCCCCACCCTGCCGTGTCAGCATATTCATTTAAACCTAACGAGTTAGGTGGGCAGTCTCTTAATAACTTCAACGAATTCGCGTACGATTTCCCATCCATTAACAGAGGAGATACCCTAGAAAAGAGAGTTGGTTCACAAAAACACTACTAATCACCAACAGCGCAGGGAAATTTCTGTTTTCCTCTTTCGACAGATAACTGAT
>CAZLGM010000316.1:0-2512 GCA_964558875.1 uncultured Desulfocapsaceae bacterium
TCAGACGACTCATTCCCTCCAGTTTTTTTGAATAGGACTGGCTGCTATTGAAAACCACCTGGCTCAGTGAGATGAAGGGATTGATGTCGCCGAGGTCGTTCTCATTGTTTTCCTGAAATTTGTATCCGGCGCCGACCTGAAGATCGGGCAGCAGATCGAGATCAACGTTTTTCATGTTGAGTTTGGCGGCGAGGAGTTTTTTCTCCTCAGATTCAAGGTCAATAGAGTTCTTTTTGGCAAGTTTGAGGCTCTTTTCAAGAGAAAGGGGGCGAATTGGAGAGTCGCCGGTAGCGGACGCTTGTGCTGACACAACCAGGCAGGAGGTGACAACAAAGCAGATCGCCAAAAGCGGCCGGATACAGGATTGGACCGCTGACATGGATAAAAGACTAAGGAGTTTCATTTCATATTGAGTCACGGATTCAGGTGGAAAAGATGGTTGCCAGTTTGATGAGCAACTTTTTGGGAGGATTGAGCTTTTCCAGCTGTTCATGGATGGACATGTTGATTCCTAAGTTGTCGCAGCATTTATAGCAACCCTGCTCTTTTGTCTCCATATCGTTGCCCATCTGCTTGAGATACGGATCGTTGATATCGTAATCAATCGTGTGTGCTCTAAATTCTTCCTGCTTTTTACCAAACCAGATATCGGTAAAGCTGTCTTTTTTGATATTGCCGATGGGTATCTTAAACGATTTCAAACAGGAATTGACATCGCCATTTGCAAGGACTCTGGCAAAGGACCAGCCGGCATAACAGGAAGGCAGCGCCGATAGCAGTTCGCCGTCATAGTTGGACTGCTCGACTCCAACACTTGTGATCCGTTGGGCAAAAACATCGAGATTTGTGAACTTGACGTTGTGATTATATTTTCTTTTAAACAGCCGGTGCTTCTCCGGTAACTCCGCAACCTGCCTGGCCAGGTTCTTCCTGTGTTCTTCCTGGAGCTGTATTTTATCTGTACAGCCCGGAACAGTGTCGACAGGGACATAGCTGACCTCACCCATTTTGTGCTGAAAGGCAAATTCCAGCATATCGGTTATTTCCTGGTGGTTATAGGCGTTTATGACGTTGTACATGCCGAGTATCGGCCGTTTGAAAAGCGTTTTTTTCTTCAGCTCATAAAAGTAGTCGACCACCTCGGTCATCCGGTGAAAAGTCTCTTCTGTTTTGCTGGGGTGTTGAATGACATACATCTCAGGTGTGGCCGACCACATGCTGAGATTCATGTGATCGATACCAATATCAACCAGTTCTTCTGCTTTTTCTTTAGTGACCAGGGTGAAGTTGGTCGACATGCCGAGGTGCATGCCCCGTTGCTTCACATGTCTCATGATATCCAGGATTCTGGGATGCATGAAGGGCTCACCCCCACCGGTGAAGTAAATATAGCGTGTACCCAGGTCAGCCAACTCGTCGATGAGCTGTCTGGCTGTTTCATAGGTAAGATGCTCTTTTTTTACCTCTTCCTTCATGGCTTTATCACCTAGGAGGGGGGAGTTGCACCAGCAGGCGATACAGTCGTTGTTGCACCTGTTGGTGAGATCGATCTGTACATTCCAGGGACCGCAATAAACCTGCCTCTCCAGTATTCCCTTGGCTATCCTGGCCTGTTGGATGTAATCCTTGTGGGTATATCTCATCTGTGTTGTGCTTATAGAACCTGTTAAAATAAAGCGGTCGGCTTATTTTGCCGGTAAGTTTTTAAAAGGGAACTCTTTGGGCGGATTTACCATTTCACCGTTCTTCCACATACCTTTGTAAAAGATCTTTCCATCGTTTGAGTATTCTGTGCCATAGCCGTTTGGCATATCGTTTTTAAATTCACCTACGTAATAAAATCCGTTTGGATAAGTGAGTCTGCCTTTTCCTGAGAATTGGCCGTTAAAGCAATTCCCTTCGTAGATAGAGCCATCACCAAAGGTTGCCCTGCAGTTGCCGTTGGGCTGACCTTTTTTGAACGACCCTTCGATTGTTAATCCATCCGGGAAGGTAATCTTCCCCTGGCCATGGGGATGGCCTTGAACAAATTCACCTACATAAAATGTTCCATCAGGTAAGGTGTTGGTACCTTGCCCATGGTATTTGGTATCTTTAAAATTCCCTTCGTAGCGTCTGCCGCTTGGGTAGATTTCGATACCATAACCCTGATATTCACCGTTTACCCAGTTGTCTCCGCTGATCCTGTTGCCACTGGGAAGAATGGCTGTGCCTTTTCCGTTGGGTTTACCTTTTTTCCATATACCAGCATACTCGGAGCCCTGGGGGCCTTTCATCCTTCCCCAGCCATCGGCGCAGTTGCCTTCAACGCATTCAGCTAAAAGGTGCGCGGGAAGAAACAACAGGACAAAAAGCAGTGTGACAAAAAACTTCATGGTAATTAGGTGTTTGTTGTTCCGGTCATGAGTCTGTTATCCAGTCATAAATTATGAACGTATTCAACAAGATAATCATCGGTTCCAATTTGACCAGCAGGATACCAAAGTTAATGGAAAAAGCCAATTGGCTTTCC
>CAZLGM010000317.1:0-2494 GCA_964558875.1 uncultured Desulfocapsaceae bacterium
TAGATAAGAGAAATTCAATGTTGGAGAAGTTATGAGAACACTGAATAAATCGATACCGTTTTTCCTGTTTACTCTGCTTGTTGTTTTCATGTTGGGCATATTCAATGAAAGCCGTGCTGAATCGAATGCTAAGCGTGGAGGACGAATTTATAAATCGTATTGCTCACCCTGTCATGGCCTTGAGGGTGACGGTCGTGGAGCCAGGGCTAGAAATGAACTGCTGCAACCCCCGCCAAGGGACCATACAAACGGTTTTTATATGAATATGCAGCCAGACGTTCGGTTTTTTAAGGTGATTAAATTCGGGGGCAAAGCCAATAATCTCTCCCATATCATGCCGCAGTGGAAACATATTCTGAGCGATAAGGAGATCTTCCATGTCCTGGCTTTTATAAGAACTCTGGCAGATCCGCCGTATCAGGTGTCGTCCTCAAAGAACTGGGATAAAAACCCCTATGCGGTCGGTGACCATCTCGAGGCGGATAAAGATTTGGAAAAGGTGAAGGACAAAGAGAAGGGGAGGTAAAAGCAGGTGTTGGCTTTTAGCTGTTAGCAATCAGGAATTAGCCTATAACCAAGGAAGGTTTTTCTATGAGGGATTTCAGGCAACTGCATGTATGGGGAAAAGCTCATCAACTGGCCCTGAAAGTTTATAATGTTACGAAACAATTTCCACATGAAGAACGGTTTGGTTTAATTGTACAAATGCGAAAAGCGGCATCCTCTGTACCGACAAATATTGCTGAAGGATGTGGGAGGGAAAGTGACCGGGAGTTATCTAGGTTTTTAAGTATTGCCGCTGGTTCAGCAAGTGAATTTGAATATCAATTGCTGCTTGCTTATGACCTTCAATACTTATCGGAGGACAAATACTCCGAGTTGAATCAACAGGTAATTGAAATCAAAAAAATGTTGAACAGTTTCATCAAGAAGCTTACTGTCCGCTAACCGCTAACCGCTAACCGCTAACCGCTAACCGCTAACCGCTAACCGCTAACCCCGTGAAGCCCATCATTCAAACCGATAAACTGACCAAAGTCTACAATATCGATGGTCAACATAGTGTTCAGGCTTTAAAAGATGTCACATGCCAGATTCCCCGGGAAAAGCTGACGGTCATTACCGGTCCGTCGGGTTCAGGCAAATCGACTTTGATCAGCCTGATGGCTGCATTGGATCGACCGACCACCGGCAGGGTCTATGTCGATGGAAAGGACATTTCATTTTCTTCCGACCTGTTTCAGGCCAGATATAGAAAAAAAAGAATCGGCATCATTTTTCAGGAATATAACCTGCTGGAAGAGTTGACTGCGGTTGAAAATGTGGCCATGCCCCTGGTTGTAACCAATATGAAAAGGGCCGAGAGATTTGATCTGGCAGCATCTCTTCTTGAAAAAGTCGGTCTGACAGACCGGATTGACCATCTTCCACGTCAACTCTCCGGTGGTGAGAGGCAAAGGGTGGCGGTGGCCAGATCATTGGTCTTTGATCCGCAAATCATTATTGGCGATGAACCGTTGTCTAATATCGATGATGACACTCAGGAGAATTTGTTATCTCTTTTTAAGAGGTTAAGGATGAATGGAAAGACACTGGTCATTGTCAGTCATGACCATAAATTCATTCAATTAGCCGATCATGTCATCCGACTGACAAAAGGAATCATTGACGGCAGCTAATGATTGTCAATCCCTATTCTGTATCCGCATTGACGATAGATGCGGCTTCATTCGGTCTGGCGGCAGTCGCCGTTGTAAAAACCATCAAACTGTTGCTTTCACGGTCCAGCGACGATCTTGAAACCGGAGAGTCCATAACCAAACGTGAAAACGATCTTTACCTCCTCTTCTGGCTGGGGACGGTTCTACTTATCATTCGCTTACTGTCCTGGCCTTTTTTTTACCTGGTATTGCACAGTTTCGTTTCGGAAGTGGTTGGAGCCATGTGCATTTATGGGGCAACCAAGCTGTTGCCTCGCCTGACACTGTTTCTTGAGAGTAGTAAGGTACTGCTTTTCTTCTGCGGTATGCTCTGGCTTTTGCTCTTCAGATTGGAGCGACTGAATGAAACAAACGGCGCTAAAAGGGCAAAAGCGGTGAGCACCATGCTTTTGCTTTTAGCATTCTGCTCGGGTTTGGCTCTTTTTGAAAGCGGTGGTTCCGTCATACTGTGGATCAGATCATCGGCGGAACTGGCTGTTTCCTGCTGTACAACGATTACCGACATCCCGAACCGATTTACCGTGTGGATTCCCGAGACCCTGCTTGGGAACCAATATGAGCTGCCCCTCTGGTTCGCGTATTTCGGCATAAATGGTGTCTTGCTTGTTTTTGGATGTCTGGGGCTGGCCCAGTTTGCAAAACGGGGAATCAGGCCATCCTGGCTTGTTTTTCTGTCATTTTCCGCACTGCTTGCAGGCGGTGTAACCCTGCTGGCCACGATCGAGTTGATTGCACCCCATCTGATGGGATTGTCTTTTCACCATTGTATTTAT
>CAZLGM010000318.1:0-2468 GCA_964558875.1 uncultured Desulfocapsaceae bacterium
GTCACCCATGATCCAAACCTTGAGAAAATGGCAACAAGATCTATTCAGCTTGTTGATGCCCGTTTGGTGTAACCTTAATCCGTGACAAACATTCAATATAACAAGATATAAGGTGGGAAAATGAAAATGAAAAAATTTGTAGCAATCTGCTGTTGTCTCTGGATGACACTCCTGTTTGGATGCGGAGATCCTGAAGAAAGAGCCACTAAAACGTACAATAAGGCAGCGGCCATGGAACGTGCCGGAGGTGTTGCCGAAGCAGAAGGGTTTTACAGGGACATCCTGAAGAAATACCCTTCAACAAAAACTGCAGAAAAGGTCAGGAAAATGCTGGCCGAAAAAGCCAAAGCCGAGGAAGCTGTTGGAAAATAAGAAGTCTCAGTCTGCTGGATCATGGTTCAGTAAGATCAAGCGTAATTTTATTGTTTCATGAGATCGCCACAGTCGCTTTGCTCCTTCGCGACGACGATCTCTATTTCGTCGTTACGAGGAGTGCAACGACGAAGTAATCTCATAGGATATCTTCAAGGCAGCAGAGACTTTAGGGTACCTTGAAAAAGACTTTAAAGTCGGATGAACCCGGATTATTGATGCTCACATCAACCGTTTGAGTTGCTGCCAGGCAGCTCGAGGCTTAAAAAAATATTGGGGCAGGTTCTTTAAGGCCCACTTGATATCCTGCCCGGTCGGCTTTTGTAGAGCCCGATGTTTGACCCAGGTCCGCCAGGCATATTGAACCATTTCTTCCAGCTCTTCAGCGCTCATGGCATCGGTTCGTACAACAGAGGAGAAGTAGCCGTCAAGCTGTTCCCAGTCGGACACTTCCAGGTGTCCCCGTTCCAGCAGCTCATCATAGATTTTTGTCCCGGGAAGTGGCGTTAAAATAGAAAACTGAACCGATTCAGGATTGAGCTGTTTGGCCAGCGCAACTGTTTTCAACGCGCTTTCTTTTGTCTCACCCGGCATACCGAACATGAAGGTGAGATGCACTTTTACTCCAAGGCTTTTAGTCAGCTCCACATTATCTATAGCTTTCTGTAGATTCAGGCTTTTGCCGATCCGGTCCACTAACTCCTGATTGGCCGACTCAATTCCATATTTCACCGCTTTGAGACCCGACTTAACCATGGCCTCCAGGATCTCCCTGTCCATCAGATCGGCGCGGGCCATGATCGCCCAGGGCAAATCGTTCCCCCGTTCAATCTTCTCCCGGCAGAACTCAAGCATCCTCTTCTTACCGATATTGAAGGTATCGTCGTCAAAGTAGATCGACTTATAGCCGTACTCTTCGACCACATGCTCGATCTCATCGAGAATTGCAGCTGGTTTACGGGGCCGGTAATGGCCGCCGTCCATCAACTGGGGCCAGATGCAGTAGCTGCAGTTATACGGGCAGCCCCGGCTGGCCCACACCTGCAGGGCCGGCTCGGGAATGGAGCCGGGATTGTCAAAATAGGCCTCCATGGGCAGGAAATGCCTGGCCGGCCATGGGAGGCTGTCGATATCCGTGACAGTCTCCGCTGGACCGGTTGAAACGACTTGGCCCTCCTTGGTTCGGTAGACCATCCCTGGAATATCAGTAAAATCCCTGTTTTCATTCAAAGCGGCAACTGATTTTGACAGGGCCAGTTCATAATCACCAACCAGGACAAAATCGAGCTGCTGATGCGCTTCCAGAAAAGCCGGGTCGGACATGGGCGAGTGGGGACCGCACAGAGCGATCTTAAGGTTGTTGCCGAATTTTTCCCGCACCAGTTCAATCATGCGCAGATCGGCACCGAATGAAGGTGTCGATACTTCATGGATTACAAGATCAGGCCCATAGGCTGCTATCTTATTTAAATACTCCTCGTCACTTGATTTCTCCGCAACAGCGTCAACCAGCAGCACATCAATACCATCCTGTTCCAGCAGTGCAGCGCCATAGGCCAGTTGAAAGGGAAAAGGCATGTAATTGTTGGTCTCAACTTCGAAATGAGGCCAACGCGAACCGGCCCGCACTCCGTAAAATCCCGGTTTACTCCAGGGCGGATTGCCAAGAAACACTTTTATCATTCTTTTTTATTCCTTCTATCTTGGATTTCACCAATGACAAATTGTGATTGTGGTCATTTCCCTTGTTGCCAAATAAATGAACATGATTACCAATGATTCTCAGCCTAAATATGTTACAGGCTTTTAGTAGCTCACTCCAAAGTAATACTAAAAGTCGTTGCGAGGGCACAGGCCGTGGCAATCTTTAGTAAATGCCTGAGATTGCTTCGCTTTACTCGCAACGACAAAACTTAATCTTAGGGTGTTTGATAACCTTGATAGTGTCTGATTACCATTTTTACAGTTTACTGAGAATTCTTGATAATCAGATTAATAAACATTCGATAGTGCTGTAGCTTTGCTTGATTGATTCGTCCAATAAGAGTACGGCTCTATCGGACGGATCAATCAAGCAAAGATGCAGTGCTAGCGGA
>CAZLGM010000319.1:0-2456 GCA_964558875.1 uncultured Desulfocapsaceae bacterium
CCGGAAAAGGATATCACCTTTTATATCAATTCTCCTGGCGGCTCTGTTACGGCAGGTCTGGCAATATACGACACCATGCAGTATGTGAAGTGTGAAATCGCTACTCTCTGTATGGGGCAGGCGGCCTCCATGGGGGCGCTTCTGCTTGCCGCGGGTACCAAGGGAAAACGCTATGCCTTGCCCAATTCGAGGATTATGATCCATCAGCCCATGGGCGGCTTTCAGGGGCAGGCTTCTGATATTGATATCCACGCAAAAGAGATCCTGAGAATGAGGAAAGATCTTAACTCGATTCTGGCCAAACATACGGGCCGAACAGTGAAGAAAATACAGACCGACACCGATCGGGATAACTTTATGTCTGCCCAGGAAGCATTAAAGTATGGTATAATTGACAAGGTGCTTGTTGAAAGACAGGACGGTTGACGATAGCGATCATCCGTCTCTCATAGAGTTATACAGTTTTCATTTAGCAAGGAAGGAAAAGAGGTAAGAGTTTCATGTCCGATATTAACGATACGGAATATAATACAAGCTGCTCATTTTGCGGTAAACATCAGGATGAGGTCTCCAAACTGGTTTCGGGCCCCGATGTGTACATCTGCGATGAATGTATCGAGTTGTGCAACGAGATTGTGCAGGAGGAGGGTAACGAACTTGATGAACTGGAGCCGGCGCCTCCGGTTATTCTGACGCCCATGGAGATTAAAGACCACCTGGACGGATATGTCATCGGGCAGGAGTTTGCCAAGAAAGTTCTCTCCGTTGCCGTTCATAATCACTATAAACGGATCGATTCCCCTGAAACCGAAGATGAGGAAACGGTCGAACTTCAGAAATCCAATATTATTCTGATCGGCCCTACCGGTTCGGGAAAGACTCTGGTCGCGCAGACACTGGCCAGGATTTTGAATGTGCCGTTTACCATAGCCGACGCCACCACCCTGACCGAGGCCGGTTATGTGGGTGATGATGTAGAGAACATTCTCGTCAACCTGGTTCAGGCAGCCGACCACAATATCGAGTTAGCTGAACGGGGTATTATCTACATCGATGAAATCGATAAAATCGCCAGGAAAGCCGACACCCCGTCAATCACCAGAGATGTCTCCGGGGAAGGAGTTCAACAGGCGTTGTTGAAAATAATAGAGGGAACAATTGCCCAGATTCCGCCCAAAGGCGGACGTAAACATCCTCAACAGGAACTGACCAAGATCGATACCACCAATATTCTGTTTATCTGCGGTGGTGCTTTTGTCGGGCTGGATCGGGTGATAAAGAATCGAACCGGTTCAAAGTCCATGGGATTCGGTGCCAGAGTGATGACTGAGAAGAAAAACCTGGGTGAGGTTTTAGCCGGTGTTCAGCCTGAAGACCTGCTGAAGTTCGGTCTGATTCCTGAGTTCGTTGGACGTCTTCCGGTCATTGCCACCATGCAGGAGTTGACTGAGGATGACTTGGTGCGTATCTTAAAAGAACCGAAGAACGCGCTGACCAAACAGTATCAGCGATTGTTTCAATTTGACAATATAACCTTGCGGTTTACCGAAGGTGCCTTGACGGCTATTGCCCAAAAGGCCCTGAAAAGAAAATCCGGCGCTCGAGGTTTACGGTCCGTAATGGAAGAGGCCATGCTCGACGTCATGTACGATCTACCTTCCAGGGAGAATGTCCAGGAATGTGTGATCAGTGAACAGGTAGTAACCAATGGAGACTACCCTGTTATCCTGTATAAGAATTCACAGGAAAACGAACTGAAAAAAAGTGCTTAAGGGTAATAGAGATAACGATATGGAAGATACAAAAACAAAACTCTATCCACTGATGCCGCTGCGTGACATTGTTGTATTTCCTCACATGGTGGCGCCGTTGATGGTTGGTCGGCCCAAATCGATTGAAGCCCTTGAGGACGCCATGTCCAAAGGAACAGAGATTTTCATGGCCACCCAGAAGGCATCCGATGTGGATGATCCATCCGATAAAGATATTTATGTCGTCGGCACTCTTGCCAAGGTGATGCAGCTGTTAAGGCTGCCCGACGGCAACATCAAGGCCCTTGTGGAGGGCAAACGCAGGGGAAAGATCGTCTCCTATGTCCATCATGATGATTTCTTCCAGGTAGAGGTGGAAGAACTTGTTGATAAAGAGGATACCATTGGCGAGATGGTCGCCTATGACCGTGAACTGCGAACGCTGTTTGGTGATTATTCCCGGGTCAACAAAAAGCTAGGCAAAGAAGTCCTTAGATCAGTTGAGAATATCGAAAATACTACAAGACTCGTCGATATCCTGACTCCTCATCTGTCCATGACTACAGAGGAAAAACAGGAAGTTCTCGAGCTTGATTATGTTCCAGATCGAATTGTGAAACTCCTGGAATTCATCCATCGGGAAATTCAACTGAGCCAGTTGGAGCAGAAGATTTCCGCCCAGGTAAAAAAGAACATGAACAAAAC
>CAZLGM010000320.1:0-2455 GCA_964558875.1 uncultured Desulfocapsaceae bacterium
CCGTGTCCTTTATCGGACAACCGGACAGGAGGGTCATAAGCTGTGCGAACAGGTAGTTGCCGATTCGTCTGACAGCAGGCATTTTGCTTTTATTGTGCATGCGGGAACCGGTTGCTATATCGGCCCCATTTTCAATGATCTCCTTGCAGAGCATGCCAAAAAATTTCGGGTCGCATGTCCCGTCACCATCGAGGAAGCCTAAAAGGTCTCCGGAGGCCTGAGCAAAACCACTTTTTATGGCAGCGCCATATCCATGGTTTGTCTTTAAATCTATCAGGGTAACACCCGGGAACGACTGGACAATCTCTACTGTCCGATCCGTGCTGCCGTCGTTGACAACAATAATTTCAACAGAGTCAAGACCCGCAAGTTGCAGAATACCCTGCCTGGCGTCAAGACAGCGCTGGAGAGTTTGGCCGATAGCATCTTCCTCGTCAAGGACAGGAATGACTATTGACAGGCTTCGGGGGTGTGTTGATGGTTTCATGAAACAGAAGCTGCTGAGATATTTACTCTTCAAAATCGGAAAGATATATTACCCATTGTATTCTTCAATCACAAGAGATAACAGGTAATCAATCACAGGGAGCACCTGCTGCGGACGATCGGTAACCTTTATGTAGCACCAGTACATTGCGCCTTGCCACTCGGAGTCTTCGCTTCGCTCCGCTTACCTGTCCACATCAGGCATACCCTGTGAGCGCTTACAGTCTTTCCTTAAGATTAGGTATGTTGCTTACCCTGAGATTGGTTACGATAACAGCTGGTAAGTGTGACTCAATTTATGTATAAAACAAGAGGTGTTAGAGAGAGTTATAGAAGAGTTTGCATCGATTACGATGGGTTGGATTTTCAGTTATATGGTGTAAATAAACAATCAATGGCCTGGACACAACAAGCTATTCACGTCTGATTCAGGAATGGGGTATTAACAGTTGAGCAAGGGTAAACGATCCACAGTCTCATTGTCTGCTGTCATGAAGGGGGTTTATATTCTTCTTCCCTATCCGGATATCTGTGCAAAACTTATTCGGCTTCAAACCGCAAAGGTTCTTTTCCCATTTTTAAATCCCAGGAGACGGGAAGGAGTTGCTGGAAAAATCCACCAGCTATCCATTCGGATTACCGATCTCTGCAATCTCCGCTGCCACACATGCGGTCAGTGGGGGGAGAGCGGCTTTCTTCACGGCAGTAATTCGGCTGAACTGAAGAAGAGGGAAGTAAGTGGAGATCGATATATCGAACTGTTTGATGATCTTATTAATAACGGTCATCACCCTAATGTCTATATCTGGGGTGGCGAGCCGACCATGTACCGTTCGCTTATCGATGTGATAGGCGGGGCAGTGGACCGTGGGCTGCCGACATCTCTTGTGTCCAATGGTTATGGTATCGCTGGAATGGCCGAGGAGCTGATTGCAGGCAACCTCTACCTCCTGCAGCTCTCCATTGATGGACATAATGCCGAAATTCATAATAAACTCCGGCCATCGGCAGGAGGTGGCGATGCCTTCAACAGTATTGTTGAGGGGCTTGAGGCTGTTTCTTCCTGTCGAAAGGGAGGGAAAGGTTTGCCGATTGTAGCTTCACTGACTGTGATATCGAAAGAGAACATTAATCACCTGGTTGATATTTTTCACCGTTTTAAAGAACATGTCGATATCTTTGTTTTTTATCTTTCCTGGTGGATTGATGAAGATCAGGCCGCAAAACACGAGGAGGATTTTGCCAGCCGCTTTGGATTTTCACCAACGCTTCATCGGGGCTGGATCGGCAGTTGGAAACCGGATGAGTATGAAACCATTGCTGAGCAGGCAAAAGAGCTTGCCTCTCTTTCCCGGTCCTTTAATGGTCCTTCGGTTACCTTCCTGCCACAGATCACAGAAACAGAAGAACTCAAGCGCTACTATACAGACCATTCAGCCACCTTTGGCTATGATGAATGCGTCTCCATTTTTCAGGCAGTGGAGCTTGATTCAAACGGTGATATGTCACCCTGCCGGGATTACCATGATTATATCGTCGGCAATATTAAAGAGAACACTATCACCGAACTGTGGAATAACGAACGTTACAAGGCATTTCGCGCGAGTCTGCAGCAAAAGGGATTGATGCCGGTTTGTAGGAGGTGTTGCGGGTTGATGGGATATTAAAGCATGAATAAACAGTCACAGGTGCTGTAGATTTTCACAGGCTAACCTGTTCACTATAGCCCCACCTTTGTGAACAGATTAGACCGTGAAAAGATGCAGTGCCTGTGACTGTTTATTTAATCTTTAATGTGTTTCGTTAAATCCAGATAGAGTCGTAGTGTAATCATTTTTCAGTTCATCCAACAGCGGCATACTTCATAAGGATCATATCTCATCGAAGACTGCTGGTAATCCGTTTGACCACTGCCGTATAAAAGATATTCTCTGAGATTACTTCGTCGTTTCACTCCTCGTAACGACGA
>CAZLGM010000321.1:0-2438 GCA_964558875.1 uncultured Desulfocapsaceae bacterium
TCCACTTCATGATGATTGTGACTCATTAAAACGTTGTGAATAAAGATCCGTAAAATCTTATCTTTTCTGCTTGCTGTAATGCGTTTAAGGTTGGCCACAATTTTCTCAAACCCTTTAGCTTTCTGGTTGGGATGCGTTTTTGTATAGACTTCCGGTGAGGCGGCCCAGAGGCTCACCGTCAGCAGGTTGACCTGCAGGTCAATCATCAGTTTGAGCAACTCTTCATTCATCAATGAAAAGTTGGTGTTGATATCGATTTCGATATACTTGTCTTTTTTTCGGAGATAGCGGAGGATATCTTTGAACCGGGGATGCATCATCGGTTCTCCACCACCGGTAAATTTAATAAACCGTGCACCGCCAAGCCTGGCCAGGTCATCGATGAAGCCTGTTATCTGTTCATAGGAAAGGGTTTTCTGGAGATACTCGTCTTTAACTCCTTTCTCTCTTATGAGAGGAGATCGGTCCCAACAGGCGATACAGTTGAAATTGCAGCGGTTGGTGATGTCGATGTGGACCGATTCCGGGCCGATGAAGGCTTTTCTGCCGTCTTCTATTCCGTTTATAAACGAGTAATCGATTTCATTTTTCTCAACAACAACGGTTCTGCGGCTGGCATAGCTTGCTACCAATTTTGCCAGAATCTCAGAACGATAGATATGCAGAGGATAAAAGATATTATTCAATAGATATTTTATATCCCGGTAATAGCCACTTAATTGAAGCCCCTTGAATCCCTCGGAGGTGCCAAACAGATCACCAGGTTGATAGTGTATATGATTGTGCCGGACGTGCTGGTGCAGCTGGTTCTGAAGCAGCTTTCTTTGGAAAAAGTTGTTGCCGTCATCACAGGACCAGCTATTGACTAACAGCTCATCATCTATCCGAATGTCATACTCTTCCCTATCTTTATAGAGCCGGGTGGAGGGATAGACATGCAGGTCATGGAAATCCTTTACCGCATAAATGGCAGGAGGCCCATTGCGGGAGATAAAGTCAAATGATTCCAGCAGTTCTTTTCTATATTCGCCTGGAAACCCGGATATCAGCGATATGGCGCATCTGATGTCGGCCTGGTTGGCTCGGTCCAGCAATTTGTCGATATCACTTGTTGTGAAACCGGCCTGAAAACGGGAGAGAATACTGTCAGAGCCGGAAACCGCACAGATATCGAGGGTATGGCAGCCCGACTCTTTCATCATTTTCAGGAGCGAGTCAGGCAGGGCGGGAACAGCGGTTGCCTCGGCCGACCATGAAATGTCCAGTTTATTTTCAATGAGGCCGTTGTAGAGATCAAAGGCAAGCTGTGGGTCAGCGTTTATAGGAGCGCCACAAAAATGAAACCGGTTGGTCCGCAATTTAATGATATGACTGGACAACTCTTCAATGATTTCCGCGACGGGGCGGAGTTTGCAGGTCTTGTTATGGATACGTTTTTTGCAGAACAGACAGGTACCACTGCAGCCGGAGCCAAGTGAGACTGGAAGAATCTGTCCCCTATACCAGTTCCGTTTGAACTTTTTGAATGTTGGAAAAAAAGAGCTTGTCTCATCTTGGTTTTCTTCCTCATGATCGCCGTCTGCTTCAACAATGTTCTCAGCCTTGTTGAGCTTGTGCAGCAAAGTCATTGGGATGGATGGTACGGGGTCGGTGAGGAAAATATCTATCAGGTTTCCGGATAATTGCTGCAGAGCTTTTTGCTGAGCCTCCAGAAGGCAGGAAAAGCCATACAGGACGACCTTGAGGTCAGGCAGCTGCTCTTTTAACCGCTTAATACATTCGCAACCAAAAACCTCCTTTGGGTAAGAACAGTCAGCCAGAACAAGAGTCGGCTGATTCTGGACAATCGATGTGATTGTCTGGTCAATGAATTTGTCGTTATCAGTAACAAATCGGGCAAGTCGATCCCGATCGTGCCAATGGTGCTGATTAATGGTATACCAGGCGGATTGAAAACGATCTTTGGCGTGCAGTCTCAGAGAAAGATTCAGATCGACAACCGAAACATTGAATCCGGCCTGCTCGAGGTCCATTGCCAGAATTGCCTCCTGTAGAGGTGGAAATTCAATGGATTTCGGAGGGAAGTGAATAATGACAATCTTTTCCATTGTCTCCTCAACTGGATACTCTTTCTAGTGATGAATCAGGACAACCCATGATAATGGCTGATTGCACAGTTAAAAGCCTGGAGCAGGATCTGGGCGCTGTTCTGCCAGCTCAGTTTTCTCTTTGCCCTGATTCTGGCCTGTTTTCCAAGCCGAATACGAAGGCTGTCATCATCTAAGAGCTTTTCAATCCCCAGAGCCAATTCGCCCACATTTTCAGGTTCGGTCAGAATTCCGCAGTCACCGATCATATCCGGCACACTGCCGACACGACTGGCGACAATCGCTTTGCCCGATGCCATATATTCAACCACTTTTAATGGACTTTTGCAC
>CAZLGM010000322.1:0-2431 GCA_964558875.1 uncultured Desulfocapsaceae bacterium
TCCTGACGGACCACCGGGTCGCCGACTTTTGCTTCCAGATAGCCGTTGTTATGGTAAAAAGCTGCAATCCTGGCACTATCCTGACGAAGAAGATCCATCCGAATAAGACCCGACTCGGTTAACCAGGAGAATAACCCCTTCTCATCACTTTCAATGACATCCTCCAGGTCATCGTGGTCGAATGTGGTATTTCCTTTAAAGGTGATCTCCTTGATATAGGTTTTCTCACCCTCGTCAATGGTGAAGTCGACAACGACTTTTTCCTTATCGGGAAAACTGACTTCACTGCTCACCCTGGTATTATAAAATCCTTTTTCCTTGTACAGTTTGAGGATGTCCTCCTTTGCCCGATTGATCTCAAGCTGGTTGAGGATGGACTGTTCTCTTAGGTTGGCGGCTTCCTGGACTTTTTCTTCATCGATTTCATCGGGTCCTTTGTAGCGGATCGCTGTGATGACCGGCTTCTCGACTACTTTAAACACAATCTGTTTGCCTTTTTCGCTGTCAGTGGCGATTATTTCGGCTGTCTTGAAATAACCCATCTGATGGATCGCCTTCAGGTCGTCGCGCAGGGATGAGGGGTCGTAAATATCACCGACCTGGGTTTTAATTTTACGTAAAATGGCGCCTGAGTCGATACGGGTGTTGCCCTCGGGAGCGATGGAACCGATGACTAGATCCCTATGGGTATAGCCGTCTACACGAGTAATGATCTCGGTAAGACCATCACCAACCTCATCGATTGATTTTTTCTGAATAAAGTAATGCTTCGGCGGCTCAAGGGTAAGCAGATCGTATACCTTGTAGTCCAGGCTGATCTGACCACCGATGACAGTCAGGCTGCCGACGGCCACGTAGTCAAGACCGGTAGACTCTGCAAGTTGTTTCAGTGTTTTTACTGGCGGGGGCCATGAACCGGCGTAATCGACGATTACCGAAGCCTGGCTGCGGGCCAGCATGGTAAATTCCTTTTTGGCCACCACCTCGCTGAGCAAACCATCCATTTTCTCTGTCAGTTCGGCTTTGCTGTCCGGGCTGTTCACCTGGATCGGCAGGAACACAGTGTTCTGCTCAATGGCTGCCGCCTGCCTGGGTAAAAGTGCAAAGCAGAAAAACAAAAGAAGAACAATAAACGAATAAACGGTAGAGCTATTTCGCTGACAGTGACTTTTTGATCGTGTTTTGAAACAGTTCATGGGGTTTCCTTGCAAAATTGGTGATGGTGGGATGGGTGGCTCCGGTTTATGTATAACTGCATGAGTTCTTTGCGCAAATAAAGGGGATTGCTCTGATTCGTAGACCGCTGACAGAATCATCGGTTATTATGCCATGTTTCAAAAAAAAAGCAAAGAGACTCTCACTTTGCAGGAGTCTGAATCCGTGAGCGCCTTGTAGGGTGAATTGCTCATTTAGACTTATTGGCATAATTCAATAATATCATGTAATATCAATATTTTATCAATTAAAATACAGTCCTGGTTACGGATTCAGGAAAGTATAATTTGCGTCACTATAAGATATCAGTTTTTTTTGCTTAGCATCGATTGGATAATACTTCTGATTTCTTTGGCTACACGATTTCGATCTTTGATGGAATATCCGGTTGTCTCGACGGGTTTTCCAATTGTCAGCGTTATTGTTCCCGGTCGTGCAAGCAGGGTGTTTTTCGGCAGTACTTCATAGGAGCCGCAAAAGGCGATGGGAACAATGGGAACTCCTGCCTTGATGGCCAGCAGCATGCCGCCGCCTTTAAACGGCAGCAGTTTACCGTCTTTCGACCTGGTTCCTTCAGGAAAAATAAGAACCGAAGCGCCGGATTTAATTTTCTTGGCAGCCCGGAGCAGGCTGTTCATAGCTGCTCTTCCTTTTGTTCTGTCGATAGGGATATGACCAACAGCACGCACCGCATGACCAAAGACCGGGATGGAGAACAGCTCCTGTTTACCCAATCCGTGAACCGGATGCGGAATATATCCGTAAAAACTGAAGATGTCGAATTGTGAGGTGTGATTGCCACAGAACACATAGGCCTGTGAAGGGTTGAGATGATGAGCATCTATGATGTTGACCCGTACACCGGCAAGCCGGCAGATAAGCCTGGAGACGATACTGGGATACTTGCGGCAGTAGCTTGCGGGTTTATTAAATATGTGTCGTGCAACAAGGATGGTGATGAGGCAGACGCCTACGAGGATAACAGCGGCGACCAGAACGAAGATGGCGCGAACAATTACGAACAGGTTCTTCAATAGGATTTGTTATCTGTTTTCTTTAATACCCTGGAGTTCGGCAAACGGTTTGGTTGAGTCGGCATGGATTGTCTCAAGCAACTCAATCGGATCTTCAAACAGGATCATATCTTTTAGACAGGGAACGATGATTTCTTCCTTGTAAGTTGACAGGATATTCTGATGGGTCCAGCGGTCAAGAT
>CAZLGM010000323.1:0-2417 GCA_964558875.1 uncultured Desulfocapsaceae bacterium
AAATAATAATATTAATCAAAGGAACATTCATATTTACCCCCTAATGGATACCTGCCGTTTTCTTGTAGTCCAATGAGTCTATCGAAGAATCATCTGCCCGGTTGTGGACTTGGAGCAATTTTACTGCAGATGAATCGACAAATCACTCTACATTGAATAAATGCAATAAACAGACCGGCGCTCTATCCTTTTCAAGATTGTTTTATTTGCCAAATAGTATGAAAACCCACGCATGTGAGTCGGCTCCACTCCCCCTAAAGCAGACCGGTTTGACTGCCTGGATACTGTGATTGATTTCAATCCGGTTACTCCGAGTCTTCCCCTTCAACAAAGCTGAATATTGACAATACGATTCTTTTATGAAACACTTCGTTGCACAAACCCAAATAAAAAGGGGAGAACATGAAACATAAAAAAATCCGGATCGGCATCTTTGCCACCAGCCCTTCATTGATAGAAAACGTCAACCTCTTTGCAAAGAGAAGCAATGATGAAATAATCCTCAACACCTCGGGGCTGGATGACGCCTTACCCATTGCTATGGATATGGTTCGCCAGGGAGTGGAGGTGATCATCAGCCGTCGGGGAACGGCTTATCTGCTGCGGGAAAACCTGCATATTCCATCAATCTCCTTTCCTCACAGGTCTTTTGACATTATCTCCAGCTTAAAAGAGGCGGCCACTAAGGGAGGCAAGGTCATTTTTCCTGTTTTTCGGGAAAAACTTGAAGGAATTCCAATACTGGAAGATCTGCTCGATATTGAACTGATACAAAAAGTGTATACAAACAAAAAGAGCCATGAGCGCATCATCCTTGGCAGCAAAAAGGACGGATATGAGGTGGTCATCGGCGGCGGTGTTACCAAAAGAGTCGCAAAAAGGGCTGGATTGCAATTCGTAGAGATACGAACCTCCTATGAAGATGTTGCGGCCACCATTGAAGATGCCCGGTCGATCATTCTTGCCACCCGGGATCAACAGGTTGCGGCCCAGCGATACCGGTCGATCATCGACGCCACCTCCGACGGTATCATTGCCCTCGATGAGAGAGGTAAGATTACTGCAGTGAACTCCCGGGCCGCATCCATCTTAAAAGTCAGTGAAGAGCAGGCCATTCACAGTTCGGTCTCCCGGTTTATCGAGGAGTTTCCAACCGATGAGGTGCTGTACAATCATCGTTCAATCGTTGACCAGCTCACTGAGATTGACCGCGGGAGATTCGTCTTCAACTGTCAGCCGATTATTCTCGATGACCACTGTATCGGCGCAGTGACCACCCTGCGGGACATCAGCAATGTTATGCGCTCCGAGCAGGTGGTACGCCGATCTCTTTCCAAGGGGCACATCGCCAAATATCGACTGAGCAACCTGATCCACAAAAGCCCTGAAATGAAGGAAGTCGTCGACCTGGCCCACAGGTATGGGGAAACCGACTCAACCATCCTCATCATGGGTGAAACAGGTACCGGCAAGGAAATTTTCGCCCACGGCATCCACAGCCTAAGCAGAAGGGCCAAACAGCCCTTTGTGTCGCTCAACTGTGCGGCACTCCCTGCCCAGCTGCTTGAAAGTGAACTCTTCGGCTACGAAGAGGGAGCCTTCACCGGTTCAAAAAAGGGCGGTAAGGCCGGACGATTCGAGATCGCCCATAAAGGAACGATCTTCCTTGATGAGATCGACTCAACCCCGGAAGAGGTCCAGACCAGACTGTTAAGAGTCCTGCAGGAAAAAGAGGTCATGCGTCTCGGAGGCGATAGAATCCTGCCGGTTGATGTCCGGGTTATCGGCGCTGCCAGTCACGATTTATCCCAGGCCGTCCAGGAAGGGACATTCCGCGCCGATCTCTATTTTCGGTTGAATGTACTCAGACTTCAGATCCCACCGCTACGAAACAGACTGGACGACATCCCCCTGCTGCTTGAATTTTTTATCGAACTGTTTACCAAACGCCACAAGCTTGAACCCATCTCTATTCCGACAGAGTATCTGGAAAGCCTTATCCTCTACCCATGGCCCGGAAATGTCCGCCAGATCCGGAACTTTGTTGAACGACTGGTCATCAATTACAGCTTGAATTCCAGCAAGAAAACGCTTGAGATATTACGACATGAACTGATCCGAATCCCCTCCCTCCCAGAGACCGAGCAGCTCCCCGATACCCAAGAAGCCCAAAAGGAACCTGATGCCACCCCTCATCAGGCCGACACCCTCAGACACAGGATACAGGCCCAAACATCCAGCAGCGAAAGAACAATAATCGCTGATGCGCTTAAACAAAATCGTTATGTCAAAAGCAAGACTGCCGAAATGCTGGGAATATCAAGGACTACACTTTGGAGGAAGATGAAGGAATTTGATCTGGACTAGTGGGTGCCTTGATAAATTAGCATTTTCGTTCAAAATCGAGGCGTGAGATA
>CAZLGM010000324.1:0-2404 GCA_964558875.1 uncultured Desulfocapsaceae bacterium
TTGGTTTCATTCCTGATCCCCATCGTTCATGCCGGTTGTGTCATAATGAAAACAGTCCGACCCGGAAATTTCAGGATCCGTTTGATGCTCAACTTCATGACTGGCCCGCACATGATCCGGTTAAATTGAAGTATCACACTGAAACCTATCGACAAACTCAACAACGTTAACGATATAAAAAGGAATCAATCATGAAGAGAGCACTCGTTTTCGGTCTGGCAGTTTTTGCTCTACTTCTCTGCTTTGGACAGAACATCCAAGCGGAGCCGACGACCCATGAAATTGTCATCAAGAATTTTAACTTTTATCCACCGGATCCTGTCATCGATGTTGGTGATACGGTAGTCTGGGAGAACACCATGAATTATGGACACTGGGTTATTTCCGGTGTCGATATGCGTCATGACAATAAGTTTTTTTCTTACCTGCTGCTCAAGGGCCACAAGTTCAGCTTTACCTTTAGAACACCCGGAGACTTTCCTTATTACTGTCCGATTCACTCCATGCAGGCCATGGTCTCTGTAGTCGGGCCTGAACCGGCAGTATCGAGCGGCGACAAGAAAGAGGCCGATGATGGTCAGAAGCGTCGCAGACGTCGGCGATAGAGCCAATACCCGGTTGTGAGACGTAAAAGTAAGTTTCTCCTCTGGCCGCTATTTGTTTTCGGGACAGCGGTACTGCTCTATTTTTTCTTATGCAGACCGGAGGATGACACACAACTGTACACAAATCGGGTAATGTTTCAGCAGGCAATCGGCGGTGTCGGTCTTGGTGCCGTCATCACTCCTGCCTGGAACTTCAGTGATTTTGATCCCCGGCTGCAGCAATATCCGGCCGATCATCTCTATCCGGTCCCTTCCGGATTTCCCTATTCACCGGATAGACTGTCGATGGTTAGCTCATTTACCGATGAATAAGGGACAACGTCTTGGATGGACAGATAAATCGTAATCACCAGCAGTACAAGATTATGCGTAAACATGTGAACCTGTTTACTGAAGCAGCGGCTTCGATTCTTCGTAATCGAAGCCGCTCTTTTGTTATAGTCCTCTGTTTGATTGGGGTGCTGCTTCCTTATATTACTGGAATTGCTATCTCTGAAGGTATACGTGAACAGTCTGCCATATCGGTTTCTTCAGGGGCCGATCTCTATGTGTCCAATGATCAGTACGGCAGAAATGGACCAGTACCACTATCACTTAGTCGCAGGATTGAAACAATTCCAGGGGTTGTCCGGGTTGTCCCGCGTATAGTTGGCCGAACATATCTTGGTGAAGACCTTGCTGTTGTTGTTGCTGTGGACTCACAAAATGATTTTGTTGTCCAGCAGGGAACACTGATTAAAAAGAAATCCCAAATCCTCATTGGTGAGCAGCTCGCCAGCAAGTTAAATATAACTGTCGGTGATGAATTCCGCTTTTCACTGAACCCGGTCAAACCTTTTACTGTCGCCGGGATACTTGAACCAGATCTGGCATTATGGAGTTCATCAATGATTATCACCGGCTTTGCTGATGGTATGGAAATCTTTAAGCTTCCGGGAAAGGCGTCAGAACTCCTGGTCTATTGCCGGCCGGGCATGGATGATCAGATAGGAGAGGCAGTCTCAAAACTGGTGAAACCCTGGGATAAAACACCAGGCTTAAGGATTCAAACAAAAAAGATTGTTCAGCGGTATATCAATCGAGGTTTTGATATCCAGGCCGGTGTGTTTTCAGTTTTTTATACAACCGCATTAGGGTTGGCAATACCGGCGCTGTTGATTCTCGCAGGCTTCGGCAGAACAGCCAGAAGAAAGGAAATCGGCATTCTCAAGGCCTGCGGCTGGCAGACCCTGGAGGTGTTGGAAATGACTTTTTTTGAAAATACACTGTTGGCGCTAAGTGCTTCTGTCGGGGCACTGGGCCTTTCAATAATCTGGCTTGAACTGTTGAATGGGATTGGTATAGCGCCTCTTTTTATCAGTGGTATTTCATGGGTGCCCGAGTTTGAAATGCCAGCCAGGTTTGCACCTTTACCGGCGCTTTTATCGTTTTTGTTTGGGATGGTGTTAACGTTATTAGGGACATTGGTGCCGACGTGGCGGACTGCAGTAACCCCGCCTCTCACCACAATGGGTTAAAATGTATTCGAGAGCAGCACATATTCGAATGATCCGACGTGACTGCAGATGATTTGCTCTAGTAGCCACGTCGGCTTGTCCGAATCTGCTCTACTCTCGAATACATTTTGTCAGAATATACAACGACCTGGATTTCAAGAAGAAATTGCTGATGTGATTTGACTCACGTCAATGCTGTTTTAAAGTAATGATGATATTTAAAACCGGATAGTAAGTAAAAGTTGTCGTAGATAAGAGAAATTCAATGTTGGAGAAGTTATGAGAACACTGAATAAATCGATA
>CAZLGM010000325.1:0-2349 GCA_964558875.1 uncultured Desulfocapsaceae bacterium
AGATGGCTGTAGCAGACAGCTATAAACGGCTGCTTGGCCCGTCCCTTGAAAAAGAACTGCGCAGCAGTCTGAAAGAAAGGGCTGATGGGGAGGCGATCAAGGTCTTTGCTGAAAATCTAAGGGAGTTGCTGCTTGCCCCACCGCTGGGGCAGAAGCGTCTTATGGCTCTGGATCCGGGTTTCCGTACTGGTGCCAAACTGGTCTGCATTGATGAGCAAGGAAATCTTACGTATTCGACTACGATTTATCCGACAATAGGGAACAAAAAAGAGGAGGCGGCCAGGACAGTCGGGAAACTCTGTAAAGAGTACCAGATCGAGGCAATCGGTATAGGTAACGGGACTGCCGGCCGAGAGACCGAGGCCTTTATCCGCGGTCTTGGATTGGCAAAAGAAATAGTGGTAACCCTGGTCAATGAGGATGGGGCATCAATCTATTCCGCTTCCGGGGTTGCCCGTCGTGAATTTCCCAACCAGGACGTGACGGTTCGAGGAGCTGTTTCAATCGGCAGAAGGCTGCAGGACCCGCTGGCCGAACTGGTGAAGCTGGACCCGAAATCCATCGGCGTAGGCCAATATCAGCATGATGTCAACCAGTCGGAGTTGAAAAAGAGTCTGGAGGACGTGGTTATCAGTTGTGTCAACTCGGTTGGGGTGGAGGTGAACAGTGCTTCTCCCGAGTTGCTTACCTATGTTTCAGGTCTCGGCCCGGCGCTTGCCGCATCGATCATCCGATATCGTGATGAAAACGGTCCGTTTATGAGCCGAAAGGATTTGAAAAAGGTCCCTCGTCTTGGGAGCAAAGCCTTTGAGCAGTGTGGTGCATTTCTTCGTATTCATGGGGCTGAAAATCCTCTGGATGGTTCTGGTGTCCACCCTGAACGATATGCTGCTGTTGGGCAAATGGCTGCAGATGTGGGATGTGCGGTGGCTGATCTTGTGCGGAGTGAAAAGATCAGAAAGAAGGTCAATGTAAACAATTATGTGAGCGATTCTTTAGGGTTACCCACATTGTTGGATATAATGGCTGAGCTAGCCAAGCCGGGCCGCGATCCCCGGCAGACATTTTCAGTTTTCGCCTTTGATGAAGAAGTGCACACTATCGGTGATCTTATACCTGAAATGCGTTTACCGGGGATAGTCACCAATGTCACAAAGTTTGGGGCTTTTGTCGATATTGGAGTACACCAGGATGGCCTTATTCACATCAGCCAGTTAGCGGATCGATTTGTTAAAGACCCGGCCGAAGTGGTAAAGGTCAGACAGCAGGTAAAAGTACGTGTCATCGAAGTGGATGAGAAACGGGGCAGGATTTCATTGTCGCTGCGTGATGTTTAAGGAAAAGGTATCCGAATGAAAGTAACAACAACTGAAACGGTTCACATAAGAGACGTCTCCACCGATGGTATCCTACGTCTTGATGCCCTGTTTAATTTCTTTCAGGAAATGGCGGTCTTTCATACCCATGAAGTGGGAATTGAACTCAAGGATCTTATCGGTTCAGGTAAAACATGGGTCCTCAATCGGGTTGTTGCCAGGATTTCACAACTGCCGCGTTTGGAAGAATCGATCGAGCTCTCCACCTGGTCGAGAAAATTGCATCGCTTTAAAGGGGTGCGTGAATTTGAAATTTTTATCCAGGGCTATCCCATTATTCAGGCTTCATCGATGTGGGTTTTTGTGGATATAAAAAAAGGCAGACCAACCCGAGTTCCTGCCGACTATGAAGACCGTTATGGAATTGTTGAGCAACAGGCGACCACTGCCGATGTCGAAAAACTCCAGTTCGAATCGATTACCAAACCGGATTTCTCATTAAACATTGCAACCAGGATAGCCGATTACGACATCAACGGCCATGTCAACAACACCGCACTTCTTCAGTATATCGAAACGGCTCTTGTTCGGTTTTGTGCTGGTGAAGTGCGGGTGAATAAGATTCAACTGATATTTATGAAAGAAATTCCGCTGTCAATTGGCAAGGTTACTGTCCAGCTGCAGAAGACGACCAATGGCTGCCTGTTTGAAATTGTACAGGAGGATATTGTGTTTGTGAGAGGCAGTGTAATTGTAGCCTAGTGTTGACACGACACTAGGTTTGAATTTCTATTCTTCTTTTAACAGTTATCAATTCAATAATGGGTTATGATAGGAGTTGCGCCACTATCGAATCCTTACGGATTCAGGTTGCGGTAATATACCAGTCCAATTTCAGAACAGTTTGAATTGTATATAGTGACAATGATAAGAACAAAAATAATAGCAACCCTGGGCCCTGCAACCAGTGATGTAAGACAGGTCTTTGACCTGATTCTGTCCGGAGTTGATATCTTTCGCATCAATCTTTCCC
>CAZLGM010000326.1:0-2317 GCA_964558875.1 uncultured Desulfocapsaceae bacterium
TATTGAATTGGTAGAGGAGCGACCCATGACACTTACAAAGGCGGAACTGGTTCAGCAGGTCTACAAAAACCATGATTCTCTGACAAAAGCACAGGCAACGGAGTCGGTGGAGTCTTTTTTACGGCTTTCAAAGAACTCTCTTATCAACGGCGAGAACCTTCTACTGAGCGGATTCGGCAAGTTCAACGTGAAGGACAAGAAAGCCAGACGAGGCCGTAACCCCCAGACAGGAGAAGAGCTGACACTTGAAGCAAGAAGGGTTGTCACCTTTAAACCTTCCGGAATATTAAGAGATAAAATCAACAAGGGTTGATCCGGCCATAAGGCTTTTATCAACAGTTACAATTTTTCCCTGCGCCATCTGGCCGGTGCGGACACCTATATAACGGTCCTTCTCCATGCCGATTTCCACCCGGCCCATCCCACTGTGCAGTATTGATACAACCGAAAACTGGAGCCTGTTCCCGCTTCCGGATGATGATTCAACCGATCAACTCCGGCTTTCCATTGAGCAGATGGGCATGCTTAGCCCGCCACTTCTGCATAAAATAGAGGATGACTGCTTTCGGTTGCTCCATGGAAGAAGACGTATCCACATTGCCGAAAAAATTGGGTTAGACCCCCTTGTCTGCCACGTTCTTCCATCCTCAATTGAGACGCCGCTCCTCTTTCAAATACTTCTCAGCCAGCACCAATTCGAATCGCCTCTTTCACCCATTGAAAAGGCATACTTTCTGCGCCTCTGCTTGCAACAGATGAAAAAAGAGGTGGTAATCACCACCCTTCTACCGATGCTTGGGCAGCGGCCGAAAAAAAATAACATTTCAAAATTGCTCCAACTGCTCGATCTGGAAAAAGAACTACAGCACTTGGTTCATAAGCAGGTTATTGGAGAAAAAACAGCCTACGCTCTTCTGCGCATCGACAGAGATGACAGAATGCTTCTATGCAATCTCTTCGTTACTCTTCGGCTTGGTCAGGGAAAACAGCAGAGATTATTAACATTGTGCACCGATATCTGCAGACGCCGGAATATAGGCATCGAAACACTTCTCACCGACTCCTCACTCGGCACGATTCTGCACCATCCGGAAATGAACAATCCCCAAAAAGGGGCTCGTCTTTTTTCTGTTTTACAGCAACTCCATAGTCCCGGACTCCATGAGGTCAGAATGGAATTTCAGGAAATGGTTCGTGAGCTTGGTCTTCCCCAAAACTGTGTACTTGAACACAGCCCTTTTTTCGAGTCCGATCAACTTCGCCTTCTGATTACTTTTAAGAATGGAGTAGAGTTTGAACAAAAATGGAAGGAACTGAAAAAACTACTTACAGATAAATAGACAACCAACCTTTGATCGCTGGGTTGTTGATCCTGCAAAACCGAGGCAGAAGGTATCCGGCAACACATTTAACAAACAGCGACAATGACGTTTTTCGTCACGTCCTTCAACATCAGCAATACCGTACCTCTCCTTCAACCATCATATCCTCACCCACACGTTCATAGTTAACCCGGTCAAGGCGGATAGCCTGCTGGCGGTCCAGGATATTGAGATCACTGATCACACTGTTGCCACCGTCTCCTGCAAAAATCGGTGCATAGAACAGCTGAACATAATCTACCAGCTTCTCCCGCAAGAAGCTGCCGTGGACTCCAGCCCCGCCCTCAACAAGAACAGAAGTCATCTCCCTTTTTCCCAGGACTTTTAAGACCTCTTTGAGGTCGATATGGCCATCATCACCGGTCTCCACCCGAAAGATATCGGTGGTTTCTGAACGCAATGCTTCCACTTTTTGTTCGTCCACTTCCATGCCACAGAAGATCAAGGTTGGAGATGGTGAATCGAGATGAAGCACCTTGGCTGATTTTGAGATATGCAACCCTGTGTCAAGAATAATTCTGGTTGGATCATGCCCTGTTTCTTCATCCAGTCGGGTTGTCAATGAAGGGTTATCGGCAATCACCGTTCCAATACCAACAAGGATACCATCGGTAATATCACGCAGACGATGCACTTTCTCCCAGGATGCCCTGGAGGTTATCCGTCCGGAAACACCATTCTGGTAACTGATACGTCCATCAAGGCTGATACCAGCTTTCATGATAACCCATGGAGTGGAGGTAGAGATATATTTGATGAATGGTCGGTTGATATCGATGCAGTTCTGTTCAAGAACCGCCGATCGCACTTCGATACCATGATCCTGAAGATAGCGGATACCATTTCCGGAAACCAGCGGGTTGGGATCAACCATTCCCAGGACAACCCGTTTGATACCGCTTTCGACAACGGCTTCACAGCAGGGAGGTGTCCGT
>CAZLGM010000327.1:0-2295 GCA_964558875.1 uncultured Desulfocapsaceae bacterium
TTCTTTTCAAGCCAATAATTGGTAGTAAGTGCTGTATCCGGTTCAGGAAACTCCCATTTCATTCTCCAGTTGTGAGCTTGATCTGAGGATGTTGCCAAGCCTTGACCTCCGTGGCATGGCGTACACCCAAACTTATCAACAGGATGATGCGTCATCAGTTCGGCATTGGAATGGTTGCCAATGGGCATTTCGGCCTCTCCCAAACCCTTCCAGCCAACCCCTAGATGGCAGCTTACACACCGATCTATCACATCTATTTCAGGAATCCAGATTTGCCTGACTCCTACTGCCATTTTGTCAGCCTTGTCAGCACCAAACCTTGTCATTACCAGTTGCCGGAACTCCTTCTGATGGCCTCGATATTCTCGCTGGTACTCCTGAAAAACCAAATAGCCCATGCCGGCAAGCAAAGCTAAAAGCAAAACAAAAATGATTGTCAGGCTCCAGCGGGGTTGAGTAACAGGAATCATCTCGTAATACCTTATTCTTACATGACCATTTTAGGCCAGGGCTGACCAAACCAATAAAAATCCCAGAACGGACCTCGAAGAAATACTCCCACAATAATGAGAACGATCAGCAGCAGTACACAACCGGTAAACACAATATTTTGATAGCGCCTGGAGCGATGAAACCAGACACCGACAGCAGCATCAGCGCTTTTGTCAAAATATGGCCAGAGCAAAAGGACAACAATAGCAATCCCCGGTATCAGTACGCCACCGACTAAACCGCCATTTACAACCCAATTGCCGATTTTGAACGTTGTAAGCGCTGCAAGCTCCTGAATCCAGACAAAATACCAGGGTGCCTTTGCCGGATTGGGAAGTTTGAAAGGATTTGCGGGGTCCTCGAGCGGCGACTGAAAAATAAATGACAAGCCGAATATTACCACATGGGTCAGGGTCAGGCAGAGGAACAGCCGGGCAAATAACATCCTGTTGCTCCTGGTCATTTCACTTTCCGGTAAATCATCTGCTGTCACGGACAGGCTGGTATCATCTTTCACACCAAGCAACATATATGTTTTCGATGAAACCGGTTCACTTTCCTTTCTTGCCCTGTATTTCCGCCTGAGATTATCAACTACTGCAAGCCCTCCATCGCGTTTGACCCTCCACATATGATAACCGCCACCAACCAGAAACAGCAGAGGCAGCAAGGCACAATGGAGCACATAAAATCGAAGCAGGGAGTTCTGTCCAAGTTCGTTTCCTCCCATCAAAAAGACTCTTAAGGATTTTCCGCAGAATGGTACATTGTCGATGATATTGGAGCTGATCACCACCGCCCAATAGGCAAGCTGATCCCAGGGTAGCAGATAACCGGTAAAAGAAAACAGCAGGGTTACAAGCAGAAGAGAGATACCGATAAGCCAGTTTATTCTGCGTTGCCCGGAAGAATTAATCGGACTTCTATAGGCGCCTGCATACCAGACTCTCATCATATGAAAGAAAACAAGAGCAACCATACCATGAGCACCGATACGGTGCATGGCCCGTAGGGTCGTGCCGAAAGTCACCGCATGCTCGATGTCCATAATACTTACGTAGGCTTTTTCGGTGGACGGAATGTAGAGAAACATCAATAGAATGCCGGTCCAGCTGAGCAGGAAAAAAAGACACCAGGCGATGGTTCCCAGCCACAATGTCGAGAGGAAACCAATGGATTTACGGCTGACATAAGCAGGAAAACCATGCAGCAGGAAGTTCTCCACTACCGACTCGGTAGCTTCCCGAGGTGTTCTTGGGGATAATGACCAAAAGAATCGTCGCATGGGATTTTTCCTATTAGACGGTGATGGATGTGTACCTTTTTACAACAGTACCGGTATCGACAACCAGTTGTCCATCATCGATGGCCAGTTCCAGATTAAACCAGACAAGCGGTTTGGGAGCCGGCCCTTTAACAACTTTTCCGTTAATTGTGTATTTACTGCCATGACATCCACATGAAAATGCAACCTTCGTCCCGGCGTGTTCCAGGCCTGGAGTATACTGAACAATGCAACCCAGGTGAGTACACGCAGCCGATACAGCATAAAAATGAACTTGTCCGTCCACCTTCTTTTCTTTAAACACAAAAGCTTTTGCTTCTTTAAAATAGGTAACGCCTACCTGAATCTCTTTCGGCATTCCGACCTTGATTTTTTTAGGCGTTTCATACAAAACATTGGGTGAAAGAACACGCAAACCGGTCAACAAACCGGCAAGACCTGTTATTGTGGCTACGCCAAACAGGAGCCTGCCAAAAAAAGATCTCCTCTTCAACTGCGTGTAGTCGATATCGCCGCAA
>CAZLGM010000328.1:0-2282 GCA_964558875.1 uncultured Desulfocapsaceae bacterium
CAGAGCCAAGTTCATAGATAACTCCTTTACAGTCAGGAGGGACAGCGCCAAGTATTACACTTCTTGCGCCTGATGAAGATGGTATAGGAGAGATTCCTGTCTTGAAAGTATAGAACAGAAGAAATAAAAATAAAAAGATAACAACTCCAAGTATGAAAAGCTCAATTGGCAAAATCCTCTCCTATTCATAAGAGAAACAAATAATAACTTCCTCTGAAAGGTTACTGGCTTTCACGTAGAAATTATGTGCTAAAAATCAACCAACCATGAGTGACCTTACCCCTTTTGTAATACCATTTTCCACTTAATAACTCCGGTTATACTCCGTGTCATTTTTTATCTTCGTGCGCTAGCACTTATGCTAACCTGCTCAGCTAGGGGGCAACAATACTAGAAGAGACGTCCCAACTTTCATTCTTAATTCATACTAAAACAACCAATCTTTTTTTCCGGTTTATCAATAACGTTCTATATTCATTGTTTAAGTTAATCTCTATTCTGTATGATCAGTCAATAATGTTCCTATTCTCTAGGTTCAGTAACAACTATTAATATCCATATATTTTTTTTCTACTTTTGAGTCTTTTATTTAAGCCCTCGATAACATCTCTTCTTATGCTTTTAATCTTTCGTACTTCGTGCAAATTTTTCTTATTTTTCCAGAATGCCTCCCTTCTCGTCAGCTCTTTTAACCATGCCTCAAAGTAGAATAATTCGGCCTCAATAATTGTTTCGATATCTTTCTTGGTAGCTTCATTATGGGTAAATTTGATCCACAATGGATAAATGTGTTTACCGAGGTACCAAAGCATTAAATGATCTTTCATTTCGAATAATTGATACTCAACAGTATCTGCAATTTTATTTACAACCAACTCATCAATTGCTACCCCGAGAATATTTATGCCTAAGGATTCCAGTGCAGAGGCCTTTGTTGATACTTCACGGTATGTATCTGTATCTTGAGCAAAGGAAACTGCTTTAGAACCAAATTCCGACCTCACAGCTTTTCTTCCAACATGAATTACAGATAGAAGTTCTTTTCTGCCTTTATACCCGCCTTTTATTACGCTTACATACCCTATTGCTTTGTCAGCCGTCTTAAGGGCTTCAGGGGTATTTGAACCATACAAGGTTTTTCCAATTTTATAGAACTTAGTTGCTAGTCCTGGAGCCTCAAAAATACCAACACCTGTTGCAAGCGTGGCATAGACATCAACAAGATCTTTGGAAACAGTTATCGCTTTACCTGCAAAAGCCATTTGTTTGGCTGTATTGTATTGCTCCTTATTGAACTCTATTCGTTCTTTCCAAAATGAAGTGCTAGATGCACCAGACATGGGCCAATAGCTCTTAAATTTGTTTTCAATTGACACAATGTCTGTAGTTCTTGAAATCGTTGTATCCGAGGCAGCTTTGTATAAATTTTGTATTTCCGAGCCAGATAGGGCTCGGTTATAAATGCGGAGATCATCAATAATCCCGTTAAATCTACTTCCATATCCTCGCGGGTCATAACCGATAGCCCAAGTTGTGCTGTTAATTTTAAGAGAAGAAGGTCTTCCGGCTGGGTTGAAAGAAGATGAATTTGTTTCATCAATGCCGTTAATGAATAAATGTATATCTTGTACCTTCCCAGATCCTTTTGTCCATGTGCCAGCTATATGTACAAACTGAGATGAAGGGATAACTCTAATTTTGCTACTTACTTGGCTCCTTGATCCTGTTTTCTTGTTTTGAACCGAAAAACGAACTCGATTTGATTTATCAATTTCGATGAAGCTACCCCACTTATAATTACTTCTATCCTGTAAAACACATATCATTCGCCGGGTATTATTCCCTCTACTTAGACGAATCCAAGTAGAAATAGTCAGTGCGTTTAGATTAATAGTTGCATTGGCTTTTTCGATTCGTATACTTGATGTAGAACCGTTAAACTGCGCCCCACCGTTAATTTTTGCTGTTGAACTATATACTATATTTTCTGGAATGATTTGATATAGAGAGCCAGGTAACTTGTTTTTTGCATCATTATCAAAAGTAAAGTGTGCAAGTAGCCCTCTGTTTTCAGCGAATGAAGAAAGAGTGGTAGCACAAAGCATAGAAGCTAAGATGGTTATTATTCTGAAAATCTGTTTCATTTTTCAACCCTCCTGCTATGAAGTATTAAGTAATTCTTGAAATGCCGAACATGATATCAAAGCATCGAAAGAGTACAAAGCCATGTAGTTGACCCCATTTGAACCGTACACCCCTATATGTTAAATAACGACTAGGGG
>CAZLGM010000329.1:0-2258 GCA_964558875.1 uncultured Desulfocapsaceae bacterium
GAGTGATTACCCTGTTACTTTTTTTCCGTTACTGAACTTTAGGGGTAATCAGAATGTATAATCTAATAATCATTAACATATTAAAGTGTTATAAAACAAAACAACATTCTCCGTCACGGATTCAGAAGGTAGAACAGATACCGACAATACGCATAGTTCTTTCAATATGTCAATCTGTTTTGCAATTCACTTCCCAACAGGGCATAATAGGAGGCAGATTATCTTCTCAGTTCACTCTTTCATGACTACTGCCCATGCGCTGGAAACAATATCTTACTCCTGTTCAATCCATCGACGCCGTTGAGGCGGCCGAACTCATCGACAGCAAGACTACAGAACGGCTGACTGTGCTCGATGTCCGCCAGCCGAAAGAGTATCGGCAGAGTCATCTCCCCGGAGCAACCCTGATCCCATTGCCGGAACTGCGTGACAGGGTTGGCGAACTCGATCCGGAGATTCCCATACTGGTCTATTGAGCCATCGGCGGGCGCAGCCGTGTTGCTGCCCAGTATCTTTCTGCAAACGGTTATGAGGTTACCAATCTATCAGGTGGCATTAAAGCCTTTAGCAGCCACACAGTCGTTGGTGATCCAAGTTTAGGACTTGATCTTTTTTCCGGCAGGGAAACACTCGAAGAAGTGTTGATTGTCGCCTACTCCCTTGAACAGGGACTGGAAAATTTTTATCGGAACATGGTACAGCAGGTGAATGATGAATCGGTGAAAAAAGTATTTAACAGGCTTGCAGGCATAGAGGTCTTCCATCGGGAAAACCTGTTGGCTCTTTACAGGATGGCCACTGGCCGGAATGCCAGCCATGAGATGATCCAGTCTAAATTGTTGCCCGATGTTGTGGAAGGCGGCCTGTCTACCGAGGAATACCTGAATCTGTACAATCCTGATCTTGATTCGGCTGGTGATGTGGTCGCTATGGCCATGTCCATCGAAGCCCAGGCACTCGACTTGTATGAGCGGGCCGCAGGTCAAACGGTGGAGGAAGCGACCAGGTCAACACTCTATCAAATTGCTACTGAGGAAAAAACCCACCTGCAGCAGCTGGCAAATCTCATGGAACGAATTGCCTGATTGAACAACTCCCCCGAAAAGGAGAATATAACATGGGAAAACACCTTGTTCTGGTTGGCGGTGGTCACGCCCATATGATGACCCTGGCCGCGTTAACAAAAATACGGGAAATGGGCCATTCGGTTTCCGTTATCGCCCCTTCCGACTATCATTATTACTCCGGTATGGGCCCTGGTATGCTGGGTGAAACCTATACACCCGGCCAGATTCGCTTTGCCACCCGTCACGTCGTTGAGAAGCAGGGATGCCGATTTATTGGTGACAAAGTCGTCCGTGTCGACCCCACAGACAAAGTTCTTTTTCTTCAGTCCGGTGATACTGTCAACTATGACGTGGTTTCCTTTAATGCCGGCAGTTATGTGGACCAGGGAATCATTGACGGGCCGGATTCTCCGGTATTTTCCGTCAAACCGATCGAAAAACTGTTCGAGGCCCGAAAAACAGTGCTCTCGTTGACGGCCACCAAGAGCATCACCATCGGTATTATCGGCGGGGGCCCTTCCTCAGCCGAGATTTCCGGAAACATCAGACAACTTGTTAAACGCCATGGCGGGATCCAACCCACCATTCAGATATTTTCTTCCGGGAATTACATGAAACGTTTTCCACCAAAGGTACGGCTGTTGACTAAACGGGCACTGGCCGCCAAACAGATAGAAATCATAGAGACCAGCAAGGTTGAACATATCCGGGGAGACAGGATACAGCTTGAAACCGGGGAGAGCTATCGTGCGGATATGGTCTTTCTAGCCCACGGCGTTCGTCCATCACCAATTTTTTCCAACTCGGATCTCACCGTTGGTGAAGACAGCGGTCTTGCCGTCAACGAGTTCCTGCAGGCGGTGAACCATCCTGAAATATTCGGCGGAGGTGACTGTATATCCTTCTCCCCCAGACCACTGGCAAAGGTTGGTGTATACGCGGTACGGCAAAACCCGGTCCTGCTCCATAATCTGATCAGCAGCCTTGAAGAACAGCCTCTACAACCCTTTGATCCCGGCGGTGATTACCTGCTGATCTTCAATCTTGGCTCAGGTGTTGGTGTTCTCCACAAAGATTGGATTACCCTCCAGGGACGGCTGGCTTTTTTAATCAAAGACTACATCGATCGCAAGTTTATTAAAAAATTCCAGGCCATCGAACATGACTGACTTTCACTCCATCTCATCACTC
>CAZLGM010000330.1:0-2257 GCA_964558875.1 uncultured Desulfocapsaceae bacterium
CAGCCTAACTGGATAACAGTGTTCTGTGGAGTGGGTTTTTCTACAGACTCGTTAGATCAGCCACACTATTGGCGTGAATAAAAATGTCCACATCTCTAACACTCGAAATATTCTCCGATTACGTCTGACCCTGGTGTTACTTCATTACCGGGCGTATTGAGAAACTTAAAAAGGAATATGAAATCGCCATTCACTGGCGGGCCTTCCCGCTTCATCCGGACACACCGGAAGATGGACTTCTGCTTGAACATCTTTTTGCCAATCACCCCGTTGATGTAGAAAAAATGATGCACCATTTGAGAAAAACAGCGGCTGGACTGGGGTTACCCATCGGAGATCGGAAAAAAACCTACAATAGCCGCCTGGCTCAGGAATTAGGTCTTTGGGCCGAATCAAAGAATAAAGGGGATGCATTCCACATAGCGGCCTTCAAGGCCTATTTCGTAGACGGAAAGAACATCGGAAAAATCCCGGTGCTTGAGGATTTAGCAGCATCCATTGATCTCCCTCGTGAAGAAGCCACCGAAGTTCTTTTGACCAGGACATTTAGGGCAGCCGTTGATGCGGATTGGTCCCTGTCTCGAGAGAAAGGTATTACAGCCGTTCCATCATTTGTGATGAATCATGACAAGCTGGTTGGCGCACAGCCCTACGAAATGCTGGAAAAACTAATGCAGGCGAATGGGGTTAAATGTCGATCGGAAACCGAATAGAACCGACAGTAGAAAATGATTAATCAAAACGGTGCTATTATGGATGGCAACGAGGTGCAATCACGGCTGTCAGTGACTGTGATTATCAAATTATGTCTTTTACTGGTGATGATCCTACCCGGCTCGGCCAATGGTCTTGAACCGGAACAGAAAACCGAAAAACAGTTTATTGTCAAGCCCATCGGCTTGGTCCAAAAAGGCAATGGATATGACCTGCTTGTTCTGGACAAAGAAGTGGAACCGGCACTTCGTGGATTGGACAATTTTTCCCATGTGTGGGTCATCTGGTGGTTTGATTTAAACGATACACCGGAGGAACGCTCTATTTTACAAGTTCATCCCCGTGGAAACAGTGAAAACCCATTAACCGGTGTATTTGCCTGCCGTTCGCCTTTCAGGCCAAATCTTATTGCCCTGACGTTATGTCGGATTCGTTCGGTGAAAGGAAATATTGTAGAGATTGACGGGATAGATGCGTTTGAGAACACACCGATTTTGGATCTTAAACCGTATATTCCAGGTATTGATTCTGCCAAATCATCTGTTTCCGGTTGGCGGAGAAAGTAAAAAAATAGACTCAATCAGCTCTACCATGGTTCGGTTGGTATGAATGCAGATGGTCGGTATGAGCTTTGCAAATTTGTGTGTAATAAATGGAGATTTGGGGCCAAGTTGTTCGGTTAAGACCAGCCGTGATTGAAGATCGGAAAAAGATCTTTCAGTGGCTGACGCAATCGGATGTCACTTCTTCGATGATGGGTCCGCCGGACTATCCTGATCATCCACTACCGACCTGGGAAGAGTTTAAGCAAGACTACGGAGAATCGTTTTTCAGCGATGATGAGGGGGTGAATGGTAAAAACTATATCATCCTGGCGCAGAAGGTCCAGGCGGGAACAATCGGATATGACAATTTAGACATCCTGGCTGAGAATGTGAACCTGGATATCTGGATGAGGGCAGAAAAGTTTTGCCGGCACGGCTACGGGTCCGATGCCATGAATACTTTAATCACACATCTTTATAATACTTACGGAATCAAAACGTTCAGGGTCGATCCGTCACAGAGGAATTTGCGAGCCATTGCTTTTTACCGCAAGTCCGGGTTTGTGGAAGAGAAATATATAAACAGGAATGAAGGTGGCGACTATGATGATACCGTCGTCATGGTCAGGAACGTATCAAACTGAGAGGGAAGTTTCCTGCCTTATTTGCTGATCATTTAAGAGGCGTCGTCTCGGATACGATAAATCCCATATCGTCACCCATTCTGTCGAGTGTTTGAATCCTCTTGCGCATCGCTGGATGACTGGAAAAATAATGGAGAGCAGTAACATCAGGCAGTTTCTTTTCTTTAAGCAGCGCATTGAAAAATTCGGTTGCTCCCCCCACATGGCCATATTTACAGTTTAAGGTAACAAGGGCTGTTTTATCGGCCTCGCTTGCCCGTTTTTGCGAGTATTGGGCCTGACCAAAGCGCTGGACAGGAGTAAGTGCCCGGGTGATGTCCGAACTGGTGCCGGTGAGCATGGAGGATAGGGCCA
>CAZLGM010000331.1:0-2227 GCA_964558875.1 uncultured Desulfocapsaceae bacterium
CCAACCCTGTTATTATGATCCAATGAGTCCGAAGAAGAAAGGGTCATCCCTTTATACAAACTAAGCGCTTTTTCTCTTACCTGTTCATTGTATCCGCCACCAGGCCAGCAGAAATAATCCACTTTTTTCTGTAAGTTCTCTTCGATTATCTTTTTCGATTCAGCCAATTCAAATTCAATCCTTGCCAGATAGTCCTCTTGAGACTCCTTTGAATGATAAAGCTCTACACCCTGACGGAAACTCTCAGACTCGGCCTCTAACTGATCCCGCCAATCCTGCAGTTTAAAAAAATGGCGGCCTCCATGTAGTTTTACAAATTCAACCAGGTGATCCCTTTCCCGCCGGTCAGGAAAGAAACGTCGTACAGCCAGAGATTTACCATGTTTATAGACAGGAGCACCATAGTCGACTGCGCTCTTCGTTGGATACTGCAGGTAATAACTTTTTTCCTCAGGTCTGCTATTCCAGTCAAGCCAGAAATGGCCATCATTGGGGTGATGAAAATCAACAATCTCATCGGAGCTCTCATACCACGTATGGCTCATTGCGTGGGATTGCACATTGAGTAATCCCTTCTCATTTGCCAAACGCAACTCCTGCCATGACATAAAGCCCCGGACATCAATTTCTTTTTCAGTCGCTCTGCCCTCCCACACATCCTTTATTGTCTTTCTGATGATATCACGAGGATCGACAAACTCCGGGTTAACAAAAACAGTCCCACAAAAAGAGTACTTTTCCAACAGGGGTGCCACATAGGTCCAATTATCCAGATATCCATCATCAAAGCTGAGGACAACGCTGCGGCCAGGCAGCTCTTTGATCCCTGACATATGATCAATGAGTTGATCAAAACCGACAGTTTGATACCCTGCAGCAGAAAGGTGGCGCAAATGATCTTCAAAAATCGTCCAGGGCACTGTTAAAAAAGACCATTTCCAATCTTCCATAGGCCTGCCGACACTATGATACATAATGGCAGAAATATTTGATTGAGGCTTTTTCATTGGTCCATGTTCCCCTGTATCTCGTTCATAACAAAACGATGCTTACCAGCCCTTGTTTTGGCAACCTGCTCTACAATATATATTGATAACTCCATCTGCATGCCCATTGCATCCTTCAACTTTGCTGAAATCTCCGCCAACAGTCTTTCCCGCTTCCTGTTGATGTCACTTTCCGGTTCAGGAACAATCAGAAGGTCAATGCTCGTTTTTGATGTCTGTTTAAATTGAAATGAACGAACCCATTGCTCCTTGTCCATCATTCTTGTGAAAAAACCGGGATAAAACCTTTGGCCGTCAATACTGATAAGAAAATCCCTTGAACGGGCAATGGTTATATCCATCATCGGATATCCGCGTCCGCAAGAACAGACACCATCCTTCTTTCTAGCGGCATCACCAACTTTATACCTGATCAACGGCTGAGCATAACCAAAAAGAGGGGTGATAATAATATCTGTTTCCTTACCACTACCACTATCGATAAATTCAACACGATTAAAATCGGTAAAGAGATGCATATTCCCTTCCGGGCATTCACAGGCAACACATGGTGTCTCCCTGGAACCATACTGGTCCATCACCTTGCAACCAAAAACAGACTCTATCAACTGCCTTTGCTCTGGATAGAGAATTTCAGCAGAAGTATATATTCCTTTCATGAATCTGTAAGAGGCATGTGCTCCCTGGAGCCATTTGGCAAAATCGGTCAGGACAGTGGGATATCCATATAACACTGTAGGTTTGAGTTTTGTCATTGTCTGATACCATGCTGCGATATCTTTCTCCTGATAAGAGTAAACAGGAACGATAAAACGTCCGGCCATACTGCTCCGAAAACATTGCCACATGGAAGGAGGAATTTTCTGTTCTTTGTTTCCCCACAGCTCCATCCTCATTTCACCAATCTTCCAGCCACACCATGAATGGATCAGATCGTGCCATGCCATCATTCTCTGGTACATAGTAAGATCCGTTAAAAACCGTACCGGCTCACCAGTTGATCCACCGGAATAATTAATATAACTGTTCTTCCCATGGTGAGAGTCGCTGACAAGGTTGCTCTGTTCCTTCTTGAGAATCTCTTTGTCAAGAATAGGCAGTCTGCTCCAGTCATCAGGGAAAACCATGTTGTTTGGGTCTATCTCCAGCTTTTCGAATAATCTGGAATCTGATTACCCCCAATCCTCAGCAAGCTTTAATTTTTGTTGAGGAAGAGGATT
>CAZLGM010000332.1:0-2199 GCA_964558875.1 uncultured Desulfocapsaceae bacterium
CAGGATCTGGCTAAACAGGTCCGCACTGCGTACGACCGGATCGACGATCGAGGTGTTTCTGCTTGTCTTTTCGGCTCCGGGGGTACGTGTTGTCGTCATTGCAACATGGGGCCATGCCAGATTATTGACGGTGTTGATCAGATGCTCGGCATTTGCGGTGTCAATGCGGATACCGTAGCAGCCAGGCATTTTTGCAGAATGATCGCAGCCGGAACCGCCGCCCACACAGATCATGCCAGGGAGATGGTTAAAGGCTTTATTGAAACTGCAAAAGGCAATACACCCCATGACATCAAAGATGAAGTTAAGCTTCATAAAATGGCCGAGATTTTCGAAATTGAGACCGAGGGCCGTGATAAGTATGAAATAGCTGTGGAGCTTGGTGAGAAGGCTTTGGCCGATTTTGGTCAACAGGATGGTGTTTTGACCATGACCAAGCGAGCGCCTGCCAAGCAGCAGGAAATCTGGAAACGTGAAGGTGTGACTCCACGCGGCGTTGACCGGGAGGTCTGCGAGATGATGCACCGGACCCATATGGGTGTTGATCAGGATTACAAAAACCTGATGAAGCAGGGTGCCAGGTGTTCCCTTGCCGACGGCTGGGGTTCTTCCATGCTGTCCACGGAATTGACAGACATCATGTTCGGCACTCCTGTTCCAAAAAGAGCGATTATCGATATGGGTGTACTCAAAGAGGACCATGTGAATGTTACTGTTCATGGGCATGAGCCTCTGCTTGCCGAATCCATTTGTCTTGCGGCTGAAGAAGAAGATATGCTCGCTTTGGCCAAAAAAGTTGGCGCCAAAGGGATTAATTTGGCCGGCGTCTGCTGTACCGGTAATGAGATTCTTATGCGTCGCGGTATTCCTGTTGCCGGTTCTTTTGTTCAGCAGGAAATGGTTCTGGCAACCGGTGCTGTAGAAGCCATGATAGTCGATGTTCAGTGCGTCATGCAGTCTGTTTCCGATGTCGTCAGCCTGAAGCATACCGATATCATTACCACGAACTACCGTGCTAAAATGGAAAATGGTATCCATATCCAGTTCGATGAGCATAATGCTCTTGAGTCGGCCAAGGAAATCCTCACCCACGCCATCAAGAACTTCAAGAAGCGTGGAGATTACTACATCCCAAAAGATGAGAAACTCGATATCGTGGTCGGGTTTTCCCATGAAACAATCAACTATATGCTCGGTGGACGTTTTAGAGAGTCTTACCGTCCGCTCAATGACAACATCATAAATGGACGTATTTTCGGCGTTGGTGCAATGGCCGGGTGTGAGCATTTTAAACACTCCGATGAAAATCATTATAAAATTGCCCTTGAGCTGATCAAGAATAACGTCCTGGTTCTTGCTACCGGTTGTGCTGCTCAGTCAATAGGGCGCCGCGGTCTGATGTGTCCGGAAGCAGCACAGTATGCAGGTGATGGTCTACGTGAAGTATGCGAAACGGTAGGAATGCCACCGGTTCTTCATGTCGGTTCCTGTGTTGACAACTCCCGTCTGCTGATCGCATTGACTGAAATGGTCAATGAAGGTGGACTTGGTGATGATATTTCCGAGTTGCCGGCCTGCGGTACTGCACCGCTCTGGATGAGCGAAAAGGCGATAGCCATTGGTCAGTATTTTGTCACCAGTGGCGCCCATGTCGTTTTCAATAACCTTCCTGTTACTGGTGCTAAGAAGTTCCAGAAATTCTTACTTGAAGATATTGCAGATATTTATGGCGCTCCCTGGGGTACTGAAGAGGATCCGATCAAGCTGGCACATAAGATGATTTCCGCGATCAACGATAAACGAGAAGCCCTTGGAATCAATAAGAAGCAGGATCGTGTTCTTATGGATATGGCTATGCGTCGAGAACTCGGTTCCGATGGTCTTCCCGGTGCTGGATGTGGTGGTAAATAATAACCGGAAAAGAACGGGAGACAGATGAAGCCGGTCGAATGGAATCGCCCCATTAAAATGGGCATAAGGTGGCGATTCCATTCAGCTTTACTGCAGAATCTAGAGAATAAACCGTGTTAATTCAAGGCACTGAATTTATCTATATATAGTTTGGGTGGAAGGAGAATAACCGATGAAATCGGGAAGCAAGCTTGAAAAAATCTTAAAAGCGGGAACATTCGCGGTCACCGGAGAGTTGGGTCCTCCCCAAAATGGCAATCCGGAAGTTGTCCGTGAAAAGGCGGAGTT
>CAZLGM010000333.1:0-2186 GCA_964558875.1 uncultured Desulfocapsaceae bacterium
AACCACTTCCTGGTCTTTTCTTTCCGGCTACAGTGTCAGCTATCCGGGCCTTGGACGTTCCGAAACAAGGGTTGAGTCAGTCGATCTTCTTTTACGTTACAAACGTCTGCTTATCAAAGGGGAGAGTTCCTCCTGGTACAATGGCAACCACTATATCCTCATCGAACCCGTCATCCAGTTTATGACCGTACCAAGTGGAACCCCGATGATTGGAGTCAATATCCTCGGCTGTTACATCTTCCCTGGAACCGGTGAGTTGACGACCTATGTTCTTGGAGGCGGAGGTATTATTTATATCGATGAAGATATCGAAGGAGCCGGGTCAAAGTTCAATGCCAACTATCAATTCGGAATTGGATTACAGGTCCCGGCAACCACCGATCATTCTCTATTCTTCGAGCTGCGGTATCACCACATCTCTAACGGCGATACCGCAAGCGAGAACATTCCCATCAATTCGTTCAAGTTTCTTGCCGGTTTTACTTTCTGATAAGGAGATAGCATAAACACTCAATCTCCTTGTCTATCATCCCAAAACAGAGTAAAACCCCTTCCATGATTAATTTAAGCCAGTCCGAATACAACCGTTTCGACTACGCCCATCAGGAAGACCCGAATCCTGAAACGATTGAGATACTAAAAAGTGTACCTTCACGCTGGGGACGAATGCCCGCTCTTGCCAGATTACTTGTTGTTGAGACGGGTCGTATTCTGCGTTCCCACGGCTATCTCGATTCGGGAAATCACTTGGGAGAAAGTGGTCTGATCGTCGGTCTTATCGGCGGAACCAGCCGTGGTTCACTGACCACCGATCTGGCTTTTGGCGATAGCCTAAAAGCTGGAGTTGATCTTGCCAGTCCGGCGTTGTTTGGCTATACTCTGGCCAACATTCCACTGGCTGAAGCGGCAAATCATTACAACCTCACCGGGCCGGTGTATGCCCTGATCGATCAGGAAAGACCGCTGAAAAGCTCCCAGGCTGAATGCAAAAGAATTCTTGCCCACTCGCGCGACATCCACTTCATGCTGGCATGCGGTTTTGATGAAATCGGCACAAAAAACAGTGACAACCATCTCAAGATAACCATCACCCTTGTTCAACGACCATGACCACTATTACCTTAGTCTATCCGAAGTGGGAAAAAATCCCCGAACAGACCGAATTTCACCTGCCGCCTCATGGTCCTGTCTGTGTTGCCGCCTCTATTCCGGAGGAATATGATCTTGTATTTATAGACGAGAATGTTGATGAGATCGATTTTGCCAAACCGACCGACATTATTCTGATGTCGATGATGCTGACCTGCCAGCTTCCGCGTGGAAAGGAAATCAGTCGTCGTTTTCAGGAGTTGGGCATACCGGTTGTTGCCGGTGGTATTTCCACCATGCTCCATGCCGAAGAGGTGGAGACCTTTGTCGATTCCATATTCCTTGGAGAAACGGAAGACGGACGTCTGGAACAGGTACTGAATGATTTTCAACAGGGACAGCTTCAACCGAAATACAATTTCTTCCACGACTTCCCTCCCATTGAGACCATTGGTCCTGCCAGAAGAAGCGTCTTGAACGAAGAACGATACACCTATAGGGGGGTACGTATGGTTGATCTGGTTCACGCCTCCAGAGGATGTCGTTTTAACTGTTTCCCCTGTGCCACAGCTTATCTCGGTGGACGCGCCTTTCGACCGAGACCGATTGATACCGTTATCCGTGAACTCGAAGGTATCGACAACAATCGGCTCTTCCTGGTCGACAACTCTCTTGCCCAGGATAAACAGTGGGTTATGGAGCTGTTTGAAGCCATGATTCCATTAAAAAAGAAATGGATCAGTCACCCGATCCTTGATGAAGAGAAGGTGATCGCCAAAGCGGCTGAAGCCGGCTGCTGGTATGTGTATCAAGCGGTTTTTGATACTTCGGATGTTATCCGTAACCGGGTGAAACGTTTAAAAGACTACGGTATCGGTGTAGAAGCGGCCGTGTTGCTGGGAACAGATAATCAGGACAGCGACTATATCAAAAGGCTTGTCGACTTTCTTCTTGAAATAGATGTCGACATGTCCGAGTTCTCCATCCTGACGCCCTTCCCTCACACACCTGTCCACCAACGGTACACCGAGCAGAATCGAATCCTGCATACCGACTGGAATCGATACACAACTGCTGAAGTGGTTTTTCAACCAAAG
>CAZLGM010000334.1:0-2163 GCA_964558875.1 uncultured Desulfocapsaceae bacterium
AACCTGTGACCCTCGGCTTGTAAGGCCGATGCTCTCCCAACTGAGCTACCCGCCCGTTGCAATCAATGTGGAATGACTATTTAACCCAAAGCTTATCCACCGTCAAGCAAAAACCTGCATCGTCGAAGAAATACCTGGGTTTAAACCTGAATCCGTGAGCATTCGATAGTGCTGTAGCTTTGTTTGATTTAGCCATCTGATAATAGTGAACTATATCAGGTGGCTAAATCAAACAAAGATGCAGTGCTAGCGGGCGCCCCGAAGGGCGGAATCTGAGTAGGGTTTAATCCCGTTATGCACAGATTTTTTATTATATCAATATGTTATTGAGTGAAACAACAAGCTCCGTCACGGATTCAGGTTAAAATTAATGGGGAACATTATGAGTGGAAACAGTAATGTCCCCATACACAGATCCCAGCGGCACATCTTTGAACACCGATTCGTTCTCTTTGACTATCAGAGCTTTTTCAAGGACTTCATCCATGTGACTGACCAGCTCGATGGTCAGACTCTTGCGGACCTTTGCAGGGACATCATCGAGATTCCGCTCATTGTCCTTTGGAATTAGCACCCGGGTAATATTGCCGCGCTTGGCAGCCAGCAGTTTCTCGGTCAGACCGCCGATGGGCAGCACCCTGCCCCGTAAAGTAATTTCACCGGTCATGGCCAGCTCATGTTTTACCGGAACTTTCAGTAACGCCGATACAATTGCAGTGGTGATGGTGATCCCGGCGGATGGTCCATCCTTGGGAATGGCACCTTCAGGCACATGGACATGGATATCCAGCTTTTTATAGAAATCGGCCTCGAACCCGAAGCGCATCGACCGTGAACGCACATAACTGAGCGCTGCCTGGGCCGACTCCTGCATCACATCACCGAGCTTACCGGTAATCGTCAATTTACCGGTACCGGGCATGATGGTCGCTTCAATCTGCAGCAGTTCACCGCCGACCTCAGTCCAGGCCAGCCCGGTTGCCAAACCGATCTGATCGGTATCTTCCGCCAGCCCATAGCGAAATTTCGGAGTGCCGAGCAGCTTGATAACCGATTGGGCAGTTATCCGGGTTATTTTCTTTTTAATGTTCTTTTTCAAACGTTCCCTGGCAACCTTGCGGCATACCGAGGCAATGCTACGCTCAAGGTTCCTGACGCCGGCTTCACGGGTATATCGACGGATGATTTCCAGGATAGCCCCTTCAGACAGATGGACGGATTTTTCTTTAAAGCCGTTGGCCTCAAGCTGTTTGGGAATCAAAAAGCCTTGCGCGATTTTCTTCTTCTCCTCTTCGGTGTAACCGGACAGTTGTATGATCTCCATCCTGTCCTGAAGAGGAACCGGGATGCCGTGAAGGTAGTTGGCTGTAGTAATAAAAAAGATCTCGGACAGGTCATAATCCATGTCCAGATAATGATCGTTGAAAGCAAAGTTCTGCTCAGGATCAAGGACCTCAAGCAGTGCCGATGACGGATCACCACGAAAATCCATGGACATCTTATCGACCTCATCAAGGCAGAAGACCGGATTATTAACTTTGGCCCGCTGCATGGACTGAATGATCTTGCCCGGCATAGCGCCGATATAGGTCCTTCTATGACCCCGGATCTCAGCCTCATCCCGCACACCGCCAAGGGACAACCTCACAAACCTCCTGTTCATGGCTCTGGCAATGGACTTACAGATTGAGGTCTTACCCACACCGGGAGGACCGACAAGACAGATAATGGGTCCCTTGATCTTTTTGACCTGGGATTGAACGGCAAGATATTCCAGAATCCTCTCTTTGGGCACTTTCAGACCATAATGATCTTCATCGAGAATCCGTTCTGCCTTGTTGATATCGATCGACGCTTTAGATTTTTTCAGCCAGGGCAGGTTGAGAATACAGTCAATATAGTTTCGCACTACTGTAGTCTCTGCCGACATCGGTGGCATGGATTTCAGTTTATTGAATTCCTTGGTCACCTTTTCCTTGACCTTTTTGGGCATCTTTTTCTTTTTAATGGACTGCTCGATTTCACCCAGTTCATCCACGCCGTCTTCTCCCTCGCCGATCTCTTTCTGAATGACCTTCATTTTCTCATTCAGATAGTACTGGCGCTGGGTTTTGTTCATGTTCTTTTTTACCTGGGCGGAAATCTTCTGCTCCAACTGGCTCA
>CAZLGM010000335.1:0-2157 GCA_964558875.1 uncultured Desulfocapsaceae bacterium
AACATGCAGAGCAGAATGGAAATGATCATCATCTGAGAGATCGATCTGACAAAATTGCCGGAGATCGCAGGAGGCAGGGTTAGCAGGGCTATGACCATGACAATGCCGACAATTCGAATAAGCAGAACAATGGTGAGAGCAACCAGAAGAAGCAGCAAAAGATAATACAGTGAACTGGGTATCCCCCGTATCCGTCCATACTCTTCATCAAAACAGAGAATGACGAAACGGTTGTAAAAAAGCAGCACTATGGCCACAATAAAGAAATCGAGCAGCACAACTAGTAAAAAGTCCGATTCGGTAATGAGCAGGATATTGCCAAACAGGTAACTCATTGGATCATTGTATCCAGGTGTTCTGGCGATAAAGAGAAGTCCTATTGCCATGCCGATTCCCCACAAGGCACCGATTACTGTGTCTTCCCGCTGTCCTGAGTGGAAAGAGACATAGGCGAGAATGAAAGCGGCGACAATGGCTGCCATAATCGCGCCGATAGTCGGCGTCAGCCAATGTATTCCCAGAACCTGCTGGCAGTAAAGACCTGCACCGATTCCGCCGAGAACACAGTGGGCGATGGCACCGGCAATTGAGCTGATTCTTCTGACGACCACAAAAGTACCTATTATGCCAAAGGCAATGGATGCGAAAATCCCGGTGAAAAAAGCATAACGGAAAAACGTCATTCCGGGATCTGTTAATGCGGTAAAAAATTCAGTCATTATTATGTTCAAAAGTACAACGGTGATCGTGATGAATGAATTGGGGATTACCGACATACATTTCACGAATCAGTTCACCGGTCAGTTCGCTGGTCGGGTGGATAACAACCTGCTGGTTAACGCATGCGATCCGCTTGAACACTCCGGCGGCAACGCCAATATCGTGGGTCACCACAAGAATTGTGTGGCTGGTGGTCAACTCTTCCAACAACTCGAACAGATGGTCTTCTGTTCTGTTATCTATGTTGGCGGTCGGTTCATCGAGAATCAGCAGGTCGCCCTCCGTTGCCAATGCCCTGGCAATGAGGACGCGCTGTCGTTCCCCACCTGAAAGGGTGGCAAAAGGTTTGCCGGCAAGATGTTTGATATTCATAATTCCCAGACAGTCCATGGCAGCCGAAACATCGTTCCTGCTGTAATACAACGATGAGGACCGGCCGATTCTTCCCATCTTCACCACATCGATAACAGAGATAGGAAATAACGGATCAAATTGGACATGTTGTGGAACATATCCTACCCGTAATCGTGATTGGGAAGGGGAGGTATCAAACAGCGTAACGGTCCCTTTGCTCGGAGTAAGCAGGCCGAGAATCAGCTTGATCAGGGTAGATTTGCCGCCACCGTTAGGGCCGACCATACAGATGGAATCGCCTTGATAGATATCAAGATCGACATCCTGAAGAACAGGTGTTGTGTTGTAGGAGAAAGAAAGGCAACGAATCCCAACAATCATTTCTTTTTTGTGGTTTAACATGAGGGACGTCAATCAGTGAATATCAGTAGTAGAGTCGTTTTCACAGGTGATATGGATCGCCTGACAGTGATCACACTGCTCAATGGAATGAAACTTCTTGAAATGATCCCAGTGTTTCTGTTGTTCATCACTTAATACACCGGTGCCTGAACAAAGAGGGCAGCTTGATCTCAGGGCCGATTGGATTGCAGAACGGATAAAAGCCGAACGGTTAGGCATCTCAGAGAGCATTTGAGACAACTCTTCGTCGGCTTTAAATGTAAAAATCGTCTTTTTCTTTTTCATAACAACCTCCTCATTACTTTTTAATACTTTTTATTACCGGCAACAAGAGGATAATTGTTGGTAATCACAATATTCTCGCTATTCCTGGCTATTATTTTTGCGGTTGTTCCGCATAATAGAAAAAAATCGCTATTCTAATATGTTGTGTGTTATGATCCCTAAGTCAACCAACATATAATTCGTGAGGGAAAGATGAAAAATAAGTCATTTTCTTTTACCGATCAAAACTGTTTCATGGTTGTCTTTATCTCTGCCCTGATCCTTCTGAAACCATTTGATGTCCACGCTGTTCTTAGTCCGCTCAATGTGTCAGTTGTCAATGGAAAGACGGGAAAGGCCGTTGCCGGGGCAACCTATACCATTTTTACTTCTCAAGGCAAGGTGGCTGCCAAAGGC
>CAZLGM010000336.1:0-2154 GCA_964558875.1 uncultured Desulfocapsaceae bacterium
GTTTCAATCAGCTTTCCTTTTGCATCAACAATATCAAGAGCAAGGGGGATACCGCCATCCAGGCGGTGAGTGGCGCAGGACATTCAGGGGTCATAGGCTCGAACCGCCATCTCTACCTTGTTCAAAATAGCCTCATTGTACTTGCCCTCTTTTATGAGCATGTCAGCGGCCTGTTTAACACTCATGTTCATTGGGCCGATATTATGGGTTGTGCCAACAATCAGGTTAGCATCTTTGATACAACCCTTATCATCTGTTGTATAATCATGAATGAGGGTTCCCCGGGGCGCCTCAACGACTCCCACGCCTCTGCCGGCTTGCGGTTTTACTTTGGCTCGCACATTGGTGTCGGTGATGCCTTCCCAATTAAGCAGTTCAATTGTACGCTCGCAGGCATACACCAGCTCAATCAGACGAGCGTAATGATACAGCAGGGTTGCCTGGGCCGGTCGGCCGAAGCTGTTTCGAAACTCCTCAAGCGCCTCCTGGGCACGTGGGGTGGACATCTGGTCGCAAACATTGATACGGGCAAGTGTATTGGCCCTGTATATACCCTTGGGATCATTCAGATCAAGTGAAAAACCTTCATGCCATGACTTGGCATACGGCATTTTACCATAGCTCCATGGTTCCACATGTTCCCCGATATAGTTGAGATAATCTTCTCCCTCAAAATCGATATAGCTGCCATCGGGCTTCATTAACCGTTGTTTGCCGTCATAGATCCTGAAAGAGCCATCCTCGCGGTCAACTGTACCCAGGAAACCGGTGTTGATGACACCGAGTTCCCCGATGACATCGATGTATTTACTGAAAACATTTTCTTTCGCAAAGTCAAGAGCATAGAGGCTGAAGTCAAGTAGGGTCCGGGTGTCTTTCAAAAGCTCAACACGCTCGGATTTCAGCATGGGTTTGGAAAAACCACCGGTAACAGCTGCAATGGGATGAATGGCTTTACCGGCAAAACGATCCAACATCATCTGTCCAAGTTGACGCATTTTGACAACCTGGGTTGCCAGTTCAGGAGCCGCTTTTACCACTCCAATAACGTTTCTAACCGAATGATCGGCCTCAGGCCCAAGGACAAAATCAGGTGCTGCCAGAAAGAAAAAGTGGAGGATCTTGTCATTTATGTGAGCCATCACCTGCAAAAGTTCCCTGAGCCTGTGACCAGTCGGGGTAGGGGTAACGTTAAAACAGCCATCGACCGCCTTGTTGGAAGCGGTATGATGCATCCATGGACAGATACCGCATATACGGGTTACTATACGAGGGACTTCCTCGGCCGGTCTGCCTTCGATAAATTTTTCAAATCCACGTAAAGACATCAGCGCCATATAGGCTTCTTCAACATTGCCGTCATCGTCAAGATGGATGGAGATGCGAGCATGTCCCTCTATCCGGGTTACCGGTTGGATGTTTAATACCTTGCCCATTTTAGCTGTCCTCCTTCACAATCTTTTTTCTGATTGGCCGCAGGTTACCGTGTGCCCCGCAGAACCTCTGGATGGATTTCCTGTCAACTACGGATGTGTAATCTATTCCGTTGCTCGCCAGAGCGTTCATCATATCAAGCAGTTGACTCCCTCTGGGACGGACAGATCCGAAACAGCCTCGGCAGGGAACACGGGCTTCGATACAGGTAGGGACTCCGCGTTTTTGACAGCCTGCGGCAGTCACAGGCCCCATGCATAAAAAGCCCTGTTCCAGCAGACATCGCATCTCGCTGATAGGCTGCTCCGGATCGAAGTCGGCATTCTCAATGAATCGGCGGACTTTCTGCACTTCACCTTTTCCTGTACGTTGGGCTGGGCAGGTGTCACAGACACTTTTAGTCGGCAATACTGGATCACGATCTTCCAGCAAAGAGAAAATGACCTCTGCAATATGAGCAGGATTTGGAGGGCAGCCGGCAAGTTGGAGGTCGATCTCCACCTTTTCATCCAGTGCATATGTCCGGTCTAGAAGTTTTGGCACGACCTGATCAGGCATCGAGGCGCCGGAGTCGGTAGATGGTGTTTTATAAATTGCCTCAAAGCTTTCCTTGGCATCCTGGCCATTCATCAAGGCCGGGATGCCTCCTTGTGTGGCACAGGAACCAAGGGCAATGAGCACTTTGCATTTTTTGCGCATTTCAAGCAATACTTCAAGGTG
>CAZLGM010000337.1:0-2101 GCA_964558875.1 uncultured Desulfocapsaceae bacterium
GGGCTGGCGTAAATACGCCAGCCCCTTTTTTTGTCTATGCGATTATTCGCATGCAATGAAGATTCACTGCCAAAGATTAATCGGCTTCCCAGAAATCCTCTTTTTCAGCGCCACATTTTGGGCAGACCCAATCTTCTGGAACCTTTTCCCACGGAGTATCAGGATCGACTCCATTTTCATAGTCACCTTCAGCCGGATCGTAAATATAGCCGCAGGGGCATTCCCACTTCTGCATCGCCAACCTCCTTGCTTAGCTTTGATTATTGTTGTTGTCAACCAATCCAATTGAGCGGTTAACAATTTGATAACGACGAGTAGTCCTAAATCTAATCAGCAGTATATCAATGTCAATACAGGATTGTACTTCCATGATAATTTCTTCTATTTACCCGATGAATACCAACCAATGAATCTATACGCCAAATGATCTGACAGTTACTAAATCCGCATGGTTTTAAGACCCTGACTATGATACAATAATTGAAAATCCGGTATCACCTTCCGCTACAGATTGTCCTAAGACCGCACAGTGAATGTATGAAAAAAACTTTTCGTTTCTTTCTCCCAATTCTATTCTTGCTACTCCTGTTTTGCGGATGCAGCCACCATCCGATTGTGCAAAACCCGCAAAGCAGCATTATCTATCAACCACCCTCCCGGACAGAACTGGAAGTTTTTCCATTTGCTCCCTATTTTCTTATTTACAACAGTTTCGCCGACCACAATCTTATCGGCAAGGTTTCCGCCAGGTTTAGCTCCAAGATGGAAGAAGATATCTTTATTGATATTAACCACCCCACCCTTTATTACGGGACCGACTCCTTTGACACAGAGAAAGACAGATATACCAATTACATTTATCGTGTCCATTTCCCGGAAACTCCTTTTTCCCTGATCCCTTTTTATCTGACCAGCGGTTCCAATCCGGGCCTTATCATTGTCGTGACTGTGGGATCGAATCTCAAACCGCTTCTGGTAACTGCCGTCCACACGTGTGGATGTTATCTTGCTATTATCCCGACATCTTTTTTATCCAGAAACAGCTATCCTGAATGTTGGGACGATAAGGTATTGAAAGTGTATGGTGAGCGATTGACCCCGCTGCTGGATTTCAACAGCTATTCAAACCCGGCCCTTTTTGTTTCGGTCCGTCCTGATATTCATCGGGTTATGAAGATTGAATTGATTGAAAAGAGCAAGTTGAAGACATCACCTTCTTCTCATAAAAAGATGGCATCTGCCGACCTGGCAAGCCTCGAAGCAATACCTCTTAATGACACAACCACCAGTTTCTTTCATCATGGCGGCATTTTCGACGGTCACGTCAAAGGTTCGATAAAGCCGTGGGAAACGCTGCTCATGAGTCTGATCAGTCTCGACATTTTTGTTGGAAGCGATAAAAAATATGACCTTGGTTTTCAAACTACAAATCCATTCTACACCAGCCTTAAACCATGGAACAGGACCGCTTCCGACATGAGGAATTTTAAGCGTTTTCTTCGGTTCTGGGGTTGGCGGTTGTAGACACTTTTTTCGTTGTTTTTGTTCAAGGTTTGAACCTCTGCCTTTCTTGCAGACGGTTTTTTTGCTAGCGGTAGTATTTAACAGCGAATATTAAATATCGAACAAGAAATAATGAATGTCGAAGGACGGAAGAATATGATGTGCCTCTTCAAACTTTAAGGGCCGGTTAATTTCTTCACTACTTCGTCATTCGATATTTTTTGTTCGATATTCGATATTCGCTTTACAAACCGGCTATGTCAGTCTGCCTGTGGTTGTTTAATTGTCAAAACACCAACAAAATTTGACATCAATCCGCCATCTTCTTTATACTGTTTTAACTCTTAACAGCGAAACACAGAGACCTCTATCCAATAAACGCCTATGGAACAGGAGAAAAGAACAGGAGCCCAGCCACGTATATCCATTATTATTCTAGGTCTTCTAGGTGTTATCGCGATCTCCATTCTGTCCATCCACTCGACCTATATTCCAACTCCACAGCCTTCCTTTTATAAAGAGGATTCAGGCCTGGAAGCAGCAACTGTCAAAGGTGATCTACCAGATCTTCCTACACTTGAAAATTTCAAGAAACTAG
>CAZLGM010000338.1:0-2051 GCA_964558875.1 uncultured Desulfocapsaceae bacterium
GACACATGGTTGGGATGTTTAATGCGTCTTTTCCAAGCAGCATTTTTTGTATTTTTTGCCGCTGCCGCAGGGGCAGGGGGCGTTTCGGTCGGTTTTTTGTACCACTTTCAGTATTGTGAGAGGTGCATCGGCATTTCGGTGGGATTTCCAGTATTCATGTATCCCATAAATCGAATATGTGAGCATTGGTATTTTTTCAAAAGCATTCGGATGAATTACTGAATCATCCATATCAACATCATTTCCGAAAACCATAACCGGAAACAGTAAATTAAAGGCTTCCGCATCATTAATAAGTGGGTCCCAGGATTCTTTTGAAAATAGTATCCCAATGGAAAAACCATCGCACCATTCCTCAATCACCGGTTCTTTCGTCTCGTCCGATGTTCTATAACAAAATATCGGTTCAAAGTTTTCCGGATCAATTTCAAATGTTTTGCTGATGTAATTGTAACGGTGCAAAATAATTTCAGTAATTCTCTTTATCTTTTCGGAAGGAAATTCCGCCATTTCCTCATCATCCTCATCATCCTCGGTGCCAAAAACAACCGGTAACAATTTGCTGGGCTCAATGATTTCCGGACCAATTACTAAGGCTGTCAGGAATCCATCCATCATCGAGATGGTCATGCAATTATAAGGTCCTTCATCAGTGTCGAGGAATAACTCTAATTCATCGTACTCTGCATCAGTAAGCTTTCTATCCATGTTCATTGAAATTACTCACTACCTTTAATTTGTAAAACCGTTAAAACTGAATAAACGAACAGGAATGTCCATACGCCCTTCAGGCGTTTCCTCAGATATAAAAAACTCTTCGAGTTCATTGTAGTCCGTTTGGCATAAGTTAAACATGCCTCATGGGTATTTTGGTGCTGTGTTGTTGGGGCGCGGGGATAGTTTCTGGTAAGCACCACGTTTCAGCCTGTCAGAAAGATCCTGAATATTTGATTCAAGATTCTCACCAAAATGAGACCATGTTTCACCATCAACGCCGGTTGCGCTATTTAGCTTCTGCTGATAATATGCTTCCGTGAACCGTGCCACTCGTATATCGTTTGATCGAAATCCCCGATCATTGCCAGATCTCCGGATCGTTGAGCTAATGCTCTGACAACTCGATATTCTGAAAAATGTGTGTCCTGAACCTCGTCCACCTGAATAAAATCATACAGGTTCATCCAGCGTTCTCGGATGTCTTCGTTTTCTTTCAACATTGATCTGACGAGAACTAGAAGATCCTGGAAATCCAAAGCATGACGAGACCTTAGATTCTTCTGGTATTCTATCGCAATTGAAGCGGTGGAATCCATAAGACCACCGAACAGATCACCCATCAAACCTCCGGCAGAAATCAGATTTCCGCTGGCGTTAACTTTGGCAGCTGCAATTTGATAATAGATATCCCTTGCCATCCTCAGTTCAAGATGACCTATACCCTGGATTAACTCAATGCTATCTACATCATCATAGACCACAAAATCGCTTGGTATGCCGATTTCTCGCGATTCAAATCTGAGCATTTTCGCGCACAGAGCATGGAAAGTCGAAATCGTCATTTTGCCTGCATAATCAAGATGCTTTCTTTTGATGCGTCCAGACATCTCTTTGGTTGCACGATTGGTGAATGTGAGACAGAGAATTCGATCAGGAGGGATTCCGTTGACGACAGCGTTTACGGATCGTTCAGCAAGCGTCAAGGTTTTTCCTGTGCCTACGGGAGCCATAATAGGCAGACCACCGGAAACACATTCGACAATTGTTTGTTGAGAGGAGTTCAGCATGATTCTTTAAATAAATCTGATCGTTTCAGAATTTAGTGCAAATGAGAAAACCATATCAAATAAGTATAGTATTCGCTCCTTCTTAAAGCAAGTATTCCTTTAGGTTCAAGTTCCTGTAAGCTATTTTGACGAACAGATTGTTGAGAAAAAACTTAAACTGTAATTCTTGAATATCCCGATTCTTTGATATCACACATGTCTTTCATTTCATCACATCCCACTGTATCTTATTCTACAGACACAACCAACGCAGGAGAATCACTTGCC
>CAZLGM010000339.1:0-2025 GCA_964558875.1 uncultured Desulfocapsaceae bacterium
TGCTATCAACCTTTGCAATGTGTGTAACATCCTGTTTGTAATAAAAAAACATCAGATTTCATTCGTGCTTCATATTATAAGGAATACGGATTTTTCGTTGTCATTTTTTCGCAGGCGGGCTCTTTGTGAACACCCACGTTGAAGTTCCGTGGATTATTTCCCGGCTGAACCGGGGAGGAATGTGCGTAGTATTAATTGAAAATAAGCATAAGTAATCCGCCGCCCAAGGTTTTGGTTTCTGCTGCTTGTATGACAACCGCTACGCCGTAATGAATGATTCAACGAGTTGGATCACTATTTTTTATGGTTCAGATTTTGAACTGAGTACAAAAGGAGTGCGAAGATGGCTGAAGGAACAGTAAAGTGGTTTAATGATGCGAAAGGTTTTGGTTTTATTGAGCAGGAAGGTGGAAATGACGTTTTCGTTCATTATTCCGCGATTCAGGGAGACGGATTCAAATCTCTGGATGAAGGAGCGAAAGTCAGTTTTGATATAGTAGACGGCCCCAAAGGACCTTCTGCGGAAAACGTTCACAAGCTGTAGTACAAATTCAACTAGTTTTTCAGGGACTCCGCATTTTGTGGAGTCCTTTTTTTTTGCTTGAAACGACCGGTAATCGATGGCATTTAAAGACGAACAACTCCTCATATTTAACGGTGGTTGCGGCACAACACTGCAATCCATGGAACTGCCCCCCATCAACCTGGGGTGGTATCAATGGGTGCAATGAATACCTCAACGTGTGCTCACCGGAAACCATTGTCAAACTCCATAGCCTCTTTTTGGAAGCAGGAGCCATGGTCATTGAATCCAATACCTTTGGTGCGACTTCCATAGTGCTAGCCGAATATGGCTTGGAAAACAGAGTGCGTGAGATCAATGAGGCAGCAGTTGCCAATGCCAGGAGGCTGTCCGAGAAAAACTACATCTTATGACTAGTATAAAATTTATCGCAAACGGTCAATCCGTACTTATTGGCAGTCTTCCGGTTGACGATCCGGCCCAAGCCCTGCAAAACTGGATCCTGCCTTCAACTCCTACAATTCCCATCTGGCCGCAATTGGTCTCCAGGCCTGTTGAACGTATGCTTCACCAGTTCATTGAAGGGATTCCCGGAATTGTTGAAGAAGAAAAGGAGAACGACTTATCTGTCTATTATGATCCTCAAAAGGAGGGTTTTGAAGAAGAGCAGCTCGCCTTTTATGAAGACTATCTCATGGCTGCAGAAGATCCAAACTTTCTCCCTGATTCACGCTTTCAGGTTAGTAAGATGAGAGCCCAGGGCATGTACACCTTATCTGACCTTCAGGGCTTATTTCCTGAACTCACAGCTCTTAAAGGGCAGATCACCGGTCCTTTTACCATGTTGACCGGAGTGCATGATACAGATGATCGACTGGGCTACTATGATCCAATCATACGCGATATTGTCGTCAAAGGATTGGCCATGAAAGCTGCTTGGCAGGTCCAGTTCATGCAAAAAGATTCAGACTTGCCGGTCCTGATTTTCATTGATGAACCTGCGTTGGCTGGTCTCGGTTCTTCTTCGTTTATTTCCATCAGTGAGGATGACATTCGTTCGGATATCAATGAAGTGGTTCAGGCAATTCATCAGGTGGACGGATTGGCTGGGGTACATGTCTGTGCCAACACCGAATGGCATATTTTACTGAACTCGCAAATAGATATTTTGAGTTTTGATGCCTACGGCTACTTTGACCGGCTTGCTCTGGAGAAAACAGCTCTGGGTAATTATCTTACTGAGGGTAAAATTTTGGCCTGGGGTATTGTTCCCACCGGTGAATATGACGATATAAAAAAAGAAACGAGTGAGTCTCTGATCAAACTTTGGGAAGAACAGGCTGATGTCCTGGCACCGCTTGGTTTCAGTCGTGAGGCTCTCATCAAACAGACCCTAATCACCCCAAGCTGTGGAACAGGTTCATTGCCTCCGGATCTGGCCAGAAAAGTGCTAGACCTTACAAGAGATGTTTCAAAAGAGCTTCGTAAAAAATATGTATAAT
>CAZLGM010000340.1:0-2013 GCA_964558875.1 uncultured Desulfocapsaceae bacterium
AATAAATGGTAATTTAGATTATAATTCAGCTCCCGGAAAAGGAGTTGATGTAAATATTACCATTAAGATAAATAACAAATGATCAGAATTGTTATAATAGACGATTTGCCAATTGTATTGGAAGGGTTAAAACTCTTAATTAATAAGGTTAAAGATTTTAATATTGTTGGTGAATATAAGAATGGTAAGGAATTTACCGATAATTTGTTATCAATTGAAGCTGATATCATTCTAACTGATATTGATATGCCGGTTATGGATGGAATCTCAGCAATTAAATTGGCTTTAAGCCTGAAGCCTGAACTAAAAGTCATTGCATTATCAATGTATAGTGATCGAAAGTATTATTACGAAATGATAACAGCTGGTGCTAAAGGATTTGTATTAAAACAGGCTCCATCAATAGAGCTTGAAGAGGCAATTCGAACTGTTCACAGTGGAGGTAATTTTTTCTCACCCGAATTACTTCGTTCCGTGATTATCGAAATGCAAGGAATAGAACAAGAGATAATTAAAGAAAAAGTTGAGCTTCTCAAACTATCAGAAAGAGAAACCAATATGTTAAATTTAATTTGTCAGGGATTAACCAATAAAGAATTAGCCGATAAATTATTTGTCAGTGTCAGAACCATTGAAACCACAAAATCCCGGTTAATGGAAAAAACAAATACACGAAATAATGCAGAATTAATAATCTGGGCCACTAGCGTTGCGACGTTTTTAATATGAGTTCTTTGAAACCCTTGATATATCTGCGATACAGAAGATTTTCATCGAGCAACGATTTGAAATCTGTTTTTGCTTTCTTGTGGCAAAAAATGGATCATGAATCAAGGCAAGATGGTATTCGCCCAACTTATGGAATTTGCTCCTAATCACGTGTTTAAGTATTGTGTAAAGCGATATGATGGTGACTACAAAGTCAAGGATTTTACCTGTTGGAAGCAATTTCTGTGTATGGCCTTTGGTCAGCTTACTCATAGAGAAAGCCTTAGTGATACGGCTCTTTGTCTCAAACTTCAAAAAGACAAGCTTTATCATCTTGGTATTGGAAAGCCATTTCATAAGTCCACAATTTCTCGCGCCAATGAGATTAGAGATTGGCGCATTTTCAGAGACTTCACTATGAAGCTGATTGAACGAGCCAAGGTGTTGTATGCCGGATCCAACCAACTTGAGATTGATCTGAAAGGTGGAATCTATGCTCTGGACTCCTCCATTGTTGATCTGTGTGTCACCGTCTTTTGGTGGGCAACTTTTCGTTCGACAAAGGCTGCGATCAAAGTTCATACCGTGTTGGATCTGAAGACCGCTATTCCGGAATACATCTATATCACTGAAGCCTCTGTTCATGATGTCAATATCCTGGACAAGGTTGATCTTCCCGGAGGGAGTTACCTGGTAATGGACAGAGCTTATGTTGATTTCAGTAGACTTCATGAATTAGCAAAGGATCGTATTAATTTCATTGTCAGGGCCAAATCTAACCTCAATTATAGAGTTCTGGACAGTGGTATCCCGGAAACGGATGCTGGAATCCTTAGCGATCAGGCCATTCAACTCACGGGTTACGCTAGTTCCAAAAAATATGGAGGAGCACTCAGACTTGTTGAGTTTTATGACCATGAAACCGATAGAATCTTCTTGTTTATCACCAACAACTTCAAGATCTCGGCTACAACCATTGCCTCGTTGTACAAGGCTCGATGGGGTATAGAACTGTTCTTCAAATGGATCAAGCAGCATCTTAAAGTCAAATCGTTCTGGGGTCAAAGTGAAAATGCAGTTAAAACTCAGATCTGGATTGCTATTGCTTCTTATGTGGTTGTTGCAATCGCAAAGAAACAGCTTGATCTGAAATACTCTCTATATGAAATCTTACAAGTTATTAGTCTGGCTCCCTTTGATCGAACTCCAATACCGGAGCTCTTTCAAAATGCAGAATATCAAAATATCAAAGAACAAAATACTAACCAGTTGAAAATCTTTTAACTAAGACGCAACGCTAGTGAA
>CAZLGM010000341.1:0-2003 GCA_964558875.1 uncultured Desulfocapsaceae bacterium
TTAGTGTCTAAAAGAAAACGTCTCGTTTTCAATTATTTTATCAATTTGTTTTCATTCATCCGAGCTGGATCATTATTTTCCGGGGCAATTTTGATTTTTCACTCCCGATTTCCATTCCGCATCTGCCGGGGCATTAAATTATACCCATAATTTTAGCTTCCCGGATATTCCAATCCCTCTCAGAATAAGTCGTTTAATATATGTTGAGCGGTGGTTAAGCCGCTATTCTTAACTCTCTTTCAACAGATTGTGTAGACTGTCGTTGTATCTCGATCAATTCCTGTCCAATTCTTCTCAGATTATATGCTGCGACTGACAGTCCAATATACCTTTTAAAATGCATATAACCCCGGTCTGGGCACCGGTCCAGTCCCCTGCACTCCAATTCATTAATGTTTGATTCTACTGCACTGTGTTTATTTCTCAGCAGTCTAAAACTACGATGGTCTTCCTCGGCCTGTTCCAGTTTATTGCACTTTCCTTTCTTGGGCATGACTACTTTTTCAACATGCTCTTCCAACATGGCCTTGTTTTCCTTGTGCCAGAACCCCTTGTCAAAACTCCAACTTCTTATCAGGAATAATCCGGTAAGATCTTCTGCGATTGGTTTTACTACCTCGGAATCGGACTGGTTTTCCATTATCCTGTAATCCACTATCAGGTTGTATTGGTCTGTGGTAATGGCCAGCTTTTTTCCAAGCTCAACATTGGGATGCAATTTCCCCTTTTTGATCCATTCGGTATATTCCTCGAAAATGGAAAACATTTTTTCATCGTGAGGGATTTGCTCTCCCTTTATTACCCTGCGCTCAAGCAAGTCAATATGCTTGTCCAATAAATCCATGTACCGTTCTAACTCAAGCATGATTAACAGATCTGTGATATCTCGTTGCGGTAATGTTTCCTTTGATGCTTCAAGTTTATTCAGTAGTGCCTTTGCTTTTGACAGATAATAGCGTACGGCCCGTTTTATCCTTTGCTCTTTACCCTTCCCTCCCGATGATGAGGCTTTGCCAACAGCCCTCATCGAATTTTTCAGATGGCGGTACCAGTCACGCATCTTTCTCCAACCATGAACCTCAGGATACTTCTCCAGGAACTTATCTACCATGTCAAGGCATTTACGGGCACTGTCCCACAACAGGTTGTAATCCGTCGGAAAGTGTACATTACTTTCGACCACAAAACTATCGGTCTTTAAGCGTAATGCTTCCTCCTCTTTTTTTTTAAACACTTCGTGCCCGAACTCAACGATAACCTGGTTCAGCTCACGTACTGTCTCATCATCAAGAAGCGACACATTGTCGATAATGTTTTGGTATCCGAATTTGTACTTCTCATAGCCAAACCCACTCTCAATGCCCATTAATTGACGGATCAGGCTATCGTAGTTTGCAATATGCTGAAGTTCATCATAACTGATATTTTGACACAGGCGCACCTGCGATAAAACAAATATCTGCCAAAGATCCATCCCAGGACGACCGGTCTGCTGCTTGTCTGCTGTGATCTTAGCTTCCATTATTTCAAATATTTTTTCATTCCACTCCGGAGTGATGAAAATCTTTTTCAGTGCCGCACATAGCCCCGGAAGAGCACCGCCTCTTTTATCTGTTGGAATTTCTGTTTCTCCTATGGGCAATCTGCCAAGTGTCATCTGCTGTTCGAATCGTTTTCTCATAATTGTATCTTGTTTGATGATTTACCAAAAATATTCGAATCTCATTTGCATAAAGTATTGAATATCTGTATTTTCGGTAAAACCACCAAGGAAAAATCCCGGTAGATTCAAACAAGTTTTCAACAATAAGTCACTGCATATCAAATATTTAAGCGTTTACTTGCAAGCACTAGTTAAGATCAACGACAATATTGGACCTGACGATCCCGTCTTCATCGAAATCCGGGATGCTCAGCAGGTAATCATCCCCATCTATAATCAGCTGGTCACGGTTCCTGAGCTCAGACTGGTACTGTGATTCATAGTAATCGGACACGAAATT
>CAZLGM010000342.1:0-1996 GCA_964558875.1 uncultured Desulfocapsaceae bacterium
TACGCTTACCTTCTCCTAACTCTTCGTTGCAGAGAAAAATTTATCCTCGGAATATTAATTATATGCCTGCGGTAAATTTTTCTCTACGCCTCGATTTATAAGAAAAATCCTCGTTTCTGGACGGACACTAGTTGACGCTGTTAACGGATGATGCCGCGTTCACGAATACGAGCGGCTTTTCCGTGTCGTTTACGGAGGTAGTACAGGCGTGAGCGGCGGACACGGCCGCGGGTAACGACTTCAATCTTTTCAATCCTCGGATTGTGAAGAGAAAACGTTTTTTCCACGCCGACACCATGGGAGATTTTTCGAACGGTATAAGTGGCGTTCATTGTCCCGCGTTTCCGTTTGATGACCACACCCTGAAAGACCTGAACACGCTCTTTGTTTCCTTCAATGATTCGGATGTATACTTTCACGGTGTCACCAGGACGAAATTCCGGATGGTCCATCCTCAACTGTTCCTGCTCGATTTTTTCAATAATGGGATTCATGATGTTTTTTTGTGTAAAATTATATTGTTCTACAGAGTTATTATATTATCTGTTGTTTCTGTTATTTCTATTTATTCATTACTCATAATCGCCAAGCAACCGATCCAGTATGATCGATACGGCAGATCGTACTGAGAGATGATTGTATCCGGTTGTTCCCTCTATGGGGGGCAACATGGCATCGGCCATCTCGATAACCGGTTCGGCAAGACCGTGGGCTGTTCCAAATAACAGCAGGATCGGTCGGCCCGATTGTATCATTTTCCGGCAATCGTTGTAAGACAGCACCTCCTGGGTTGTTCTGCGGGCGCTCGTCATCACAATCAGCGGTCTGTTGTGCTGTTTTTCCGTCACAACTTCAAGCAGACGTTCAATGGAAGGCAGCGTACTGATCAGACCGAGGGCCGATTTCCTGGCCGGATTGTATGTTGAACCGTACCCCTGCCGCCAATGTTCCAATATTTCTTCAACCAGTTGCTGCTGGTCCTGATAGGGGGTGACAATATAGTAATTAGCCACTCCATATGTTTTTGCCGCTCTTGCTATATCATGCAGATCAAGATTTGTCACGGCAGAACCAATGATTTCATCGGTTTTGTTCAATACCGGATAATGGATCAGTCCAATATCCAGACCGGTTGGCCGTTGCCTGTTGTCATTCATGATCTTTCACTGAATCCGTGACAAAGAATGTTATTTTATTCAATATCACATTGGCATATCACAAAATCATTGGATTATGCTATTTTAACCCAAAAGAATAACTCGCCCTTTGGGGCATCCGCTAGCACTGCATCTTTGCTTGATTTAACCGTCCGATATAGTTCACTATTATTGGACGGTTAAATCAAGCAAAGCTACAGCACTATCGAATGCTCACGAATTCAAGCTTTTTTTACAGCCATAACCAAATCATGAAGATCATGCTGTCTCAATAACCGGATTTCAGTTTCACTGAACCGGGCGTCTGCAAGCAGCTCGGGCCGTTTTGCCAGGGTCCGTTTAACCGAGTCTATAAATCGGTGCGCCTCAATGGCTTTATGGTTACCCGACAGGAGAGCCTCCGGTACTTCGGCCCCGTCAAAGTCCCGCGGCCTGGTGTATTGCGAATGCTTCAACAGATTTCTGCTGAATGAATCGTTGTCTGCCGACAGCGAGCACCCCAATACGTCGGGCAGCAGCCTGGTGACCGAATCGATCAGCACCATGGCCGCCAGCTCTCCACCTGTGAGGATGTAGTCACCAATGGAAATCTCATCGCTCACATATCTGCTGACGAATCGTTCGTCAACACCCTCATATCGGCCGCAAATCAGTATCAGTTGAGATGCTTCCGCAAGTTCTACCGCTTTCTTCTGGGTGTACGTTTCTCCCTGGGGAGAGAGTAAAATCACCCTGGACGACCTGCCTGTACGGGGGACATTGCGCAATGCCGCCTTAAGCACATCCGGTTTCATGACCATTCCTTCACCGCCGCCGAAAGGGCGATCATCCGTCATCTG
>CAZLGM010000343.1:0-1880 GCA_964558875.1 uncultured Desulfocapsaceae bacterium
TAATTAGTGCCTGCACGAAAACGTTCAATTAATTGATTTGCAGTGATTTAATGTTGATAACTTGTTTGAATCTACCGGTTTTTTCCTTTGGTAGATTTACCGAAAATACAGATATTCAATGCTTTAAGCAAATGAGATTCGAGTATTTCTGGTAAACCATCAAACAAGGTTCAATTATGAGAAAAAGGTTCGAGCAACAAATGACTATCGGTAGCATTCCAATCGGTGAGACAAAAATTACGACCAAGAAACGCAGCGGTGCTTTTCCTGGGTTGTGCGCCGCTCTGAAAGAGATATTCATTACACCGAAATGGAACGAAAAAGTTTTTGAGATACTGGAGTCAAAAATTACATCAGGTAAGCAACAGACGGGTCGTCCGGGCATGGATTTATGGCAGATATTTGTTTTAGCACAGGTTCGGTTATTAAAGGACCTAAGCTATGATGATCTTCATCACATTGCCAATTATGATCACCTGATCCGCCAGATCATGGGTGTTGAGAAGGGTTTTGGGTATGAGAGGTATGAGTTTGAATACCAAACCGTTGTTGACAATGTATCACTTCTTGACGACGAGACTGTATGGGAGTTGAACCAGGTTATCATTGAGTTTGGGCATGAAGTGTTTAAAAAAAAAGAGGTGGAAGCATTGTGCTTAAAAACCGATAGTTTTGTGGTAGAGAGTAACGTGCATTTTCCAACCGATTACAACCTGTTGTGGGACAGTGCCCGCAAATGTCTTGACATGGTCGATAAGTTTCTGAAGAAGTACCCTGGAGTTGTTGGGTGGAGGAAAAAGGGCGACTGGTACCGCCAGCTTAAGAACTCGATGAGGGCCGTTGGCAAAGCCACCACATCAGGAGGCAAAGGCAAAGAGCAACGGGTAAAACGGGCCGTGCGCTATTATCTGTCAAAGTCAAGGGCACTACAGGATAAACTTAAAAGATCAAAAGAAGATTTACCAACAGGGGATATCATGGATGTGTTGATCCATCTTGAACTGGACCGGTATATGGAATTTTTAGACAAGCATATTGACTTGCTTGATCGCAGGGTACTAAAAGGAGAGCAGATCCCTCATGAGGAAAAGACGTTTTCCATTTTCGAGGAGTATACCGAATGGATCACCAAAGGGAAACAACATCCCAATGTGGAGCTTGGAAAGAAGCTGGCCATTACCACGGATCAGTACAATCTGATCGTGGACTACCGGATCATGGAGAACCAGTCCGACTCCGAGATGGTTAAGCCAATAGCAGAAGACCTTACCGATTTATACGATATAAGAAGCTGGAGTTTTGATAAAGGCTTCTGGCACAAGGATAATAAGGCTCTTTTAGAAATGCATGTTGACAAAGTAGTCATGCCCAAAAAGGGTAAGTGTAATAAGCTGGAGCAGGCCGAGGAGAACCACCGGAGTTTTAAACTATTGAGAAACAAACACAGTGCAGTAGAATCTAATATTAATGAATTGGAGTGCAGGGGACTGGATCGGTGCCCGGACCGGGGGTATGGTAACTTTAAAAGATACATCGGACTGGCTGTCGGGTCATACAACCTGCGGCGCATTGGGCAAGAGTTGATTGCGATCCAACGAAAACAGCAATCAGCTGACAGAGAGTATAAAGCAGCGGCATAAGCGCTGAAAATGACATATAAGTTGATTTATTTCCATAGGGGATTGGTATGCTCAAAAAGCTGATATTATGAGCATATTTTACCCAAAGAGAGCGTACTAATGAAGAATCCGGAGTGAAATATCATTTTTGGCAAGGATTTTATCTGGCCCAAGTCAACTGAATTGAAACAAAATTGATGAAAAATCGAGCCTGTGAAAAATTTTGTGTAAACGGGTAGCCGGTTCATTTCTAGATTTGGC
>CAZLGM010000344.1:0-1872 GCA_964558875.1 uncultured Desulfocapsaceae bacterium
CTGTTTTCAAAGGCATCTGTTTTTCTTGACTGGAAGCGGTTGAACAGCGACAGGGCGATAACGGGTGCTGAAACTCCGCTTTCAACTGCCTGCTGAACGGTCCAGCGGCCCTCTCCGGAGTCACTCACATGGCCGGTTAACTCCTCCAGCCGACCGTCTTTTGAAAACGCGTTCTCGGCCAACTCAAGGAGCCATGAACGAATAACGGATCCCTGGTTCCACAGATGGGACACTTGAGCGTAATCCAGATGCTCCCCATAGGGAGAACCTTCCAAAATGGCAAAGCCTTCACCATAGGCCTGCATCATTCCGTATTCGATTCCGTTATGGACCATCTTGACAAAATGGCCGCTGCCTGCCGGACCGCAGTAAAGGTGCCCCTCAGGGGGCGCCAGGGCTTCAAAGATTGGTGTCAGTTGGTCACAGATTGCTTTGTCGCCGCCATACATCAGGCAATATCCCTCTTTAAGACCCCAGATACCGCCGCTGACACCCACATCGACATAATGAATACCGTCCTTTTCAAAAAGCTCGCTACGTCGTATATCATCCTTGTAATAGGAGTTGCCGCCCTCAATAACAATGTCGCCCGGTGACAGCAGTTTCCTGAGCCTGTTGATATGATCGTCAACGATCTTGCCTGCCGGCAGCATCAGCCAGACGATGCGCGGTTTTGATACCTGATCAGGAATATCATTGAGGTCATAGATGCCGGTTGCTCCTTCCCTGACGATTGTATCGATTTTGTCAGCGGATCGATTATGGGCAAGAACTTTGATTCCGCCCTGCATCAACCGTCTGGCCATATTCATTCCCATACGGCCCAATCCGATGAGTAAAACCTGCATATTGATCTCCTTTATAGAGTCACATTTTTAAGTAATTTCACAAATACCGTGGATCAAATCACATTCCTTTTTATAGAGTGTTTCAATCCAGTCATCTTTTCCCTGCCTGCCACTTTGAGGATGACCGCATTCAGGACAGGTTTGCATCTGGCCCAGTTTCGACAGCAGGTGCCTGCATGTTGAAACAAAGGTGGCATGGCTCCAGGTGAGCGGTGAGACGGAAAGCGGTTTACCGGTGAACGGGTCGACCTGCTCCGCCAGAACGCCGGAGGCCAGTTTATGGGAATCGACCCATCGCAAAATATCCATCACTTCTTCGAGCTGCTCTTTGGTCTCAGAGAGCTCGATTAAATAATCTGCATACCAGAGCGTGCAGATAAACCAGGGATTTCCGGGCAGATCATTGGAAATCCGGTGATAATAGTCGTCTTCATATCGGGCCATGCCGCCGATTGGAGTTGGAATCCACAGTTTATCCCTGAGTTGTTCCATTGTCGATTTCACCCGCGGATCGGTGGCTTCAAAAAGGCCGAAGGCGAATAATCCCCACAGGGACATATCTAAAGTGTCATCGACCTGGATATCACCGTTGTCATCGAAATTAATCATTCTGCAGAACCGATTAAGCTCCGGTCTCCACAGGTACTCAGAGGCCCCGTCCCGCATCTGGGCGGCGGCCTGCCGATACTCCTGGGCTTTATCCAGTTCACCGAATACAAAACAGAAGAGGGAGGCGGCTGTTAATCCGCCAAATACCGAGCCTACGGTAAAGCTGAGTATTCCCCTGCGTTCTTCCCACAGATCGTAAGAGAGATCCGGCAGGCCGGTTCGGCTGTCGCGATAGCTGCAGAGAAAGTCGGCGCCACGTTTGACCAGGGACCGATACAGCGGTTTAATGAATTCGATGTCCCGGTATAGAACAAAATGTTCCCACAATGCCCAGATGACAAGGGCTGTTTCGTCCTCCTGAATGGGCAGTTGCTCCTGGCCGTCAACCGTCCAGGGATGCCAGGATGAGGCCAGA
>CAZLGM010000345.1:0-1748 GCA_964558875.1 uncultured Desulfocapsaceae bacterium
GGACTCTGGGGCGCTGCCTGTCTGATTGGTGGCTTGAGCGATGCCGGACTCGTCGGCCTGGTGAAGGGTTATATCTCTGCCATTACCGGTATGTAGGTTGCCACGAGCACTGAAGAAAAAACTCTTTCTACAATTAGGAGAAAATCATGAAAACCTCACGATCAGCAAAGATCATATTCGGCGGCGGGATAGTTATCTGCCTCTGGGTAGCTGCTGCTCTCACCAGTGCTTTGTACCAGGTCAACTGGTCGATCACCGAACTGGCCAAGCAGTATATGGTCGCCACAGGGCTTATCAAACCCCTTCACACACTGGTTGATTACTATTCCCATATCAAAGGTATCGAATACCTAATCTGCGTAGCTTTCTTTATCGCCTTTCCGGTCTTTTTCAAATACGTCAATAAAGATAAAACAAAGATCAGAAAAACCATCCAAGCTCCCAAGTAACAGTTCCCTTACTTTGAGCTGACAGCAACCGGCTTCTGCCGGTTGCTTTTTTTTTACTCTCAAATAGATAGTGAATAACAGCCTAGAGGTGACTACTGTCCTGTCCGTCCATCAAGAAACAAAGATCACAACCCGAAAGTGAGAGTATCAAAATATTAAAGGTCATATAAGAGAATGTAGAAATCAGCAAAACCACGGTTTGAGCATTGCCTGTCACTGCTTCTTTGATATACCTGCCTTACCCATTTTATACCTAAGGACACGCTCGCTGATCCCAAGTATCTCGGCAGCCCTGGTCTGAACCCAGTCGCTCTGCTCCAGGGCGTCGACAATCATCTGCTTTTCGAATTCCGCTAACCGTTCAGTCAATGTTCCCTGATCGGCTTCGCCCTGATATCGTCTGATCTCATCGGGAAGGTCCGATTGCGCAATGGTGTTGCTCCTGCTCATGGTGATCATTCGCTGGATCAGATGCTCCAGTTCCCGGACATTTCCTGGGAAACTGTACTTCATCAACTGTGATAAGGCACTACTGGCAAGGGTTATCTTTTTGTCGCTGAACCGGGAAAGAAAAAAGTCAAGCAGCAGAGGAATATCCTCCTTTCTTGATCTCAAAGGCGGAATCTCAATCTCTATCACATTGAGCCTGAAATAGAGATCTTCTCGAAACCGTCCCTCTTCCACCATCTTTTTCAAGTTCCTGTTGGTAGCGGCTACCACTCTGATATCAATGTGTATTTTTTCAGTTCCGCCAACCCGGACAATCGCCTTTTCCTGAAGAGCCCGCAGCAGTTTCGGCTGCATCGTCATTGGTATCTCGCCAACCTCATCGAGAAATAGTGTTCCTCCGTGGGCCTGTTCAATCAGCCCTTTACGTCTGGAAGAGGCACCGGTAAAGGCGCCTTTTTCATGGCCGAACAACTCCGATTCAAAGAGTGTCTCGGGAACAGCCGCGCAGTTGAGCTCAATAAAGGGGCCATTCTTTCTTGGACTTAATCCGTGGATAAGCCGACCAATCAACTCTTTTCCTGTACCGGTCTCCCCATAAATCAACACTGTCCAGGGTGTGGGCGCACTCCGTTGGACCATGGAAAGCACATTCTGCATGGGCTTTGATTCGCCAATGATTTTAATCGGCAATTGCTCTGTATCGATGGTATCGTTTACATTCTGTGCCTCTTCGGCTACAACGATCTCCTCTTCGATTTCCCGTACTTTGTCCAGCAGTATCTCAAGATCCACCGGTTTTTCGAGGAAGTCATCTGCACCCAGACGCATGACTTTTACGGCCGTGTCCAC
>CAZLGM010000346.1:0-1746 GCA_964558875.1 uncultured Desulfocapsaceae bacterium
TTTTGGTAATCCTATAAAAATCAAGAGGTTTCTTATGGTTACAATAAAACAATATTTAATCACATAAGGCATCCCCAAAAGGATAAAATAAACGGTTGGAGAAAATCGAAATGTCAGCGACATGATGGAGGGCCATTAATTAAAGAGCTTTTCCAATACTTGAAGCGATAAAAAATACTCGAAATAGAACGCTATCCTTGTTAAATTACACAATAATCATCCTGGATCAAACTAAAATACTGCTGGTATTGCTTGCCGGAGAAACCTCTTTTAGCCCAGAGCTTATAGAAAATCGATCATGTACGAACCAAATGTAGAACGATTACTAGCCCGGTTAACACCGGAGGATGTCGTTTTAGATATAGGCGGGTGGGCGCGTCCTTTCAACCGTGCTAACTACGTTATTGATATGGAGCCATATGAAACCAGGGGATACTATGAGGAACCTCAAGCAGGCAGGCAGGAGCAATTCACGAAAAACACATGGATTCAGCGCGACATTTGTGAACGAACCCCTTTTCCATTCAACGATAAGGAAATCGACTTCGCTATCTGCTCCCATACCCTTGAGGACCTGCGAGACCCTCTCTGGGTTTGTTCTGAAATGAACCGGATAGCAAAACGCGGCTATATTGAAGTTCCATCCCGTGTTGTTGAGTCGTGTCGAGGAGTTGAGCCTTATAACCTGGTTGGCTGGTCACACCACCGCTGGCTAGTCGATATTGAGGAAAACTCGGTGACATTCCTTATGAAATACCACATGATTCACAGCCATTGGCGCTTTTCGTTTCCAAAGTCTTACAAAAACCGTCTTCCTGATAAAAAGCTCGTGCAATGGCTCTATTGGGAAGACGGTTTTAAATTTTCCGAAAAAACGATCCATGGGTTCGATAGCATTGATCAAGAACTTGAAAGCTTTGTACAGAAAACACATCCCTACTCCTCTATCCTGTTAAGAATAGATCGTTTTTTGCGTAATCTGCAAAACAAGAAACTGCGGATACAGAACAAAGTGAAACAATCCATGAATACATAGCAAATCTTAAAAAAGAACCACCCTTACGTTCTTTTCCTTTACAGTAAACAGGCTTACTCTTGGATTTAAAACAAAAACGAATTCTTACATCCGAATTATCCGGTGGAATTTCTTCAAAGGAGATCAAAGATCTCGTATTTCAGTTATTACAATCTGAAAAAGCAACAGGCAAGTTGCTCGATTTTGGTGCTGGGAAAGGGGAAATTCTCACTCAGTTACATACGACCGGAAATTTTGATTTGCTGGCTGGAATAGACCTGTTTAAACGCCCTCCAGGCCTGAGTAAAGAGATACTCTGGTATGAACACGACCTGAATGACCCCATAACACTGAACGACAGGTATGATGTTGTTGTTTGTTCGGAAGTAATTGAGCATCTTGAGAATCCACGCCAAACATTTCGGCTTTTAAAGGGATTACTGAAAACAGGAGGCCTGCTGATCCTGACGATGCCTAATCAAGAATCGTTAAGATCTTATCTGGCACTCTTGTATGGCGGCCATTTTGCCCAATTTTTAGGCTCCTCGTATCCTGCTCACATTACTGCATTACTACGCCTGGACCTGACGAGACTTTGCCGTGAATCCGGCTTTTCAACACCGAAATTTTATTATACTTGTTCCGGTGGAATTCCTAAATTACCCAAAATTTCATGGCAGAGCATATCATTCGGTCTTCTCAAAGGACGTCTCTTCAGTGACAATATCGCC
>CAZLGM010000347.1:0-1725 GCA_964558875.1 uncultured Desulfocapsaceae bacterium
GTACATCGAGCGCATGCAGCCAAAGCTGATCACCGGCATCTGTATTTCTGTTTTACCGAAGCGTCGATAGTGCATTGAACTTTCTTATCTTTCCAGGAGTTGATTCAGTTTTGTAAGAATCTCCAGTCCGTCCGGAGTAAACGGCTCTTCCTTGCTCAAATGAAAACAGCTTTGTATGGAGAGAAAACGACCATATTCGATCTCTTCTTGCTGAAGAGTAAAAGGCCCATCAATGACTACAGGTGAAAATACGACCCCAGACACGGTTATTTTCATCCTCATAAAAATGATCAAAGTGAAATTGTAAATTAACCTCTGTGACCCCAAGCTCTTCATCAAGCTCACGAATGGCCGATTCCTCATAGGATTCACCGGCCAGAACTACACCTCCGGCCGCAATATCCCAGGTTCCCGGGAAAACGTCTTTTGTCATTGTTCGTTTCTGAAGAAACAGCTCATTTTTTGAGTTGAAGACCAGTATGTAGCTGGCTCTATGGATCAGGTGTCGCTCACGCATCACTGATCTGGGAGCACTGTCGATAATTTGATTGGCACGATCAACAATCTGGACGATTTCGTTTTGCGGTTGATACATGGGTGGGATGAGGGGTGAACGAATGAAGTTAATATGATAAGTGGCTGGATTTCTGATTAGCTCTGTAAAGCCTGGGAGGAGGGGCTATATCCTTCATCTTTGCAGGGTATTATTTTATAGATCAATTACTTTGGCAAGCTATTTTTTTTACTGCTAACCACCTTATAATGCAAACATTTCTTGAAGAATAGTGAGAGTTTTAAATTGTGATTTCTTGCTGATTTTCCCAAGTTTTCTGACAAGTCTCTTTTTGTCTACAGTCCGAATTTGATCTAGAATTATTTGCCCCCTTTTGCCTTGAAAAGTGCAAGATACTCTTGATGGATAGCTTTTTCCTTTTGTAGTCATTGGAGCTACTATGACAGTAGAAATGAAACGATTCATTTCATCGGGTGAAACAATAAGACAGGGTCTAGTTTTTTTTATTTCATGACCAATTGTCGGATCAAGATTTATGAGAAACACATCAAACCGTTTCATTACCATTCCCACTCATCCTCATCCCACTCACTAATCGGTGTTTCAATGATTTTATCGTCTCCTTTCTCTGCCATGGTTTTGAATGCACTTTCCCATCCGCAACGAGAATTTTTTGTTGGCCTGATAATGACTTCATGATTGCGTACTTCCAACTCTACTTCTGTTTCAAAGCCGCATTGTTCAATAATTGGCTTTGGTATTCTCACACCTTGTGAATTTCCTATTTTTATAATCGAGGCTTTCATAGTTGCACCTTTTGTTCATTAATATAATTACATTGTAATTACTTTCTCGGGAGGTGTCAATTGATTGGTGCATATCTTCTTCATACCCATAGCGAGGTTTGGGCGATCATATCTCCAAGACTTTCTTTAACTAAGACGTTTTTATAGATTAATCTGATCACCCTCGGAATTCAGCATACAAGTCGAACTGTATGATTTACTATTGTTCGGAAAAACGAAGGGTTAAGAATGGCCATGGTCAGCCTTGGTATTTGATAAATGTCCCTTCTTCATACTCTTTAAAAGCGGTCTGTAATTCCTCTTGAGTATTCATGACAATAGGCCCATACCAGGCAACTGGCTCGTTAAGGGGTTTGCCGGAGATGAAAAGGAACCTCACGCTGTGTTGTTCGGTAACAACCACTA
>CAZLGM010000348.1:0-1723 GCA_964558875.1 uncultured Desulfocapsaceae bacterium
AAGAGAACTCCGAAGAGAAAGAAGCTCAGCCAGAAGAATAGAAACGGACACACTGTCATCCCGGAAATCTGGTACGCTTCGGGAGCAGCCGATTGCATGATGAAGGGGTTGTCAACCGACGGCCCCTTTCTCATTGAATAGCGATAAGCAAAGGAGAAATGTTGTGAAGATAACAAGCCAAATGGTCAAGGACCTGCGTGATAAAACCGCCGCCGGTATGATGGATTGCAAAAAAGCACTGTCTGAAACCGATGGTGATATGGAAAAGGCCGTCGACCTGTTGAGGAAGAAGGGGCTTGCAGTTGCTGCTAAAAGAGCAGGCCGTGCTACCAGCGAGGGTGTCATTGAAACCTACATTCATGCTGGAGGTAAACTTGGTGTTATGGTCGAACTGGGATGTGAGACCGATTTCGTAGCTAAAACAGACTCGTTTCAAGAGTTTGCCCGTGAGGTTGCCATGCATATTGCGGCGGCAAATCCCCTGGCGATTACCAAGGAAGAGGCGCCTGAGGATGTGGTTGCCAGAGAACGGGATATCTATGTCCAGCAGGCTCTGGAATCCGGCAAGCCGGAGAATATTGTCGACAAGATCGTCAGCGGCAAGATGGAAAAATTTCTTGCTGAAATTTGCCTGCTTGAACAAAAGTTTATCAAAGACCCGGATCACACTATCCAGGATATGATCACCGATTTGGTCGGTAAGTTGGGTGAGAATATTTCTATTAAGCGCTTTAGCCGTTTTCAGGTCGGCACCGAATAGTAGTTCCGGACCATACGTTTTGATCAACAGGGGATGGCTGGTTTTCCAGTTGATTTCCCTGTTGGACCTGTCAGGTTTATATAGGGCGGAGTTATTCTCAGAGTGATTCCACCAGTTGTTCACCCATTCCCGAGGAAGAATTTCATGCAGCTCGCCTATAAAAGAGTTTTGCTTAAATTGAGTGGAGAAGCCCTGATGGGTGAGAATGAATTTGGTATCTCCACCACGGTTCTTGGATTTGTTGCCAATGAAATCAAGGGCTTGCTGAAATTGGGAATACAACCCGGAATTGTAATCGGAGCAGGAAATATTTTTCGGGGTGTTGCAGGAGCAAGCAAAGGAATGGACAGGACAACAGCCGATAATATGGGCATGCTGGCCACGGTTATTAACAGTCTTGCCCTGCAGGATGCTCTGGAGAGCAATGGAGTTGTTACCAGAGTTCTTTCAGCCATTCCTATGCGCTCTGTCTGTGAACCGTATATCAGACGCAGGGCAACGCGTCATCTGGAGAAGGGACGAGTTGTCATTTTCGCTGCCGGAACCGGAAATCCTTATTTTACAACCGATACGGCTGGAGTCCTAAGGGCTCTTGAAATCGATGCCGATCTGATTATCAAGGCTACCAAAGTCGACGGTGTTTATGATAAGGACCCGGTCAAGCACTCCGAAGCGGTAAAGTTTGATCACCTGACCTATGATCAGGTCCTCCAGAAGGATCTCAAGGTCATGGATGCCGCCGGCATAGCATTGGCTAAAAATAATGATAAACCTGTTATGGTTTTGAATATGAAAATAGCCGGCAATATCAGAAAGGGTGTATCAGGTGAGGAAATCGGGACATTGATCACATCAAATGAACAAAAATAAAGGTGACAGAGATGAATGAAGCAATTTTTGAGATGTCCGAAAAGATGGAAAAGTCTGTTGGTGCCTTTAAAAATGAATTATCGAAAATACGGA
>CAZLGM010000349.1:0-1700 GCA_964558875.1 uncultured Desulfocapsaceae bacterium
GGCGGTTTTCATCGTTATTCCGTGGACCCCATCTGGCGGGTGGCCCACTTTGAGAAGATGCTCTACGATCAGGCCCAATTGATTTCCAGTTATCTCGACCTGTATCTGGTCACCGGCAACAAGCGGTATGCGGAGGTTGCCGATAAAACTATCCGCTATGTCATACGTGATCTCAGTGATGACAATGGAGGGTTTTATTCCGCCGAGGATGCTGACTCACCAAACCCTTACAGAAAGGGAGAGAAAACCGAAGGGGCCTTTTACCTGTGGCGGCTTGAAGAGATAGAACGTTTGCTTGGCAAGCAGCGGACTGATCTTGTTGCTTATATTTATGGCCTGGAACAAAAGGGTAACACACTTGATGATCCGCAGAATGAATTTGGTGATACCAATGTCTTCTTTCGTCGAGCAAGTTTAGAGAAGGCTGCGACCAAATTCAATATTGCCGAGGATCAGATCAAGGAGATTCTCAAAGAGTCGGAAAGTATCCTTTTTGAGAAGCGACAGCAGCGGAGCCGTCCCCATCTGGATGATAAAATTATAACCGGGTGGAACGGATTGATGATCTCCGCACTGGCCAAAGCCGCGGTGGTCCTGGAAAACCCCGAATACCTTCAGCGGGCCGTAGATTGTGCTGAATTCTTATTGACAAATCTTTTGGTCGAACAACGTTTGAAGCGTCGGTATAGAGATGGCGATGTACGGTTTTCAGGCACTCTCGAAGATTATGCTTTTCTGATACAGGGGCTGCTTGACCTGTATGAAGCGGGCCACGATCCCAAATGGCTGCGTCAGGCAATTGGACTCACGAAAACACAGATAGAGCTGTTTGAGGATGAACGGGGCGGTTTTTTTGATGCTGTGCAATCGGATGACCTGATTGTACGCATGAAGGAGGAGTATGACGGTGCCGAACCGGCTGGAAACTCGGTTTCCGCTTTGAATCTATTACGGCTGGCGAGAATTACCGGTGAACAGCTTTGGCTCGATCTGGGCCGCTCTACCATTCAGGCTTTCGGCTCACATCTGAAAAAACATCCATCAGCCATGGTCCTGATGCTCTCGGCCCTTGATCTTTATCTGGATAAACCGCGTCAGATTGTTGTGGCAGGCGACCCGAAAAATGAGGATACCCGGACTCTGCTGCAGACCGTACAATCCAAATACCTGCCCAATACCATTGTGCTGCTGGCCGATGGCGGCAAGAACCAACAGTTGCTCAGCTCTTACCATCAGTTTATCAACTCAGTCGAAAAGGTGGAGGGACTGGCAACAGCCTATGTGTGTGAAGATTTTGTCTGCCAGTTGCCAACCAATAATGTGGTACAATTGGTAGAGCAGCTGTCAAAGAGGAGATGAGCAAGCCAGTTGCGGATTCTGTTTAACAGGCAACTCCTCTTTTACTGTCAAGGCTGAGAATCATTGGTACGCGCATTTTTCAAAAGTACACTTATACCGGATGAATCAGGCGCAGTTATTGCTGTTCACCACGGACGGCCCGTGCCGGTTTGAGTTTACCTTTGATCCGTTTTTTTCCGAATTTGACCTGCTCATTGAAAATCTCACCTGAACCGCACAACCGCCAGGAATGGTATGGAGTTGGGGTTGTATGCGGAAAGAACAGACTGTCAATATAAGGCTGGGCTCCTTTTTGCCTGATTGAATAGAGTTCATCATTTGACGGCATTCGCCAGTCGGAG
>CAZLGM010000350.1:0-1698 GCA_964558875.1 uncultured Desulfocapsaceae bacterium
TTTTCCAATTCCGACTTCCATAAAGCTTCCATACGGGATATTGCCGCCAGGGCCGGTGTCAGCTTCACATCTATTTATAAACATTACGGCAGCAAGGAACAGCTTGTTTTTGCCTTTGTCGACAAATGGATGGGCGTTCTGACCGACCGGATTATTGATCACCTCCAGGGGTTGGAAGACCTCAAAGAAAAACTCAGGAAGGTCTTCTGGCTGCAGCTTGACTATTACGAACGCCACCCTGGTCTCGGCCGTATTGTCTATATGACGCTGCCGATGAAAACCTGGATAGGTGACCAGACATTTGCCCAGCCGCGGATGATGGGATTGATGATTGATGTCCTGAGGCAGGGGCAGAAAGAAGGAATTCTGAATCCCAATGTTCGGGCGGGAGTGCTGCTGGATTTTCTCATGGGTTTTGTTCAGCGAACCTTTTTCATGTGGATTCAGCGTGGGCAGAAAGAGAGTCTCTCCGCTCAGGCCAATGAATTATTTGAAATGGTCTGGCGAGGTATGGCCAACCCGGAAAACGATCCTGAAACCGATTGAACACTCCCGAAATCCTGAAATGACGTATAAACAACCCCATCACCACTTATAGATATGGCGATGGGGTTTCCACCACATCATAAAAACAGAATACAATGGCATGAAAATTCTTAAAATCGACCACCTTGGCATTGCCGTGAACAGTGTCGAAGGCGGCAAGGAATTCTGGACAGATGTCCTTGGTCTTCCATTTGAAGGTGAAGAGATTGTTGCAGAACAGAAGGTCAAAACCGCCTTCTTTCCCGTTGGCGAAAGTGAGGTTGAATTACTGGAATCAACTGCTCCGGATGGCCCGGTTGCCAAGTTCATCGAAAAACGGGGTACCGGTTTTCAACATGTTGCCTTTCGGGTGGCTGACATCGAGCAGGCTCTTGTCGAACTCAAGGAAAAAGGAGTAGCCCTGATTGATCAGCAGCCCCGGCGTGGCGCCGGCGGTGCCAAAATAGCCTTTCTCCATCCCAAAGCCACCGGTGGAATTCTGGTTGAGTTGTGTGAACGGGAATAACTGGAAACGATCACAGGAACCCTATCTTTGCATGGTCGTGGGTGACTGTATAGGTAAGGGGGCGATAACGGTCACCCACGCCTGCACAAACCTGGGGCAGCTGTGACCGTTTTTTGATGAAAGAAGTAAGACTATAAGAAAATTTTTTATCTGTGTAAATCCTGCAGAGGAATAGGACATGGCCCAGAACAATGATATAAAAAATTGGCAAGAACTTGCCACCAAGCAGATGAGGGGGAAATCCCTGGAGTCCCTGGAATGGCAGACACCCGAAGGAATCAAGGTCAAGCCGCTATACAGTGCAGCCGACCTCGAAGAGCTTGAATGCGTGGGCACCCTGCCCGGCCTTCCTCCCTACGTGAGAGGCCCCATGGCGACCATGTATGCCGGAAGGCCCTGGACCATCAGGCAGTATGCCGGTTTTTCAACCGCCAAAGAATCCAATGCCTTTTACCGCAAGGCCTTAGCGGCTGGTCAGAAAGGACTGTCGGTTGCCTTTGATCTTGCCACCCATCGCGGATACGATTCCGATCATCCCAGGGTCACCGGTGATGTGGGTAAAGCCGGTGTGGCCATCGATTCCGTCGAGGACATGAAAATCCTGTTCGACTCCATACCGCTTGATACCATGTCGGTATCAATGACAA
>CAZLGM010000351.1:0-1638 GCA_964558875.1 uncultured Desulfocapsaceae bacterium
GGCAACCGAGAGCATCTCATCGGTGACGCCGATATGTTTCATATTCTCATCGGCTGAACGGCCATAAGGCCCCAGATGATGCCCCCCATACCCGTATCCCTCGGTCATTTTCGGCAAGGGTACAAACAGCATACCCAGTTCGGCAAAGTTGTTGATCAATGCCAGCATGGTCACCTCGCAGCCCCCTCCGGCATTACCGAAGCCACTACCGGTTGTGAAAACACCGGCGACCTTACCGTTCATCAGGTCCTGCATCCAGAGGCCAGAGCAGATCCCGTCAATCATTTTCTTGATCCGCCAGTCCATACTGCCCATATGTACGGGTGTACCGATAATGACACCATCGCTGTCTTTCATATCATCGAGGCGTACCTTATCGGCATGTTTGACCAGAGCTTCCACTCCTTTTACACCTTCGGCACCTTCGGCACAGGCATCTGCCATCTTTTTAGTATTGCCGTAATCCCCGGCATAAACAATGAGTATCTTTGTCATCTGCCAACCTCCATTGCTTTTTGTAGAATAAGATTATACAGAGTGGTTTTCAAACCAACGACGTAACCATCTCTGAATCATACAGTAACGTTATGAACGGTTATTGATGATGTCAACCATAGCACACAAGAGGATTCAGCCTACCTTAACTGGATTAACCCATCAAAAAAAAACCATAATGCACCTGGCATTGCGGTTTTGATATTGAAAATGGCATCAAGCCTGAAATTCGACAGGAATGTATAAACATATAGGACTCACAAGGAGTGATTTTTCAATAGTTTCTACTGATTGCTTCATCCCACAACCCCTGCGTAACTGATACCCACAGTTGGCAAAAAAGACTGGGAATATATTCCTTTTTACTTTTGCTTCTGCACATTATGGTCTCTGAGTGACCGCAGGTATTCCTCTGTTTGTTATTATTCATCATCATAATAGCTTTCTGTGGTACAATACGAATCAGCCAGCGCACGCTTGTCAACCAGTATGCGTGTTCTGGGGGATAATTAAAAACTCCATTTCCCTTATCTGGTGAAAGTGCCTGAACTTGATGAAATTTCAGCTCGCCAGTATATTGTCCATATAAATATATGATGATAAAAAAATATATTATAAACCCCGCTCAGCAGTTCTTTGCTTCTCTTCCGTTCTGATATATATAGTTACTTATGAAGAGGAGGAATATTTGGACTCCGGATTGAGCCGGTTGTTGTCGGTTAAATCGATACCTGCGATAATGAAACGTGACTGTTTGGTTTTATGATCTCGGCAATTTTATCCAAACTGAAATTGATTGGAAAGGATATAACATGAGAAAAATCCTTATCGCCTGGCTACTTGCAATGGTATGTTTGTTGACCTTCCCTCTAGCCGGGCTATCTTCGAATGGAGAAAAACTCTATATAAAAAAATTCTGTGTGACCTGTCATGGGGAGACAGGAATTAGTGTAGCACCAAATTACCCAAGTCTCGCCAACCAAAACCTTCGATACATATCGAATCAGGTAAAGGATATCCTCTCTAAAAAACGGGACAGTAAATTGACACTGCTCATGACGGATAACCCGGTGATTATGGCACTCACAGACCAAGAAATTCAAGCGATTTCAAAATACCTTAATCAACTTCCTTGAAAACACA
>CAZLGM010000352.1:0-1609 GCA_964558875.1 uncultured Desulfocapsaceae bacterium
GAGTTTGGACGTTCCGCTTTAGACGCGGTCGAGCTGATGAATATCGGTGCCAACTTTCTGCGGGAGCATCTGCGGCAGGACGTTCGTTTTCACTATGTTATTACAGGCGGTGGCGAGCATCCTAATGTCGTTCCGGCCAGAGCAGAGGTGTGGTATTACATCAGAGCCGATGACCAGAAGCACATGAAACAGGTGTATGAACGCATTGTTGGTGTGGCAAAAGGAGCCGCCTTGATGACAGGAACTGAACTGACTGTCAGCCCCATCACAAATGTATTTGAATTGTTGCCCAACCGGCCACTGGCTGAGCTGCTGCATCGACAATTCAGTATTGTGGGGCCGCCGCAATTTTCAGAAAACGAGATAGATTTTGGTCGGGAAATGCAGCGCAATTTCGGTGTCTCTCCCCAAAAAGTTCTTGCCAGGAATGTTGATCCACTGCCTCAATATCCCTATCAGGGTTTGGCTTCAAGCGATGTCGGCAACGTGAGCTGGCTTGTTCCCACTGCGGGGGTCTATGTGGCGGCTGTTCCGAAGAAACTGCCGATGCACAGTTGGTGCGTCGTTGCGGCAACCGGCATGTCCATCGGTGAGAAAGCAATGATCACTGCAGCCCGTATCCTGGGGAGGACGGTTGTTTTCCTTTTTAAGAACCCGATACAATTGGAAAAGATCCGAAAGGACTTCTTATATCGTCGCGATAGCGGAAATATACCTGTATCGGTGTTACCTGAAACCCATAAGGTGCCGGGAATGGTGCTGGATGACTAAAACCCCAATCCTTGGATATCCGATGAAACCTGTTTTAATTGTGCACCGGTTTTACAACAACCTGTAAAAATCACTGGTTACGCAGGGAAGCAAAACCACACGTTTTACGCGTCGTTGTTTACTAAAAGTGCCAGATTGTATATTGTGTCGAACTAAGAGAAAAAGTCCGGTTCCGTGCTACATCATGTGAATATCAAATAACAAAGAGAATGGTATGAAACGCTTTATCGTTTTACTTATACTGATAGCAGTTCCTTTTCTGCTCGGTGCTAAAGAAGGTCAACAACCGCGTCCGTCATTGGTCGTTACTGCAGAAGTGGTCAAAGGAGTCGTCAATCCACTGCAGACCTATACCGGCACACTTTATTACGACAGGCAATCCAAGCTGGCGTCAGAAATGGAAGGTGTTGTCCAGATACTGGCCTTTAAAGAGGGACAGGTTGTCAAAAAAGGTGAGGTGATAGCAACCCTTGATTCCGAAGTACTGCAGGCCAATATCGCTGCCAAATCGTCCGCTTTCAAAGCCCTGCAGGCCGAGTTGACCCGGCAGGAACGTGATTTGAAACGGGCGAAAAAGCTGTATGAAAAAAAATCCATCTCCGATTCCAAATATGACCGCGACTATTATTTGACACTGCAGTTGCGGGCTCGGGTGAGAGCAGCCGACAGTGAATTGAAAGCCCTGAATATTCAGCTTGAAAAGACCCGAATCAAAGCGCCATATGATGGTACGGTGACCAGCAGAGGTGTAGATATTGGGGAGTGGGTCGGCAAAGGGACAACCATCGGAACGCTTGTCGGCACCGATACCCTGGAAGCCAGACTGAATATTCCTGCC
>CAZLGM010000353.1:0-1539 GCA_964558875.1 uncultured Desulfocapsaceae bacterium
CTCATGGTAGACCCTTCTCTGGCACAAGACTATATCAAAGATGAGCAGGCAGCCGTTACCAAGCTGATTAATGCTACCATTGAGGCAAAAAAGAAGGAAGGAACTTTGGGATCTCTGCAGCAGGCGACCTTTGAGTTTACAAATTTGACGCTCAATGTTGTTGGCCAGACAGAGTATTATGTTGATGACGAGCCCCAAGACTTCATAAAAGTTGCAGCCAGTGGCAGCCTGGTAATAAAAACCGGCGACACTTCAAAAAATATATCCGTTGATGATACTATTATTCTTGAAAAAGAACGCGGCTCTTGGAAGGTCACAGAAAAAATTAATCCTTGGGGTTGATACAGCCTCGTTGATTGAATAGGAACATAAAAGGGCGAATGCAGCTGCATTCGTCCTTTCTTTTTTATCATGTCATTGAGGAGTAAAATGAATTGCTTCTCTTCACGGGTTTTCACCTCTAAGGGCAAAGTATTAGATAACTGGAAGAGCCAGCAGCAAAATATTGGTCTGCTTTGGCAGTGATATAAGCTTGTTAATCGTTCCTGCCTGCGGTAATTGAATTGAGATAGCTGATTGTTCAGCTAGGCCTGTTTGGTAGAAGAATCACCAAAATATGCCAAGATAAAACGGGTCTTATGAGATAATCACACCGGCATAGCCGACAACCTGGCTGGTATCTCCGGACATCTCCCCTGAATCAGTATAGCGAACCAGCTTTGCCTGGGTGGCGCCAAGCTGCATGCAGCAGAGCAGCATAACAGTAACAGGCATAATGCCGCACATGGAGATGCCTTTGGTCAACACAGTGTCATAGAGGCCTCTGGGGTCAAGTGCGAGCAGTTTATCAAGAGCCATTTTATCTTTCATCCGGGCGGACTCCCTGGTTTCGAAATGGCTCATGTCATTTGAGGCAAGGATGAGGATCTGATCATTAGTTTTTTCAATAGCACGGCTGATCACCGTAGCCACATTCTGACACATTTCATAGGATATATGTGAGATGCAGAGGGGTACGATTTTCAGGTTTTCCTGCATCAATTGAAGAAATGGGACCTGGACTTCCAGGGAGTGCTCAAAGGCGTGGGCGGCATCGTCCTGTTCGATTGGAGATTCATCCAGGAGCAGTTTATTACCAAACGACATATCTACGGGAACATCACCAAAAGCCATTTCCCATGTAGAGGTGGACAAGGAGACGGGCTTGCCCCGACCGGTGTGATTGGGGCCGAGAATGACAACCGTTTCCGGGATGATGACCTGGCCCAGTGTTTGGCCTGCAACCCCACCCGAATAGATATACCCGGCATGGGGAGAAACGACACCCAGGGCTTTTTGCTTCTTCTGAACAGCGGGGATAAGTTCATCGAGTGTGCTCTGTAAGACCGATCTGCTTCCCGGATAAAATCGATCGGCAACAACGGGACTTCGCTTCATGAAACCACCTCTGCGAATTGTTGGTGAGTAACGTGAGATTATAATGTTAGTATAATCAGGCTGAAGAGAAGAGCAAAGGGGATTTTGGGTCTTTGGGTATAG
>CAZLGM010000354.1:0-1500 GCA_964558875.1 uncultured Desulfocapsaceae bacterium
TTTCCCCAGGTCAATTTCCCTGGCCATCTGCGCCAGATGGCTCTCGTTGACCAGCGCCGACCGCAGCTTGGTCAGCTCCCCTTCCCGCATTTTCGGATATCGTCTATAAAGAATCACGCCGACAGCCAGGTCGAGCACCGCATCACCAAGAAACTCCAATGTTTCATTATTCTCACCGACCTGAGCCTGTTCAAAAGCATATGACGCATGGATCAGTGCTTTTTGCAACAGACGCAGATCGGTGAACCGGTATCCAAGAGTCTTTTCAAACTCTCGGAGCTGTTCACTATTTTCTCCGATCAATTGATCAAGATTCAAACCCATTTTTGTATATTTCCCTTGTTAAAAGATTCACTTTCGTTTAAAAGGTGCCAACAGAAACGATTATCATATCAGGCGGCGTAGCCAAGTGGCTAAGGCAGTGGTCTGCAAAACCATTATTCAGCGGTTCGAATCCGCTCGCCGCCTCCATATTGTAAAAGGGCTGATCGATAGATCGGCCCTTTTTGTTTTACCTTAATCCGTGACAGAAATTGAGGTTAAAACCGAATAATCCAGTAATTTTATTATTAAATCGACGGATTATTTGTATGAACACCAATTTCTGTCACGGATTCAGGTTTTACGCCGGACTGTATACCACAATAGTACGCTTTGTGCATCAGAAGTCCAAAAGAGGGACAATTGAATATAGATGCTTTTGCTGCCCAAGCTTTCTTCTGCTGTCCTGTCAGAGACTCAACCCACCAATTCCAAGAAATACAGGTACATTTACTTTTTGTTGCAGACAACTGCCACTCTGTGGTATAAACCAGACTGTTCTTGATCAAATCCACTCATTTTTTTGACATTCGGATCCTTTTATTATCCAAAATAGATTTATGAAATACTCAGGAAAAACGGTTAAACAGGAAAATTTGCTCATCGCGGTATTCATCGCCCTTGTGGTAGGGTTTATTCTCGGAATTGTTTTCGCGGTCTACAAACTTGATTCATCCCCAACCCAAGACAGAAACCCTGCCCAAACAAGTCAACCACAAGACAACCTGGCGACCGAGCAGGACCAGGCTATTGCCACACTGAAGGAGACAGTCAAATCCAATCCCAAAGATATCCAGGCCTGGATTCAATTGGGTCACCTCTGTTTTGACACCGGCAAACCTGAACAGGCAATCGAAGCCTATACAACTTCCCTGAAACTCCATGATGGCGATGCCAACCTTTACACCGACCTCGGTGTCATGTATAGGAGAATAGGAAAATTCAAGGAAGCCATTGAAATGTTTGACAAAGCTATTTCCATGAATCCTTCCCACGAACCATCGAGGCTGAACAAGGGTATTGTTCTGATGTTTGATTTTGGAAAAAACAACGAGGCCATAGCGACCTGGGAAGAACTGCTCAAAGTCAATCCCAACGCCAAAGCGGCCAACGGTGAATCTGTGGCCGAATTTATCGAGCATGTGAAGAAAGATCTGAAAGCCCAGAACAAAAGTAATT